>PXPT01000162.1:0-20207 GCA_003021505.1 Cyanobacteria bacterium QS_4_48_99 | reverse complement strand
CCTGGCTACCTACCTGGATTGTTTCTGACTGGGTCTCCAGGAGGGTCTGCCTTGTCCGGCAACTAGCCTTACGGCAAAAGGGCAAAAGTCGAGCTCAGGGAAATGGATGGATTGCGCGATCCCGATCTCCCGTTAAAAGCTATACTCGTACCGTTTGTCTGGGTCGTTCGTCGACAAAGAACGTGACGATGCCGCCTAAGGCCAACATGGCCGCACAACTCCAGAACGCCAGGGTATAGTCCCCGGTTGCCGAGCGCAGGAACCCCCCCAAAAATATTCCTAGCGCGGCAAATACTTGGTGGAGCAACCAAGCTGACCCCAGAACCAGGCCCATCTTGCTAATGCCAAACCGGCTGCCAACAATACCAGTGACCATGGGAATGACTGGGAACGACGACAGCCCATAGACTATGGCAAAAAGGTAGAGGGCCCCGATCCCAGGGGCGAGCGCCAGCCAGGCGAACGCCGCCGCGCGGATAAGATAAAGCGGCACCAAAATCGTCCGCTTTTGATAGCTTCGTGCCAATTGCCCTGTCGTCCACATGGAGACGGCACTGGCCGCCGCCGCGATTCCCAGCAACTGACCGCCCAAAGCAGCGCCGCCCCCCAGGTCGATGGCGTGCTTGGGCAAGTGCATGGTGACTAGATAAAGGCTGTAGCCGCAGCTGACAAAGCCAATGGTGGTGAGCCAGAAATCTTTGTTTTGCAGGACCTGACTGGGATCCACCTTCGCTGCTTGGGGCTTGGATTGTGCCCGTTCGCTAGGCGGCGACAGATTGCCATCGGGACGTTGGCCTGCGGCCTCGGGGTCATCCCGCACCCAAAACAACACGGCTGGCACTACCCCCAGCAGCATAATGCTGCCCAGGACCGCAAAGGACACTCGAAAGTTGGCGTAATCGATCAGCCATCCGGTCAGCGGTAGCAAGGCCAACTGACCGAAGTTGATGCCCAGCGAGCTGCGCGCCAGCATCACTGCCCGCCGGCGCGAGTACCACTTCGAGACCAGCACGGAGTTGGCCAGGGAGCTACAACCGGCAAAGCCAATGGCAGCCAGCACCCCGTAGTAGAAAAAGAACTGGTAAAGCTGGTTCAAACTAGCGGATAGTAAAAAAGCAATGCCCATTAGGGCCGTACTGCTCGCAATGACCGGTTTGGGTCCAAAGCGGTCGATTAGGGTGCCCATGACGGGTTGGAATAGCCCCCAAACGATGGCGTTGATGGCCACGGCCAGACTCAGCGTGGGCAAGCTCCAGCCGTAAGCAGCCGATAGCGGTGCGAAGAATTGCCCCCCTGTTAGGTTGAGTCCGAATGCCCCCATCAGCGTCAGGCAGGCGACACCGACGATTTGGGGGCCCAGGAAGGGACGGGACGCGCTGTGTTGCGACATTGCCATACTTATTTTACCAAACGGTTGGTATATTAACACCGATAACCGTATCTCTCAACCGTTACCTCAGGCTGCTACTGGCCTGGAAACCAGGCAAAAGCTGCGCTAGGATGGCGGTGTTAACTCAAAACAACCGTTCGTTTAGCACTATGGCCGCTGCCCGAGCTGGTCGCGAGCACCTCGTCCAACAAGCCCTGCAGTTGTTCAAGCTCCACGGCTACCACAACACCACCATGGCCGATGTGGGGAAGGCCGCGGGCCTGCTCAAAGGCAGCGTCTATTACTACTTCGACGGTAAGGAACAGCTTGCGGTTGAGGCCATGAGGCATGTTCGCGCTTCCTCCAGCAAGCAAATTTTCAGCTTGGCCTACGACGAGAGCCGCTCGCCTCGCGAGCGGCTAGCCAACTTGACTCAGGCGGTCGAGGACTACTTTATCGACAGCGAAGGCGGTTGCCTAATGGGCAACCTCGCCCTCGAGACCATCAATACCCTGCCGCAGTTCGCTCAGCTCATTCGGGCGTACTTCGACGAGTGGCGCCAAGCCCTAGTGCACTTGCTTCGGTCCCAATACGAACAAGACCGGGCTGGGCAGTTGGCCCAGGATGCGGTTGCCCGCATCGAGGGTGCCATCATGATCATGCGCATCGATGGTGACCCGGCAGTCCTGAGGCGTGCCAACCGCGATATTGCAACTTGGTTGCGCTGAATGACTGCTGCGGTATCTTTAAAAGCGGCCTTCGCAAGCGCAGAGAGCCTTATCCCAATCCTCGTAGCCTGTGCACTGGATTTAGACTCTCAAAACTCCCTCAATATGGGGGGCATGATTTCAAGTAAGCGTGCATCTACTACTAAAAATGGGATTATACTAATTACGAATAATATTGCACTTTTTTTAGCGAAGTGGACCGCTCGGCGGATGAACTTCCAGTTGGTGAGCGAGCGGATGGTCCGTTCCGAGAGATGATTGAGCTGATGGAACAGCCACTGCTGCAGGTCTTGCAGCGTCGCGAAGTTGCGTCCCCGGAACCGCTCCCTGAGCTCCTGCCAAAGACGATCGATGGGACCCCGCTCGGGACTAGCCGGTGGCTGAAACACTGGCGTGACCTTGGCGGGCCACTGCAACTGGGTGGCGATGTGAGCGCCCGCCTGGTCCAGCTGCAGCAAGTGGAAGCTAGTGGGGAACTGCTGGGCGAGATGGTCTAGAAAGCGCTGGAAGCAGACAGGGTCCAGATGGGAGAAAACGTAGAACAGGGACTGGCCGCTGGGGACCTCAACGGCCCCATAAAGCCAGCAGTGGTGGTGGCCACTGCAGGGGGGCCACCGGCTTCACTCCCTTGAGCGCGATGCCTCGCCCCAGCTCGGTTTTGAGGCCCCAGCGGGATTCGTCCATGCAGAAGTAGCGCAGCGGCTGGGGGCCGCCGAAGTGCTGGTGCATCACGCTCAGCAGGCGTGGGAGTTTTTTTGGAACTGCCGCTGCGGCACTTTGGGCTGGGCTTGCAGCTTCTTGCCGACCCAGCGATAGACGCTGCTGTAGGAGCTGACCATCCCAACTTCCTGCTGAAACCACGCCTTGAGCTCGCCGTAGCTTCTCCAGCCGTTGGGGTCGCTCAGTTTCTGCTCCAGGGCCTGCCGGATTGAGGGCGTCAGCTCCCTAGGCGGACCCGGCGGCGAGTGGTGTTGCAGCAGTCCCTCCAGTCCTCGCTGCTGGTAGAGCCAGAACCAGCGCTAGAGGCTGGACTCGTTGCAGCCCATCAAGCGCGCCAGTTTCCGCCGGGTTCGCACCTGACCGGTCTTGCGCAACTACAGCGCAGGCAACCGGTCTCGGTCCCGAGCGTGTTGGTGCTTGCGCAGCAGGCATTGTCGCTTTTGGGGGGACTCGGCAATCTCGGTGTTGAAGACGGTGGTCATGGCAGCCGCTGCCTTCAGCTCGCCGCCTCCATCTTAGTGCGCTGCTTCCAAAAAATGGGATGACTGGATCTCCAGGAGGATCTGCCTTGTCCGGCAACTGGCCGGCACCTACGGCAAAAGGGCAAAAGTCGAGCTAAGAGGATGTCTGAAAAGTTTGACTTACGCTAAAGGTCGCAACATTAACCGAATCTTCGCCACGTAGATTAAGGCTTCAGAGGTCTGGGGCAGAACTTCATCATCTTGGCTTCATCGTCGGCAGCAGTGGAACCAGCCCCAAGAACGCTCTAACACCCCACTCCGGGGAAGTGGTACCAAGCCTTTGCTTGTCCCAGCTCACATCACCACTTCCATCATCTCACCATGTGAGTCCATCACCCAGCGCAGGAACTGCTCACCCCCATATCCCCATCCAGACCCGGACGAGGCGATTCACCCCTCTCGCACCTCCTCCACTCGAGCCCAGCCAAGTTGAGCTCCTGCCCGCTCTGGAACACTGGCGGCATTGGATTTTCCCGTGAGTGGGTATCCGCTGCAAAGTTTGGAGACATTCGTAAACAAGGACATACGTGGTTGAGCTAACCACACAGGCACAGAGCAAAGAATAGAAATTCATTAAATTTACAGGCGTGATTGCATAAGTTCTAAAAGTATACGGTTGTTTCGTTTTTTTTGCTCGGAAAAGGAACGAGCTTGCACTCTTAATGAATTCATCACGAACTACGAGTACGGGCGAGCTGGCGGCTTGCCCCTACGAATTACTCATTACCCTAACTGCTCTCAGCAAACTGAGCTGTCCGATTCCTAGGTATCTCGTAGCTCAAGAAATCGCGTGCGAGCTTAGTATTGGGAAAAATCGCCTTTGCCTCTTGGAGCAAGTTGTCTAAATCTAGAGGATTGCCGGGGACATAGCGGGGGCTGAAGTGGGTCATAATGAGCTGTTTCACCCTCGCAGTGAGGGCAACTTGTGCCGCCATTGTGGAGGTGGAATGCAGACGCTCGAAAGCTAACTGGGAATCGAGATGGGCAAAGGTAGCCTCGTGAATCAAAACATCTGCTTCCTGTGCCAGTTCCACAGCAGCATCACAATAAATGGTATCGCTACAATAGGCGACTTTGCGACCCGGTTCATCTGCCTCACATAGGTCTTTGCCCCGAATCCGACGACCATCGGGTAGAGTAACAGTTTCGCCCCGCTTAAGTTGACCATAAATCGGACCAGAAGGAATGCCGAGAGCAGTGGCTTTCTCGACCTGGAATCGTCCTGGTCGGTCTTTTTCAGCAATACGATAGCCAAAGGTGGGGACGCGATGCTTGAGAGGTTGGCAACTCACCGTAAACCCTTTGTCCTCATAAATAGTTCCCGGTTGCACAGTGTGGACTTTAACCTGGTTAGATAAATGAGCATAAGAGTATTTAGCGCAAGCACGGAGATACTCATCTAACCCTGCTGGACCATAAACATCTATCTGTGCGCCTGTCCCAGCCAAACCGCTACTCGCCAGTAGCCCCATCAAGCCAAAGATATGATCCCCATGCATGTGGGTGATAAAAATCCGCCGAAGCTGAGAGATTTTGAGTTTACTGCGTAGCAATTGGTGCTGGGTGCCTTCGCCACAGTCAAAGAGCCAGACTTCTGCTTGCTGAGGAAGGCGCAAAGCAAGACTGGAAACGTTACGCGCGCGCGTGGGAACTCCAGAGCTTGTTCCTAAGAAGGTAATTTCCACAGTCAGTCGTAAAAAACTTGAATTGCCTCTGATCTTCTATCCTGACACAGGTTTGTTGCAAGCTTCTCACAGGGAGAGGATTTCCCGCATTTTCCCAAACTGCGTCCCTGGTTGACTAGGAACCAAAATTTAAGTCAAATTTGGGTAATGTCTAGATTTGCGGTTGGTAGAGGTAGTTCATACTTCAAGCGACAATAGTGGCATCCCACGCAGGCAGGGAATTTCTGTTGGTGAAATTAGACCAATCAAAATTAATCCTAACTGTGCCCAGATTCATGTGAGGAGATAGTTTTAATGGAATTTCCAGGATTCTCAGTTTCTGCCCGCTCACTCCTAAAGAAGCTAGTGCGACTTCCTGGGCAACATTTGTGGTTTGTCTTGTTATTTTGGTTGGTGCCAGTAGGTTCGGCACAGGCAGCAGTGGAACTGCGCGTAGCCATTAAAAATGAGGTCAAAAGTGTGAAAGTGGGCAGCTCTACTAAAGCGGTTGTCCGCAATGGCGCTGGTCGCAAACTGGGAGAAATTTCTAGCATGGATGCCTTCTATGCTAAATCGAAAGGTAGCGACGTGGCGCTTGGTTCGTGGCGTTCTGGTCAACTTTGGATTGAGCCTTCTGGGGAAGGTTATGTCTGGATTGGCGATCGCTGGTATCGAGGCAGCACCCATATAATTCGCAATCATGGGGGATTGAGTGCTGTCAACTACGTTGATCTAAAAGACTATCTCTACAGCGTTGTTGGGGGAGAAATGAACCGTAACTGGCATTTGGAAGCTCTAAAAGCCCAAGCTGTTGCCGCCCGTTCCTATGCTCTCTACAAGCGCTCCAAATCAAGCAATCCTCTCTTTGACCTGGACACAACCACGGCTACGCAAGTTTACCAAGGTCTTCAAAGCGAATCCCGAAGCACTCATCGGGCAGTCAATGCCACCGCAGAACAAGTGATGACTTATAATGGTCACCCTATCCTCGCAGCCTTCCATTCCTCTTCTGGCGGTCATACCGAAAATGTGGGAGAGATTTGGAGTAAAAGCTTGCCCTACCTGCGCGGTGTAGTCGATTATGACCAAAGAGCGCCGGTTTACCAGTGGACAAAAACGTTTTCTGGGCGCGAACTCGGTCGTTTGATTGGTGAAGTGGAAAAGGTGACTTCGATCCTCCCCGAGCAAACAACATCCCAAGGACGGATAAAGATGATGAAAGTCATCGGCGATCACGGTACAACCAGGGTAAGTGGTGGAAAGCTGCGTAAAGTTCTCGATCTGCGCAGTACCCTCTTCACAGTATCTGCAGTAGGCAACAGCTTCCAAATCGCTGGAAAAGGCTTTGGTCACGGCATCGGACTCAGCCAATGGGGAGCGCGCTACTTAGCCCAGCAGGGAACTAACTATCGGCAAATTTTGGGGCACTACTATCGAGGTGTAAACCTTGCCAGCTACGAAAGCGTTAACATCGCCAATGTTCAGCCTACTACAAATTCAAAGAAGGCAAAAGATTAAGGCTTCTCATAAGGCGAAAGGTATCTCGGAAGGCTAAAGGCGAATGGCTAAAGGCAAAAGTGTCGTTGACCATCTCTTCTAATGAGTGCCCTTTGCCTCTTGTCTTTTGTCTTATTCTCTAATGAGTGCCTTCTGGTTAAAGCCAGAGTAGACAAATCATTGTGACGCTCACTGTCATAACGACCAAGCTAACAAGGACTCCGCTGCGTAGGTAATCTGTGAAGCGGTACCCCCCAGGAGACATTACCATCAAGTTAGTTTGGTATCCAATCGGAGTCATGAAGCTGGTTGAGGCAGCTATGGCTACGACAATCGCAAACGCTTTAGGCGAGACGCTTAGCTCGTTAGCAGCAGCCAAACTGATAGGAAGCATGAGGGCAGCAGCGCCATTGTTGGTGATCAATTCTGTAAATAGGTTTGTTGCTATATAAATGGCGATTACTACGCCGACTGTCCCAAATATGGGAGCGCCGCCTGTGATTGCATTGGCTACCGCATCCGCTAACCCGGAGTTCTCAATCGCACGCCCTAGCCCCAGCGCTGCCGCGATCACAACTAAAACTTGCACATCAACCGCTCTGCGGGCTTTGCGTCCTGGTATGCAGCGCGTTGCGATCATCGCCAGGGCACCTAAGAAAGCTGTTGTTACAAGCGAAGCTACTCCGGTGGCGGCAAAGGCAACCACGCAAAGGAGAATTAGAAGAGCAAGAGGTGCTTTTTGGGTTTGCGGCTTCACTTGCTCAGCTCGGCGCGGTGCTACGAGATAGAATTCATCACGCCAGGAATTCCAGCGCTGGTCAAATCCTGGGTTAGCCTCTATAAAAAGTAGATCGCCAGCCTTAATCGGCACGCGACCTAGGGGGGGCTGAATTTGCTCATCCCGACGATGAATGCCCAGTACGACTCCTTGGTAGCGATCGCGGAAGCCCACTTCACGCAGCGTCTTGCTCACCAGATCCGAGGAGGGAGCAACAATCGCTTCGTAGAGCGGAAGCGTCATCGGGACTTTCGCCTCGATTCCGGTAACTGCACGCTCTAGCCCTGGACGTTCTAGGAGCATATCGATCATGGAGGGATTGCCCACAAAGTCGAGCACGTCACCTTCGGCAAGCACTGTCTCTGGGGTAACTGAGATTAGGGATTCCCCTCGGTGCAAGTACGCCAAGTAGACCTCTCCGAGTGACCTCAGCCCTGCCTGTTCTACCGTCTGTCCAGCCAGCAGCGAGGAAGAGGCAACGCGGACTTCAAAGAGACAGTTTTCCAGTTCGCTACCCACCGAAGAGCGCTCTTTGCTGCGCCCCGGCAATAGCCGATGACCTGCCAGGGCGAAGTAGAGGATGGCAGAGAGGGCTGCTGGAATTCCTACTGGGGTCAGCTCAAAAAGCCCCAGTCCCTCATAGCCGGAAGCTTCCATCAGCCCTGATACAAGGAGGTTTGTCGATGTGCCGATTAGCGTTGTCATACCGCCCACAATTGCCCCGAAAGAGAGGGGCATCATGAGCTTGGAAGCGGGCACTCCTGTTTTCTCACTCCACACCTTCACGCGCGGAATTAGCATCGCCACAATTGGGGTGTTGTTGAGAAAGGCTGACAACGAGGCAGTCATAAGCATCAGTCGGGAGAGCATTACCGTCATGCTGCCCGAGGGCTTGAAAAGTAGCCGGTCAGCAAAGCTGAGTGCCCCCGTATTTTGAACGCCTGCCGCGACAACGAAGAGTGCCCCGACCGCTAGTAGAGCGCTGTTCGAGAGACCAGCGAAGGCTTCCTCAGGGGTGACGATACCAAAGAATAGCAGTGTGCCCAGCGCTCCCAACAGGATTAGATCCGGTTGAGCTACGTTCTTTACGAGGGCAATCAGCATGGCGAAAATGACGGCAAGCGTGACCCAAGCTTGCCATCCTAATCCCAATAGATCAAACATGTGCTACGAGGCTCTCCGCTAGTTCCAAAAGGCACGGATGAATCGAAATCCGGAATTTAAAAGAAATAAGAACTTTAGTCCCTCCCTTTGCCCTCTGCCCGCCGAGCCGAAGGCTGGTTAGCTAACTGTCTTTGAGCATTGCTGTAGTTGGTAGGTAATCAAGGGATTCCAACTTGCTCAATACTTTCGCCACGCTCTCTTCTAGTGTTTCTTGACCAGTCAGGCATTCTATTTCTGGGTTTAGCGGTGCTTCATAGGGGTCATCGATTCCAGTAAATTTGGCAATTTCCCCAGCTCGTGCCTTTTGGTACAGCCCTTTGACATCTCGCTGCTCGCAAACATCAAGAGGCGCATTGACGTAAACTTCTACAAAGTTGCCAATCCGCTGCCTGACTTCTTCGCGAATTTCCCGATAGGGCGAAATAGCTGAGACGAGAACAATCACGCCATTGCGAGTCAGCAGGTGAGCAACGAAGCCCACACGGCGAATATTCTCATCGCGGTCTTCTTTCGAAAATCCCAACCCTTTGGTGAGATTCTGGCGCACAATATCCCCGTCGAGGATTTCAAATTGATGTTGGCGCGCACGCAACTTCTCGGCAACTGCCTGAGTAATTGTTGTCTTCCCGGAACCGCTCAGTCCCGTAAACCACACTGTTACACCACGCTGATTCATCCTTATTTAGCCTCCACTAGTCTCCAGTAAGATTCCTATCAGAATATTATCGGTTCTCTGCATTGTCTAGAGAAGAAGCGTTGATGATTTTGGCAGGTAGTCCTACTGCTGTCGCTCCAGCAGGCACATCACGAAGTACCACTGCATTCGCACCCACATTCGCCCCATCGCCGAGGGTCAAATTTCCCAGGATTTTTGCCCCTGCACCGACGTTAACCCGCTTCCCAAGTTTCGGTGCCTCGAAAGGGCGATCCAGATAGCGATTTCCCAAGGTTACACCCTGGCGAATAACACTGTCATCGCCAATCGCACTATATCCATGAATGATAATTGCGTTCTGATGTTCAATAATTACCCGGCGACCAAGCTGAACAGTGTAAGGCAAATCAATCCCATACGTGTTGCGGATTTTGCGATATAGCATTCGATAGAGAAGACTGAAAGGAGCCCGCAGAAGCTTCGGCTCTAGCTTCATTCTCCAAACGCCAAAGCGTTGAATAGCGACAGCCCGGAATCCCGGTTTTGTCCAATCGCGTCCGTGGGCAACCCAGTCTTCGGTGATTTGTTGCCCGAGTCCTAGACTGGGAAGGTCTGGTTTTTCTGCTGTTGCTACTTCGTCGGGGTTCGTCACGTCGCTTCGCTCCAATTCAAACATTTTGAAGGCAAAAGTAAACGTTACCCCTTTTGCCTCTTGCCTTCATTCATTACTTTTGCCCTTTGCCTCTTGCCTTTTGCCTTACTCATCTAATTTGCGCCTATCATAGCTCTAGGATGGACTCTTGGAAGAGCGCGATTCACTTTTTAAAAATGTACTATTGCGGAGAAAGTCCACCAGCAGATGGGGGGGATCGGAATCGGGCTTTCTTTGAATCCTACGGCGCAACCGCCACAAGGCAAAACTACCAACCCAAATCACATCCGCGAGGGCGGCATACAGCCAACCATAGTTTTTGAGAAAGTACCGTCGCCTGGAATCAAACCAATACTGAGGGCGGCGCTGGGGTGGGCATTTGGTGTCTGTAACTCCAGAGCTTTGCCCCACTAGGTGGATTACCCGACTTTGAGGAACGTACCAGCAGCTCCAGCCGGACTGGTTAGCGCGCAGGCAAAAGTCTACCTCTTCGTAATACATGAAGTAAGCCTCATCCATCAAACCCACTTGCTCAAACACTTCGCGGCGAACGATCATGCTTGCCCCAGCAACCCAATCGGTAGGACAGGTATCTTCGGGAACCGGCGGTGCAACTAACCACTTAGTCAATAACTTCGAGACTACACCCAGACGCAAACCGCGATCTAGCTCGCCCAGTAGCGTATGAAAGCGAAAAGCCGAGCGCTGGGGCGTTCCATCTGGGTCTTCCAGGCGACTCCCCGCAATTCCTGCACTGGGATGTTCGTTCATAAACTCTACTAGCGCTTTTAAGGCACCGGGGCGAACGATTGTGTCGGGGTTAAGCAACAGAAAGTAGGGGGGTGGATTATTTGAGTGTAGCGCTAGACGGATCGCAGCGTTGTTACCGAAAGCGTACCCGCCATTTTGCTCTAAAGGCAGGAGTGATGCCCATTCACCCCAACCTTCGCTTTCAATTGCGGCTTGGATGTGATCCACTGAGCCATCACCAGAGGCGTTATCGGAAACCACAACACGAGTGCCTAGTAAGGATGGAACTTCACTTGCTAGGGAACGCAAGCACTCAATCGTCATGCCAGGTGTGCGGTAGTTAAGGATAACTATAAGCAAAGGAGATGCGCGGTTTGACTGAATATCCTTAAACATCAGGACGATTCCTTGCTAGTTTTCTTGAGCTAGCGATCAACTCTCCTAATTAGACGTGATTAGGAGCTTCATAAAATAATTCGAGTAAAGTGGATATCTAGTTGGAAGATCCTAACTCCACTAAATCTGGCTCAAGGTAGGTGTTTTTTAATCGACTCACTCCGCTCACGAAAAACTGCCTCGTTGTTGAATCTAGTGCCTTTATCGCCAGCTTGTTTGATAAGCTGAGATAGGTGCTGTCTATCTTTCGATAAAGTCACTACAAGATCGCCAAGTTGTTTCCAATCTTTCACAGGCACGAACCTGCCACCACCAAAGTCTTTAATGAGATCCTCGCAATACCTACTCCCATAGCCAATAATCGGTGTTCCACACACCAGCAACTCAATCAGGCAGCGCGGCGATTCCTGAGTAACGTGGGTAAAGAGCATTGAGTAACGTGGGTAAAGAGCATGAGGTGAGATTCTCGTATTCTGGTGAGCAACTCATCTCGATTTCGCTCAAATCCGGTCAGCTCGATACAAGAATTCAGTTTCAGGCTGGTAATTATTGCTTTCATTTCATCTAATAAAGGACCGTCACCCATCCAAGTTGCATGCAGGTTAACACCTAGATCTCTAGCCCTACCTATAGCTTGAACCCAGTCTAGCGGGGCTTTCATGGAATCTATACGTCCTGCGTAACAGATGCGAATTGTCTGATCGCTAGCGGTATGCTCGATTTTTTTCAGAAAGCTCTAGATTGCTAATGCCATTTGAAGCTTTCAGGTGAATATCGTGGATTAGATAACTGTTATCACAGAAGGGACTGTAAGCCGAGTAGCAATCGTTACCATGAAACAGACCGAGAGCGCAGTTTTTAATAATCCACTTGTGATAATGTTCCATTAGACTAGAAAGAACTCTCGCCTTCACTTGGGTTTTTAGTTTTCTACCTCTGGCTAATTCCAGCGTGGCTTTGTATCTAACTACATCCGTATGAACGGCATACTCCCTGCCCTGTTTACGAGCTTCCAGTGCCGCAACTGCTGCCCAGTCGCCAAACAACCCGCCGATGGCAAACTGAAGGTAACGGCAGCGAGAAATTAATGCCGCTAGAGATGCCCGTACCGAACGATAGCAAGAAAGAAACTTCGAGAGTGAATAAGCCCAGGGCAGTGGTACCAGTTCAAATCTCTCGGGCTTTGCTAGGGTAGCTGTGTTACGCCAGCTTATCGTTTGGTTCTGTTGGGCTAGTTCTTCGGGAATGGTGGGTGCAGCGACAATTACCGAGTCAAAGTTATCTGCCCACCGCTCTAGACCGTTGCAAGCCTGCGACTCAAAAAACAGTTCGTTCCCTTTAGAGCGAAAAGGAACAGGTATAACAATTAATATCCCTTTTTGTTTCACAGTAGTATCCACTTTAATGTCTACAAATCCTATGGGCGATCGCTTCCTCACCAAGAAGCCTCGTCCCAGCATTGACTCATGAGACTGCCAGCCAGAACACGCTTGACTATCTCTATTTGCTCCGGCAGTAACTTTTCATACCACGCCGTGGCAACCGAATTTGAGTGGGATGCGCTCTTAGATACTTCCCTCTCGATTGCTGCTGTCCACGGCAGGTTACATTTCTCGTAAAGGTGCTTAGTGATCTTCAGCGGGTCAGTAACCAAGTTCTCATAGAGAACTGGCACGTAATTCGGTCGCCCTTGACCTGCGGAGTGAATTATTTCGGTGGCATAGCGCCAGTACCACAACTCCGACTCCTCTATAGACATAGCTCCAACCTCTGGGAAGAGTCTAGCCCACCTTGCGTCGCTCTCGGCAACCTGCCTCAAACGTTCTTCGTTGGCACTCTTTACTGTAGCCGAATCCTGGCTTGCCAAATACCGATTCTGCCAGGAGTTTAGGAATCCCCCAGGGTGGCGGACAATATGGATAACCAGAGCACTTGGTCTGTTCAGCAGTACCCACTCAGCCCAAGCCGGGACTTGGTTGAGCTTCAGAACCACAGAGGCTTGCCTGAGCATATATGGATTTGCAAACCACCACGGCACTGGCCAATCGGGTTGTCTGAGGCTCGGCATGACAAGGGAAAGCAGTTGACGCAGTCGGCGCTTGCTAAGGACAGTAGCACCACCCAACCGACGCATAGGTTCGTACAAGTGGAACTTAGGACGAGTGCCGATGCGATCGCGCTCGCCCATCCTTAACGAAGCTGAAGCGATCGCCTGATCCCATTGCTGCCTAAAGGAATCATCCTGAGACTGTCGAACGGTGGGAGAGGGCAGTTGAGCCAGGGGCGAGGTCACCAGTTCATCGGGTTCGTTGCGACAGTGAGTCTTGGGACTTAGGTCGAGCAGATCGAGCAACCAGTTTGTTCCAGAGCGACCCTGTCCAACAATTAAGATATAGTCTGGCTCTGTTGCTTCGTCTTTTTTCATGACAAATTACTATCATATTTAAGCAGATGGAGGAATACCTGCTCTCAGTAGAAATAATTCAGCCAATTCTTAGCTTGACCAACCAACGGTCGCAGCAGGCTCCGTCGTTTTACGGCGGAGTAATCTGCGACCTTTCACAAATTTGTCTTCAATATTAATTATTACTCTGATATTGTCCTTCTCCAGCAGGAGAAAGCGTGGTTAGCGAGGAGCGATCACCTCTAAGTTGAGCCACTTTTTTTCTGTTCAAAACTAGCCCTGATAGTCCCCCACTGGCAAGGATGAAGACTGGGTTAATCATAGCGTTGATCAGACAGTCCACCATGTACAACACTAAAATCACTGCTAGCACAGTCGCCGGTGCCAGTTCTCGCCTTGACCGTGCGCTGGCTGGGCGATAACGTGAGCCGAAAAAGCGTACAGCCGGAAGCAACAGCGATGCAGTCACGCTGACCAGCCCAACTGTACCATAGGTGCTAAACGCAACAATCCACAAACTATCTCGGACTACCTTCTGCCGCTCCCCCTCATTAATTACGAACTGGGAGCGTCCCCATCCTCCCCATCCAAAAATTATCCTTTCGTGTACTTTATCTACAAGCAAATTTTCATTTTTGAATCTATACTCTAAGGATTCGATCCTTCTTTCATTAAAGATATTGGCTAATGGAGAGATTACCTGATTGGAAGACAAGGCTCCAGTATAGGCGCTGAAAAAGAGGTAGGAACAGATCAACCCACTCAGAAGAAATACAGGTACAGCGGTGCGAAAAAACTTAACAGCGAAAAAGATCCCAATTCCCGTAGCCAGGTAAATATATGCACCAGTAGATTTGACTAAAACAAATGTAATCAGCAAGGCAGCTACAAGCCAACTTACAGGAATGCCCCATAGTCGCTTAATTACCCCAGTTCTCCACAGCCAAAAACCAATCAGAGTTGCTGCCATCATCCACATCCCGACCTCAAGACCAGTTTGCATGAAGACAGTTGGTCTGAATCCTCCATAACGAATAGTGGTAGCAAAACTACCTTGATGGAAGCCGTAAACCATCCTATGGAGCTGCGGACTCATGCGGACTTCAAATAGGCATAGAGGAACATAAATCAGCCCTCCGACAAATATCCCCATTGCTAACTGGCGCAGCCCCGTGAAGTTGCCGAGAAAAATCCGACCTATAAAATAAGGAATTCCCCAAGTGAGTGTTTTTGTCAGTACAGCCGAAAGTCCGTTGTACCAGCCCAGACCATTAACAATAGATGTAACAAAAGGAGATACACACCAAATTAGCATTGGCAGGTCAAGCCAGCCGATTTGAAACGATAAGAGATTTTCTCTAAAACGGAAGCGCCTCGCGTAGTAGAGGAAGACAGCTATTAAAACGCCGTAGGAAGCGGCTGAAGTCTTGTTTAGATCTGGTATCCCAGGAAATTGATAACCAGTTTGCGGCAGGAAAAGCCATGCCACAGTAAAGCTTAAGATTACGGCTCGCTGGGCTGGAAGCTTTTCGCACAGGAGAATGACAATGGGAACCCAGGCAAATATGGCAAGGGTTGCTAAAAATTCCATGAACTTGCTCTATATAAGTGAGTTTTTAGCTAGACGATAATCGCATTTATGGCAATACTAGCTAAGTAAAAATTCCCTCCGTAGGTTAGTAGCATTTAATGTCTTTGTAGAAACCTAGGATTTCCTGAAGTAATTCTTGGCATCAACAAAAATGGGGGGGACTAGCTTCTTTAAGATAGTTTTGAAGTCGATTTCCGAATAATTTTCTTGTTGTAATTGCTCTCCCGGTCTACCCTGAAACAGAGTCGAATGAGTATTGAATACTTCCTCGGCTGGTCGTCCATTACTATAGTAATAAAGTGCCAATGATTTCCTTGTCTGCCCTTCTGGGCAAGTCAAAGGTTCAGGATGCCCGTGATAGGAAAAGTCTGTAGTGTTGAAAACCACGCATCGATTAAAAACGGGGAGTATTTTTTTTTCGCACCGAGTTATGTCTTTATCCCAAAATTCTAAGTGACCTCCATAGTCTTCCGACCAATTTTTGTTGAGATACAGTAAAAGATTTAATCGGCGGTCTAGACGTAGTTTTTGATGTTTATTAAAATCTACATGCATTTTTAAATATCCGCCACTTTCAATCTGATGAAGACCACCGCCTACAAAATGAGGATCGGGGACAAGTCCATCAATTCCTGTTAACATCTCCAAAAAACTGATGAAAGTCGAAGAATTTAATTTATATAGAAGATTGCGGGTTGCCTCTCCCATTTGCAGTTCCGAGGTAGATGCCAACTTTTTTTCAGAAGTATTGTCAAACTTTTGCCAGTCAACAGAACTCGGATCGGGAAACTCATTGAGAATACTGTCTAGTAGATTTTCTGGTAAAAAATTATCGATGACTACATGGGGGAATGGCTGAGCTTTAGAGTATGCTTCGCGATACCTAATCGCCAAACTTTGTAAGTATTCTGGGTCAATAGCAAACTTTTCGTTGGAGATCATAGTATTTGACGGGAGTGATTACTAAAGTCAAACTGTACGGATTATATACTAACAATCCTTGACCTATCTGAACTTGAAAGGTCGCCGCGTTGCCAACGCTCAATTGCTGTGTGGAGTGCGACTTCAAAGCGCTCGGTAGCATCGTCCCAAGTGTAACTCCTAGCCTTAGCATAGGCAGCCTCAGACATCGCTTGCCATTCACGCTCAGAGAGCTTACAAACCTGCTCAATCGCCCTTGCCATGTCTTCGGGATCTTCAGGTTTCACCAGTACTCCAGCACCGTCAGATAACAGTTCTGGAGCAGCACCCGCAGGAGTCCCAATAACTGGGGTTCGGCAAGCCATTGCCTCCAGAATGGGGAGTCCAAAGCCTTCTGAGCGGCTACTAAAAAGCCAGGCATCGCACTGAGCGTAAAGATCTTTTAAGGTATTCTGCGGAGGTTGATGGGTGTACTCGGTGCTGGGTGGCAGGGGCAAATTCTGAGAGGGAGCTTGGTTGCCAAATGCAATCAGACGTAGATGAGGAATCTTTTGTGCAGCCAGCGAGAAAGCTTTAAGGCTGATGTCACATCCCTTCCAGTAGGCAGGGGAATACACCACGCCCACAGTAGGAATGGGTTGTTTGCCCCTGGGTGGTGCGTCAAACTGCTCGATGTCCACACTGTTGGGGACAAGGGAGACATGGCGATCACCATACTGAGTGCACACCAGATCAGCCAACCACTTTGCAACCGTAATTTTGTGCATCGGCAGTAAATACGTTCCTTCTACCCTTTCTGTCGGTAAGTAATCGTGCGTCTCGTGATGTTGAATCAGATAAGCTTTAGCACCCTTGCTAGGCGATAGTTTCGCGACCCATTCAGCAGTTTCCCACCAGGTGGCCACAACCACATCGGCATCGGGCAAATCCTGCTCTGTAATGGGGCGGTAGCGATCAATTACCTGGCATGGAACATCGATATTGTCAAAATGGGATGGTTGCCTTTGAGCTACAGAAATCCATCCAGAACCCCGTAGCAAAGAACGCACCTGCTGACGTAGACTCGGTGGGCGTCTGGGGCGAGAAACAACGAAAACGTCATGACCCCGCTTCTTCAGGCGCTCTGCATAGACTGCGATCACGCGATCGCCACCTACCAGACTGAAGCCACTAGCCATAACAAATGTGATTTTCATAACACAGCGGTCTTTTAGCGCTTACTGAGACCAATGAGACAAGTCGCGGTTCAAGAACTCCGCTAGTCTCTGGTTGGGCTCGTGGAACCTTTCTAATAACATCTGGCGCGTTTCTGGAAGCATGGGTGGGGGCAGATATTGTTTTTCTATCTGCTGCTTATAAGGTAATCGCTTCAAGATTTGATAGGCGCGATCGCGTGCTCCTTGTGGAAGCCAGTTAGCAGCACTAGCAACTCCTGGAATCGCCTTCAGAGGAGCCGTTATTCGCGAACGAACAAACCACTCAGCATGGTGACTAGCTTGGTTGGCTGCGATTGAGTCATCCTGGATTAGATTAATCTCATCGTCAACACCAATAAAATTACAAACTTTGGACAATGTCTCTGCTGGTCTCTGGGCTAAATCCTCCATTAACAGAAAAAGGAATGATTCTCTAGGAAAGAAGCGAAGATATTGTTCAATCTGCTTCATGTAATCACCGCTATCGAGCAAATAGCTACCAGGGAGTGAATAGCTACCGGGTTCGATGCTCTGTTCAAAGGTTTTCTTCACCTTAGATTGAGGTTGCCTGAGCTGAGAATATTTAACAATTTGTGCATAGAGAGAATAGGCTCTGTCTACTGGATGCCGCATGATATAAATCAGCTTTGCATGGGGAAGCAGTTGAGCCACTCGCTCAGCGGCTTGGGGAAACTGGGGCCAATTTGTGTATCTCCCTGATGCCTCACCGCAGACTTGATGGGGGTCAGCCTGACTAAAAAGTGATGCATACCAGTTTATTCCCTTGGCATAATTTTTGTCGTTGACGGAGGCAAAGAATTCAGGTTCTTTGGGAGTGCTCATATAAATCTGCGGATGGCGACACAAATACTCGTACAGAGTTGTCGTTCCACTCTTAGAAGCACCGATAATTAGAAAATCTGGTAAGCGCATTACACTTGAGCTAATGTAACTTTGGTATCAATCCATATTAGTCATTGAATTCTCCTCCTGCCAGCAGGTTTAACAGCCAGAGCTAATAGGCTACGCCACGCGGTTAGGTTGATTGGCTGAGCAATAACTGAGCGCATTCCCATAGCAAGAGCCTGCCGCTTGTGACCCGCTTGATGCTCTCGCCAAGCACTACCGATCAACATTCCCTGCACGTGTTCCCCAGCTTTCTTTACTGACTGACCATCGCTCTGTGGCGGAGTAGGCGGGCAGCCACGCTGCAACTCGTCACTGCCTTGGGTGAGTCGCTGCTGTTGAAACTCGCGAGCTATGGACTCAAAGAACTCCCGCTCCACGTTGCCTTGCCTGTGAGTAACTGAGGCATCATGTAGTCGATAGTAGTACAGGATGTCGGGAACGTACCAGACTCGACACAATTCCCCTACCCGTAGCTGCAAATCAACATCGGATGCACTATCCAACCATGGGCGATTTCCGCCTGTAGCTTTCCATACCTCGGTACGCACGGCAAAGGTGCAAAAGTGGTTTCGGGTAATCCCGTTACGCAATTCTTCTGTAATTTCTTCAGCATATTGCCCACAGCTTAATTTCGCAACTAGGTTCCCTTTAGCATCAATCGTGGCAAAGCTGCCGGATACCGCGCCCAACTCTGGGTGTGTAGTGAGCCATTTCACCTGCTGTGCAATCCGCTTTGGTGGGTAGAGGTCATCGGCATCACCACGCATAACAATTTCGCCACGGGCTTCAGCCAGTCCCGCATTCGTGGCTGCGGCAAACCCCTGACAAGGACCATCAATAACCCGTACCCGTTCATCCTCAAACGCCTTCACTTTCGCAACAGAAGCATCAGTGCACCCATCGTTGACGACGACTACTTCCAATGGAATGTCGCGTTCTTGCAAAATTGAACCTAGAGTAGCCGAGATAAAATTCTCGGCGTTATACATCGGCACAATAACGCTTACCAGGGACATTACATCTCTTTCCTCATTTCGCTAGCCAGATTATCGCACTCAGCATTTTGTTTTGATTAGCTGTTTTTCTAGTCGGTTCACCCGATCACCTCCAGTAGCAGAGCTATCATATCCTCTTGGTTGGCCACTTGCCACTATAGAAATTTTCGTTAATAGTACGCTTTCGTACTGAAATCTCGCTGCGAGACCCGCCTAAGACTTCTTCGAGTTACTCTTCGGTAAGGGTTTAAATGCAGCACAAGCGAGCAGTTTCCAGCCATTGACCGCGAAAGGCAGAGCGGCAATAGCTTTTGTCCCGTAGATCAGTGCTGTCTGACGTTGGCTGCTGTTGAACGCCCACCAGCCGTATTTGAGCATGAATTGGTGCTGAGAGGAACTGTCTGTTCCAGGGCGCCACGGTGCTGTTGCCTCAAAATGTCCTTCCATTCCCCGTCGCCGCAAAGCCCGCTCACAGGCATTTTGTGAAACACTACGCTGTTGGACGCGATTCTGCTCGCTGATTGAATTCGTGTGCAGCCGATACTTCAAAACCGCGTCCTTCAGGTTTGCCAACTTACCGACTTCTCCTAGCCTAAGCCATAAATCCAGGTCTATAGCCATCGGCATTGTTTCGTCATAACCGCCAACTTTGCTCAACGATGCTCGGCGGATCATTGCACATGGGTGACTAATGCTACAGTGTCCAGCCAACGCCTTTTGCTGAATCTCAGCATCACTCTCTGGCAGTTTAAGGCAAGTTAGTAAGCGTCCTTTTTCATCAATTAACTCGTGGGCACCACCGACGCAAACAACGTCTGGGTTACGCTCTAGAAATTCGACCTGTAGAGCAAAACGCTCCGGTAGTGCCACATCATCAGCATCCATGACGGCTACGTACTCACCCTGAGCTTGGTTGAGCATCTCATTTCTTGTCTGGGATATGCCTCTATTCTTGCGGCTGGTTAGACGAATACGCTTATCCTGAGCAGCATATGCTTCCAGAATCTTTAATGAAGCATCTGTGGAGCCATCATCAATGATGAGAAACTCGAAGTCTCTAAACGTCTGCGCTAGAACACTTTCTATTGCCTGGGCAACGTAACGCTCAGAATTATAAACGGACATCGCGACCGAGACAGTTGTTTTTTGGCTCATTTTGGGTCACTTGAGTGCAGCACAAGCTGGCAGTTTCCAGACATTACAGCAGTGAGCAGCGAAGTATTTACAACTTCTAAAAAACCGCATCGGCGGCTCGATGAACATGAAAGTGGTATTTAGGTAGCTCTTTTCGAATTGC
>PXPT01000161.1:12985-33373 GCA_003021505.1 Cyanobacteria bacterium QS_4_48_99 | reverse complement strand
GCTTGAGTTTACTCCTAGCACTCGGGAGCCGCGGCTCTAGCTTGGGCTTGGCGGAGCGGTGAGTGGTTGTACCAACCCCAGCCATTGCCCATCAAATCTCATGGTCGCAGAGCCCCAAGCCTTTTTCGTTGCGGATGAGATCATCTCCGCTCTATCATGCTCAATCTGGACTGTAAATTCGAGCAGTTGTTGGAGGCACTACAGTTTTTTCCTGTACTTAGGAGATGCTTCCTTGTGCCCTCTGCCTTCTGCCTTATTCGATGACACGATTGCAATAATCATCCCCAAGATAGAGTCTAAGTATCGAAATATAACGTAACCTTTTTATTTAAGTAAATTTAAATGCCTGTGTTCCCCGAGTAAGGGATACGCAATTAGCCGTCACTGGTTGGTGTGAGGTGGATTTCTCCTGGTTATACTTTCCTATGCACAGGATCACAGAATGTAGCAAGTTATTAAGGAAAGATGTAAACGCAACGGCTACAAGCATTTACAGACTGGCAAGTATCAACTAAATTGAGAGTTTAGCTTTAAGGAGGTGAAAGCTAATCGTGCCACCTGTTACCTATTCTCAATTTCTTCGCTTTTTGAAAGAAGAGTTAGCGATTTCCACCGCCTCTATTGCGATCGCAGAGCGGCATTCCCAGCAAGATCCAGGTCCTTTGCCCATGATTCTCTGGCAATATGGTTTAGTAACACTGAAGCAGTTAGACCAGATATATGACTGGCTAGAAGGGGCGTAATTGCTCAATCAGCCCGACTCATTGGCTATGTTGCTTGGAGGGATAAATCGGTTCTTCCAGTAAACCCGCCTGATCCAGGGGCCAGAAGCGCACAACTGCCTGACCAATAATCTTATCACGGGGGACAAAGCCCCAGTAGTGAGAATCATAGCTATTGTTACGGTTATCGCCTAACACGAGATAACGGTCTTCAGGCACAGTCACTGGTCCAAATCTGTAGTCCGGTTTCGCTTCCAGGTACTTTTCCCGCAGGGGTTCACTGTTAACATACACTCTTCCCCCTCTGACTGCTACCTTATCTCCTGGAATACCAATTACCCGCTTGATAAAAGCATCGTCGAAGCCTCGTCGCTTCAGTGCCTTAGTCGGCTTAAAAACAATCACATCGCCTCGTTCAGGTGGGCTAAAGCGATAACTAAGCTTTTCGACAATGAGGCGATCATTTACCTCCAAGGTGGGTAACATTGACTTAGAGGGGATGTAACGTGCCTCCGCAACGAAGGTGCGAATGCCAAAGGCTAAAGCGACGCTTAGTCCGATGGTCTTCAGTGTTTCTATCCAGGGATTTTCAGCGTTTTTCTGGGGCATTCGTCATTACACTGGACTGCAATTTAATAACTTTCGCCTCCTAATAGAAGATCATAGAACTTTTATGCCTTATGTCCTCTGAATTATTGATTCGCCAACCCCGAATGCTTTTGCCCAGCGGTGAGTTTTTCGTAGGCGACTTACACATCCAGAATGGGAAAATTGCCGAGGTAGCAACCAAGATTTCCGCAACCGAGGCAAGTAGGGAAATAGACGCAAGGAACCTAACTTTGTTGCCAGGTGTGATTGACCCGCAAGTCCATCTGCGCGAACCTGGACTAGAACACAAAGAAGACTTATTCACTGGAAGCCGTGCTTGTGCTAAGGGGGGAGTAACGTCATTTTTAGAAATGCCCAACACCCGTCCACCCACAACAACGCAAGCGGCTCTAGATGACAAACTCCAGCGGGCAGCAAAGAAGTCCTTAGTTAATTATGGCTTTTTTATCGGGGCAACGGCAGAAAATCTTCCTGATTTAGTTGAGGCAGAACCCACTTGTGGCATCAAGATTTTTATGGGGTCATCTCACGGCGCACTGCTGGTGAGCGAAGAGGAAGAACTAGAGCCAATTTTCGCCAATGGGGAACGCCTGATTGCTGTTCACGCTGAAGATCAGTCCCGCATTAACCAGCGGCAAAAACAGTTTACTGACGCGAGTGATCCCGCTTATCACTCCCAGATTAAGGATAATCAGGCTGCTCTCAATGCCACTAAGCTGGCGCTGAAACTTTCCAAGAAATATCAGCGACGCTTGCATATCCTTCACCTCTCTACTGCCGAGGAAGCTGAGTTACTGCGGCAGGATAAACCCAGTTGGGTAACGGCGGAAGTCACGCCTCAGCACTTACTGTTGAATACGGATGCTTACGAAAAAATAGGCACGTTGGCACAGATGAATCCCCCTTTGCGATCACCTCATGACAATGCCGCCCTCTGGCAAGCTTTACTCGATGGCGTTATCGACTTCATCGCCACAGATCATGCTCCCCACACCTTAGAAGAAAAAGCGAAAGGTTATCCCCATACTCCTTCGGGAATGCCAGGAGTAGAAACTTCCCTTCCCCTGATGCTCACTCAAGCAATGGCAGGGCATTGCAGCATTGCCCAAGCATCCCACTGGATGTCTAGCGCACCCGCCCAAGCCTATGGTATTCCCAATAAAGGAGCGATCGCACATGGCTACGATGCCGATTTAGTGCTTGTCGATCTTGACAATTATCACCCTATTGTGAGTGAAAAACTACAAACTAAGTGCGGCTGGAGTCCTTTTGAAGGCTGGAACCTTACGGGATTGCCCGCCATTACCCTTGTCGGGGGGGAAATTGTTTACGAACGCGGCAAATTAAACACGGAAGCGCGAGGCAAAGCGTTGAGTTTTTCAGCAGGGGAAGCTGGCGGATGAAGAGAAATTTTAGAGATTGATGAACACATAGCTGCCTACTTCCATCAGCCCGACTCGTTGGGTAGTGGCGAGGGATGCTAAGTTCTTGGGATGGATTTGTGCGAAACAACAAAATGTTGCTGTTATTTTCTAGGCGATCCCTCAAGCGCCGCCACATTGCTGCACCGAATCCTTCCGGAACCCACTAGCGAGGATATACTCTTCGATGCAATAGCCACGCATTTCGTAATCGCCTTCTCTCCAGACTGCAATTACACCTGCCCACTTTCCTTTCACCCGCACCTCATATACGTAGCCGTTGGCAACGCATCTCTCCAAGTCCTCTACCGAGGATAGAGGATAGGGGAACTTCCTCCGCCAAAGTTGGAGAAACGGCACCGAAATTGTCGTGAACTGCCTAGTATCGCGGATAGAAGTCGTATTTAGATAGTCCTCCAAACTGACTGGGCTTTCCCAATGACTAAGTCGCAACACCTCCGGCGATTGTCGAGAAGAGTTTAGTAAGGCTGAATCAACGCATTATCAAAACTTCCTTGAACTAATCGGACATTTTGAAAGTGTACATCAATCAGCTTAGTGTACAGTTTCATAAAATTAAACTAGGACAACATGAATTGAATACAGAATCTAATATGCCGACATCTAAGCGGGGTGGTTACCGTTTCGGGGCTGGTACGCCGAGTAAGTGGAATCATCAGCCAACACAAGCCATCAGAGTTCCCCAGCAGTTGGTTCCTGAAATTCTCCAATATGCTACTCATCTCGATAGTGAAGGCAGCGAGCAATCAGGAGATCGAACTTCTGAAATGCAGCAACAATACATTGACGATCTTCAAAGTATTGATTACTATCAATCAATGAAGCCAGCAGTACCACCTGTAGAAATCTTCAAAGCACTCGGTGACGAGTACCGCTTGCAGATTCTCGATTATCTGGCTTCGAGCCAATCCTGCTGTGAACCTGGTGATGGGATCTGTGCTTGCGATCTCCAAAGCCTGACCGGTCTATCGCAGGGGACGGTGAGTCACCACATGAAAGTGCTCGTGCAGGCCCAGCTCGTGAAGTATGAAAAGCGGGGCAAGTGGATTTACTACAGCATCAACCCAGAAGGATGTGCCGCAGCCCTCGAACTTCCACAGCGGTACCTTAAGCTCAGACACTTCCCAAGCTCATCACAGATGGAGAATCCCCAAGGATGAACACTTTTGTAGAGACTCTTCGCTGGTTTGTCATTCTCTCTGGCGAGCTAATTGCCCTGTTTTTAGGTGTCAGTTTTCTGGTTGGAATGCTACAGGCGTGGGTTCCTGAACAGAGAATCCGCAAGATTTTAGAGCGCCGTCATGCCGCGACTAGCTATATCACTGGCACTGCTCTAGGAGCAATTACCCCGTTTTGCTCCTGCTCAACCATTCCTCTGGTAGCAGGGCTGCTGTCAAGCGGTGCGCCGTTCGGTCCAACCATGTCGTTTTTGGTAGCCTCCCCTTTGCTCAACCCGGTTATCTTAGCCCTCCTGATGGTTGCCATTGGAGTGCTGGGGACGTTGATCTACGCTGTCATTACGTTTCTCGCTGCCATTGGCATTGGCGTACTGTGGACAAAGATGGGTCTGAAATCAGATGTGAAGCGGGTGCGAGTTCGGGGTGGGAAATCCCTGACTGATTCATCCAAGGGGTCTGTTTGGCGTCGTGCTTGGAATCAAGCCTGGAGCTTTTTCGTGCCGATGGTGCCCTACTTATTGCTGGGAACCGCAGTGGGTGCATTGATTTACGGCTATGTTCCAGAAGACTGGATTCTAACTGTTGCTGGTCCTGACCAGCCTTTTGCTGTCCCCCTTGCCGCCGTCATTGGAGTCCCAATTTACATTCGGGCAGAAACCATCATCCCCATTGCTCAAGCGCTCTTGGCGAAGGGCATGGGAACTGGGGCGGTTGTTGCGCTGATTATCGGTGGTGCGGGAGCCAGCATTCCAGAAGTTTCTCTACTAACTGGGCTGTTTCGCCTGCGGTTAGTGGTTGCTTTTGTCGCCAGTATTTTCACCGTGGCGATCACCAGCGGTATCACCTTCTCGGTTTTTACTGCTTAGGAAGGCATTAAGCAGTCAATTCAACACAATTGATGCACCTTCCTACATGGTTAGTCTTTCATTAATTTTAGGAGAAAAACGATGTCTCAACAAAAACAAAAGAAGGGAATTTTTGGTGCAGTTTTTAACCTGTTTCAGTCAAAAGACAGCGATTGCTGCTCAATGAGCTTTGAGGAAATAGAGGAAGAAAAAGAAGTTGACCAAGAAACCCAATCAAAAGAAGCCACGAATGACGTAAAAAATAACGGTCGTCAAGGATAAAGAGCTAATTAGCGGGGATAAATTTCAATAATCCCCGCTTAAATCTAAACGAGAACGAGGTTAAAATCTGGCTGGCTGAGAGTTTTTACCACATTTCATAACTTACAACGAATTCGATTATTCATTGAAAACACTAGCTGTGAACTCTTGTACCTCCTCAAGTATCCCCCTGATTTAGACTCCATCGAGCATTGGTGGCAAAAAAAATAAGACTGCAATCAGAAAAGAGCTACCTAAACACAAATTTGATTTTTACCAAGCCACAGAAATAGCTTTTCAAAACTTGTAAATACTTTCCTGCTCACTGCTATAGTAATAAATAAAATTTTTAGAGAAGGTAGTCGCTTATCTTCGCGCCTTCAATCCGGCAGACTTGCTGAAAGCCAGTAGCAAACTGGTAATCTTCTACAAGGGTTAGAACATCTTCGAGTTCTTCTAGCAGTTGGGAGGGAATTTGCTCTGTGAGTTGCCACTGTTTGAGAAAAGTATGAAGTAGGTTTTTTATATACCACATTGTTCCACCGTTTTTACTACTGTAAAAAAAACCATTTTTCGAGCAGATTTGATAGCTTTTAACCGAAAAAAATCTTCTGAAAGCACTTCTGCAACAGAGAAAGGAGTTTCTTTAGGAAATTGTTATACACTGATTCCAGTTTCGATAGAAGCCCGTTTTCGTGCCTTTTGGTAGCATTTGCCGAAAACCTCCTCCAGATATCCCTTTAAACTGGGACTATCTTCGAGGGAATACTCGACGCGATCGCGGTATTCTGCAATTGTACCATCCCGGCTACGAGGGCGGAGTTCTAGTTGGTAGCGGCATTTGAGAAGGTGAATTAATAAAATACTTAGATTGCTTTTCAGTGCATTTTTCTCACTTTTAACCAATCCTTCTAACTCCTCAATTAAGTTGGGCAAATTTAGCTCATGGAATTGCCCATTCCGCAGGATTTGAATATTTTTTCCAGCCATTGGTGATAGTCCTACTCGTAAAGCGTTGAGGTCATTTTAATACTTTAATCCCCGTTCTCTTTAAAACTTTTGGCTTGCCTACTATTTTCAATTTGTTCTCACTCACAATGGGCAACTAATCTGCATCACATCTACCTCCTCTCCGGCAGAAATTACTGTTTGTCCGACTGGCACCACAGCTAAAGCATTAGTTTGTGCTAAATTAACTAAGTTACCAGAACTGTGACTCCCTGGATTGAGCTGAAATTCGTAGTTCCCATCGACTGCCTGTAGCTGTCCCCAGAGATAAGTTTCCCGCTTGCCAGTAGCGTGGAGTTCATCGCGGGTGCGTGCTTTGACAAATCTAGGCTTCCAAGTTCCTGAACGCCCCGAAAGTTTTTTCAGGGCAGGTTGGACAAAGCGCCAACAACTTACTAGGGCAGAAACCGGATTGCCTGGGATACCGAAGTATAGACAGGATTTTTTTGCCTCATCTGAGGGAAATGTTGCCACAGTTAGGGGCTTACCCGGTTTCACTGCAACAGCGCGGATGGCGATTTCGCCGCCGAGTTGGGTAAGGATTTGATCAACATAGTCATAATCTCCCACTGAAACGCCACCAGTAGAGAGAACCACATCTGCTGAAGAGATAGCCTGGGCAATGGCTTCCTGGAGAGACTCGGGTTTGTCGGGAACGATACCTACTGGTAAGGGCAATCCTCCGTTTTCAGCGACAAAGGTAGCCAAGGCGTACTGATTAGAATCAACAATCTGCCCTGGTTGCAGCGTTTTGTCGGGCGTGACTAATTCATTGCCAGTGGAGAGAATCGCCACCTTCACACGGCGATAAACGCTCACTTGAGTACATTGGGCAGCCGCTAGTAAGGCAATCTCTGGCGCACTCAGAACAATTCCTGGCATTAACAAAGGGGTTCCTGCGCAATAGAAAGATGCCCGCTGCCGCACAAAAGCCCCCAGTTCTGTGGGCGTGGAAACTAGCACTCGGTTTTGGTCACCTCGCGTGTTCTCTTGCGGAACAACTGCATCCGCCCCGGCTGGCATCACTCCCCCAGTAAAAATTCTGGCGGCTTGCCCTGGGTGAAGGGAGTGTTGAGGTTCAATCCCTGCCGGAATTTCTTCGACGACTTCCAGAATTGCGGGTTGCTGTTCGTTGCAGCTTTCAATATCAGCACAGCGCACAGCATAACCATCCATAGCTGAATTGTCCCAGTGGGGAAAATCAAGCTGACTGGTTACTGGTGCTGCTAAAATTCGACCAGCAGCATCGAGACTGACTACTTCAGTGTCAAGTTGTCCATCGAGTGGTTGCACTAAATCTAAAATGATTGACTCTGCTTGTTGGACGGATAGCATCGGGAATCACCTAAATTGAAAACCTCTGAATATTCTGAATGTCGGGAATTTATAGAACGCCCAACTAAGTTATAGCGATTAAAACATCCCCAACTTTTTTAGTTTAACTATCATCAGTAATCTGATAAATTAGATTCTTTTCCCCATCTTATCCTTGGCATACAAATAACCTTATAGATTAATTTCAGTGCTGTTAACTTATCTAAAATAAATTCAAACAACTCCCAACTATCTTGAACAAAATCTGCTCCATAAAAAATAGCGTCTCCAATTTATACGATTGTTTTGCCAACACCAACCTTGCAAATATAGCCATAATTTAGTGTTTTGAGGATATTCAGATTGAATGTCTTGTAAAAAAATTGCCTTTGGGAAATACTCTGGTTCCACTTCTAGCTAGCCACGAATCGAATAAAAGTATGCCATTTTACTATGGTTCCTTACTCCCAAATATTATGCGGTCTTTGTTTTCGATGTAGTTGCGAACCTCAGAGTTGGGAGGATATTGCTTAAACCAAAACTCTGCTTGTTTGTCTAATTATTTAGCTATCCTAATAGTTTCCTTGATTTGAGAGCATATCTTTTTGTTTATTAAATTATGTGGGTTATTTCTGGCTGTCTCAGAATCCTTTGCTTCAATCAAGGCTTCGTCAGTGACACTATCAATTTCTCTTCCCTCTATAATTTGAGAAGTTCGACCTGTAAATGCTTGAACATTTTGCTCATACTGTTTCCCAGACTGCATGGACATCTAATTCCTTGCTGAGTGCCCGGAAGTAATACCTGCGATCGCTTGTTTGCACCAGCTAAAATTAAACTTGGGCAATCACTATAATTATCTCCGCACCCAACAACTTTTCCGTCAGCGTTTAAATCGAAACTCTCTTCCACTGACACTAGTTGCCTTCCTAGATACTCTTCCAGTCGGTAGCGTTAGCCTAGTAAATTGTGACTTAGATTCCCACTCCCACCTAAAACCCTGGCTAGCATCGTTTTTGTTGCCACTCCTTACCAAAATCGAGGAATTGGTCATCGGTTAATCACCGAAATTGAGTCGATTGCAGTTGCTCAAGGTTATTAGCAACTCTACCTTTACACACCGACAGCACCAGATTACTACCGCCGACGCGGATGGAGCGCTATCGATACTGTCCAACCCGAAGGTTTTCCTTCCTCACTCGTGATGCAAAAAGCCCTGTAAGGTTGAAGGTTGCAGCTTACAGGTTAACCAAGTGAGGAGTGAGGAGTGAGGAGTGATGGGTTGGCTTGTTTGAGAGAAAATCTTATTCCTATTTCCAACTTTCTCACGCTCTCACGCGCTCACTGCCTCCCCTGCTCCCCCTGCTTCCCCTGCTCCCCCCGCTTCCTTGTCCTCCATTCCCTGCGTCTCCCCTGCTACCAAAGCAGCCTTCACTATTCCATTAGGGTGCAATCGGTGAGTAGCGGTGTTTCCATTCCCTTGCCTGTATCAGCGTGAGGCTCACCTTCGACAACAAAGCGGGGTTGTGAGGGATGAATCCGCGAAACCACCTCGTAGTTAATTGTCCCCATCCAGGCGGCAAGCTGTTCGGCACTCACCCGTTCGTCACCATCACTCCCTAGCAATGTTGCGACTGTTCCTACCTGTACTTCGGGAATATGAGTGACATCAACAATGGTCATATTCATACAAACTCGACCACAAACCGGCGATCGCTTACCATTAATTAATACAAGCCCAACGCTAGAAAGCCTACGGTCATAACCTTCGTAGTAGCCTAAAGGCAGAATAGCCACTCGCATGGGATGAGTGGCTCGGAAAGTGCGCCCATAGCCCACATATCCCCCGGCTGGCACATCTTTCACCTGGACAACACGGGCACGCCATGATAGGACGGGCTGTAAGTTCGGGAGGAATCCTTCATTACGGGCGGCATGTGTCTGTAGAACGGTGGCATACGTTTCAGTGGAGGGCCACAGCCCATAGGCAGCAATCCCCACTCGCACCATTGAACCGTGGGTTTCTGACCACAGGATAGTCGCCGCCGAATTCGCTGAATGTACCATCGGCACTTCCCATCCCGCTTCTCGGAACGCCTCGCGTGCCTCCTGGAGTTGGGCAAGCTGCCCATAGGCAAAGCCATGGTCGGTTGTATCTTCAATATCGGCGTAGTGAGTGGTTAGCCCTTCGAGAACTATCCCATCAAGTGGGGAGACTAACCGTGCTAATTCGATTGCCTCACTAATTTCTAAGCCCTGGCGATGGGTGCCAGTCTCGATTTTCAAATGGACTGGTACGGAGTATCCTACTTCTCTACCCGCCTTTGCTAGTGCCTGCGCCACTTCTGGGTCATAAAGTACCACTCGTGCCTGAGCTTCGGCTACCATGGGAGCCTGTGCCACAGAAACATTACCACAAATATAAATGGGGACACCAATACCTGCTTGGCGGAGTGTCACCGCTTCATAGGCAAAGTTGACAATTAGCCAGTCCACTCCAGCAGCGACAAATGCTTGGGCGCACTGCAACAACCCATGTCCATAGGCATCGCTTTTGACAACTACGCCCAGAACAACATCTGAACCTACCCTTTTTCGGAATAGATTGACATTAGCGCGAATGGCGTCAGTGGAAATCTCACACCACGATGACTTGTCCGGGATTGACTGTAGAAAATCCTGATACATGGAATTTTCTGTCCTCACTTCCACCCGAATATACACTGAAGTTCCTTAATCTGTCATAGAGGAGGCTTCTACTTGATCTGTGAAAGCTAGGATAAGAGAGGATCCAGTTTTCACCTCTGCTTTCTCATGAATAGCGAACAGTCAGCCGCAAAACGCTTCCCTAAGGTTCCGATTCAGCGACGAGCCTATGCTTTTTTGATTGATTTTGCCACCGTTTGGGTGGTGAGTTCGCTTGTTGGCATCGTCACGTTTCAGTTGCTAGTGTTTCTCATTGGTTGGTTGGGGTTGCGAGTGTTTGCTGTCTCTAAATATAAGGGTCAGAGTCTTGGTAGCTGGGCGTTCGATATGAAGGTGATTGATGCCCGATTCAACAAAATTCCCGACCTCACTACCTTATCTAAGCGAGAGGGAATAACTGGTGTGGGTGCCTTCTTAGCCATGATAGGTTTGAACTATGGTTTGCCTAATGTCCTGTCTCTACTGTTACTGATTTCGCCTTTAGTGGCAGACTTTGTTGTTGCTGTCGCCGACGAACAAAGGCAGCAAGCCTTTCATGACCGCATAGTTAACACAGTAGTTGTTCCCACTAAACAGGGGTTTTCCTTAGACGTGCGCATCAGAAAAACTTTTGACCAATTGAGGGATCGCATGAGAAAATAAAATGCTGGGGTTTTCCGCTTTGGAGTAAGAAGAACTTAAACAATGGCAAGCAAAAAGGGCATCCGAGTTATTACTACCTTAGAATGCACCGAGTGTCGCACTAATCCGAACAAGCGATCACCGGGAGTCTCGCGCTATACTACAGAAAAGAACCGCCGCAATGTCACAGAACGCATGGAATTGAAAAAGCACTGTCCTCATTGTAATCGACACACGGTTCACAAAGAAATCAAAAAATAAGCTGAACCAAGACACAGAAATTAGCTATGGCTTACTATCGCAAGCGTCTTTCTCCCATTCATCCCCAAGAACCCATCGACTATAAAGATGTCGATTTGTTGCGCAAATATATTACCGAACGGGGCAAAATTTTGCCGCGTCGGATCACGAATTTGACCTCCAAACAACAAAGAGACTTGACAAAAGCAATCAAGCGTGCCCGCCTTTTGGCTTTGCTGCCCTATGTGGACAAGCAAGGATAATTGCAGAAAGCAACTCAGTAAGCTTAATTTAATACCTCTACCCTACCCAAAACCAGGGTCAAAAATATAAGCACCGAAGAGTAGAGATGGGATGTTAGGTTGTTAACATAGAGATTACCTGTCAAACACAGAGCTGGTGGAAAAGGGAACGCTAATCGAATTTAGGTTACAAGGAGAGCGCCGTCTCGCTGTTGCCGAACGCCCAGAAGGCAAAAAGCATTGGATTGTCGTTGATCAAAAAGGTCAATCTCACACCCTTCATCCCCGACAAGTGGAGTATGAAGTGGGTGGTGGATTTAAAAAATCATCCGACATTTCCGGCTTTTTAGAAGCCGTACAGCCTTACCTCGACCCTACCAACTTAGAAGTTGCTTGGGAGTTGTTAGTCGAAGAGGGCGAAGCAGTTACCACCGCGGACATGGCGCAGATTTTATTTTCTGAACAAACCCCAGCTTCCTGCTATGCTGCTTATAGTCTTCTCTGCGAGGACAAATTCTACTTCAAGAAAAAAGGCAACGCCTACGAACCCCGCTCCCAAGCCAAAGTAGCAGAACTTCAACATCAGCTCGAGGTCGAGCAACAGCGGAATCGCCAGAAGCAAGAATTCTTAGCGCAGGTGCAGCAGGCTTTGGCAGGAGAGGTAGTGGAGTGGTCTGCAAGCGATCGCACCCGCCTAGAAGCGCTCGAACGGTTCGTCCTCCAGCCAGAACAGGAAGTTCGCTCAGCGCAAGAGACACTAGAAGCTCTGGCGCGCCCACAGACTCCCCAAGCAGCTTTTCGGTTGCTGGTGGAGCTAGGCTGGTGGAGCGAGCACGAGAACTTGTTTTTGCGCCGCAGCTCCTATCCGATTTATTTCCCGCAAAAGGTACTCGAAGTGGCGCATCAATCTCAATTGCCTTCACCGCCGAACTCCAACCGCCTCGACTTAACGCATCTCAAAGCTTACACCATTGACGATGAAAGTACGCGAGAAATTGATGATGGCTTAAGTATCGAAGACCTAGATGATGGAAATCAGCGCATTTGGATTCACATTGCTGATCCCAGTTGCATCGTTTCGCCAGCAGACGTTCTCGACCTAGAAGCCCGACGCCGCAGCACCAGCTTGTATTTACCGACGGGAATGATTCCCATGTTCCCCTCGGAACTAGCAACAGGACCAATGAGCCTGGTGCAAGGGCAAGTCTGTCCCGCGCTAAGTTTTGGTGTTGTGTTGGATGAAAGCGGAGCAATACAGGATTACAGTATTCATGCCAGCCAAATTAAGCCCACTTATCGCCTCACTTACGACGACGTGGACGAAATGCTGCAACTGGGACTGAAGGCAGAACCCGAGATTGCCGCCCTTGCTGAGTGTTCCCGAGGGCGCAAAGAATGGCGGCGTTCCCAGGGAGCAATTGAGATTAACTTACCAGAATCTTCGATTACAGTTGATCAAGATGAGGAAATCGTCATTGAGTTGCTCGATAACTCGCCAGCACGTCAGCTCGTGGCAGAAATGATGATTCTGACTGGGGAAGTGGCAGGACGCTATGCAGCGGAACACAATCTAGCTCTCCCCTTTCGCGGTCAGCCCCAACCGGAACTGCCCTCAGAGGAAGAGCTGTTGCAACTACCAGCAGGTCCGGTTCGCTCCTGTGCTTTGCGGGGACGTATGCCCCGCAGTGAAATGGGGATTACTCCCACTCGCCACGCTGGTTTGGGGTTAGATGTTTACACTCAGGTAACATCTCCTATTCGTCGCTACATCGACTTGCTAGCTCATTTTCAAATCAAAGCGCATTTGCGAGGTGAGCCGCTCCCCTTCTCCGCGGAACAGTTGCAAGAGTTGACGTATGGTGCGGCAGGAGCAGCTTACGAAGCCACCTTAGTCGAGCGTCAAACCAAGCGTTACTGGGGGCTGGAGTACCTGAGGCGTCACAGCGATGAAGTCTGGCAAGCGCTGGTGTTGCGTTGGCTGCGAGAAGACGACAACCTGGCGTTGATTTTGTTAGAGGATTTGGGGCTGGAGTTGCCTCACCGCTTTCAGCACTCTGTGTCATTGGGCGATCGCGTAGAAGTACAAGTCACTGCTGCTGATCCCCGCCAAGACGTAATTCGTTTCCGAGAATTGATTGACCAACAGGCTCAAGCAGCAACAACTTAGATGTAGTTAGGCTTCATAGCGAATCCCAGCTTCCTTGAGTCGTCGAATTGCTTCGTGCATCCGCTCTTCTGGAACAGTCAAAGCAATGCGGAAAAAGCCTTCCCCGGCTGCTCCGTAACCGTTGCCAGGGGGAACAATAATCCCACACTTTTCTAACAGCAGAGTGGCAAAGTCAGCGGAAGAATAGCCCTTCGGTACGGGTGCCCACACATAGAGGGTTGCTTTGGGAGGCTCAATTTGCCAACCGAGAGACTGAAGCCCTGCAATAATAATGTCTCGTCGGCGTTGATACACCGACATGAGTTCCTGGAGATCTGATTCAGTCGTTTCAAAAGCGGTGATCGCGGCTCGTTGAATCGCCTTAAATACTCCCGAATCCACGTTCGTTTTTACCTGCCCCAGCCCTTGAATGCCAGTGGCATTGCCTGCAACAAAGCCCACTCGCCAACCTGTCATATTGTAAGCCTTCGAGGTGCTGTGAAACTCAATCGCTACATCCTTAGCACCAGGAACTTGCAAAATACTGGGAGGCTTATACCCGTCATAAGCCATTTCCGAGTAAGCATGATCGTGGCACAGCAGAATATCGTGCTGCTTGCAATAGCTCACCACCTTCTCAAAGAATTCTGGCGTTGCTAGTGCCCCAGTCGGGTTATTGGGATAATTAATCCACAACAACTTCGCCTGTGCCGCCACCTCTTCTGGAATCGCATCGAGATCCGGCAAAAAACCGTTTTCTGCCTTCAGCGGCATAGTGTAGAATTCGCCCCCAGCAAAAATAGTGGAAGTGCGATACACCGGATAAGCGGGATCGGGAATTAGCGCGTAATCGCCCGGCTCAACAAAGGCAAGAAACGTGTTGTGAATCGCTTCTTTAGAGCCAATCGAGGAAACAATTTCGGTTTGGGGGTCTAAGTCTTTAACACCATAGCGGCGTTCCATAAAGGCAGCCGCTGCCTCGCGATAGTCTTGGGTGCCTTTGTAGGGAGGATAGTCGTGAGTAGAGGGGTCATCTATTGCCCCATGCATTGCCCCAATCACATGAGCTGGGGTAGGTCGATCTGGATCGCCAATGCCCATATTGATAATATCAACACCTTGGGCAGCTAATTCATCTCGCTTGCGGTCAATCTCGGCAAATAGATAGGGGGGAATCTTTTCTAAGCGTTTGGCAAATTGCATGGCGACTGCACAACGATAAGCGTAGTTCTCAACGAAAGGTCAGTAATGCCCTTTCCCTGGTAACAATACCATAGGACAGCATATGCATACTTTCTGATTCGAGACTTTTCGGCTCATCTCAGCAGAAAGCGCCACTTGCTCGAGCACGCTACTCCCGCATAAGTCAAACGTAAAAATGAGATTTTGACGATGAAATCAAACAGCTAGAGGCTAGCAACGAGCTGAATTCGACCTGCATCCATTTCCGCCATTAATAACTCTAGTGCCTCATTATCTGGCTCGGATATATAGCCCATGCGAGTCAATTCGTGGTTGATTTCGTTTTCTATTTCTGGTGTCAATTTTCTGATGTATAGCGCTTTTTCAACCAATTTCCGAATAGCAGGTGAGGTTTTCATGATTACTAATCTCGCTTCAACAAGTACGGGAGAACACTGTATTAATCCTTACAGAATTTCCTAAGTAAAATGTTTTTGGGATCAAATTGAAATTGGGGTGCTTATCTTGTTTACATTAGAGTGCATGCGGGGTTATTTATGCATCGGGAAAATTACGGATTCTTCACTCAATTTGAGCAACATGTGAGAAATTGTTGACAGTCGTAATCTTGCTGAGGAGCAATAAAGAGGTTTTTTGAAAGCGATTCTCCTTAATTCAGTTGAGTGCGAAACTGTTTGATACTGATAGTTAGCAGCAAAATAGCGATCGCTCCCAGAGCAAGCACATTCAAGCCCAGTGCCTCCCAACCAACACCTTTGAGTAAAACGCTCCGAGAAATTGCGATGTAGTGACGTAGTGGATCGAGCAGGGATAAATACTGAAAGAAAGTGGGCATACTCTCGATAGGCGCGATCGCCCCGGAAAGCTGAATCACGGGAATATTAATAAAAAAAGATGTCAAAACCACCTGTTGCTGATTCTTAGAAATCGTTGCCAGCAGAATTCCCACACCAATGCCCACGAAGACGTAGAGCGCTGAAGTAGCAAGGAAAAAAGCCCAGCTTCCCCGAAAAGGCACCCCAAAAATTAGACGAGCAATCCCAAGAGCCAATAAAACATCTCCCATCAGCAGCAAGAACAACGGAGCAATTTTGGCGCTTAAAATTTCCCAGGCAGCAGCAGGTGTCATCAGCAATTGTTCTAAAGTTCCCGTATCCTTCTCGCGCACCACCGTCGCCGAGGAAACCAAAGAACCAGTCAGGGTAAGAACAAGCCCAATTACCCCAGGCACAAAAAACCAACTACTGGCTAGCCCTGGATTATAAAGAAAAGTCACTTGAGGATTCACCAACGGCGGAGTAGCATTGACTTCTAAATTGCTACTGTAGTTCCGAACGATTTGAGTAATATAGCCCTGGGCAATGCTAGCCGTATTAGCATTCACCCCATCAATTAGCACCTGCACCTCTGCCGTCTGTCCCTGTTGAAGCTGGCGGTTGAAATCCGGTGGAATCACTAATCCCGCCGTTATTTTGCCCTGCTCCACCTGGTTCGCTAACGCTTGTTCGCTGAAGCTGTAGTTATCCGCAACAAAGATTTGATTCTCGCTCAAGGCAGAAACCAGTTCACGAGTGACACTCGTATTGGCATAATCAACAATCCCCAGCTTGAGATTCTGCACTTGCGGATCGAGAGAAGAACCGAAAATCAGTAGTTGGATGGTGGGGGGAAAAATGAGCAGAAATAGCAACTGCCGATTTTTGAGAATTTGGTTGATTTCTTTAACAACCAAAGCCCAGAAGCGACTACCGAGGAAGCGGTTAAAGAGTTGGGTAAACATAGGACTAGATAGAGATAACAGGAGCAGGGGAAGCAGGGGAGGAACAATAGCCATTAGCGATTAGCAATTGACTAATCGGGAAGCTGCATATGAGATAAGACTCGCCGGGTAGCATTAAAGAGTAGAAACCCCAAAACGATTAAGGCAAGCAGAAACAACCAAACGCCTGCCCATCCCGCCCCGCGCACAAAGGCATCACGAGTAATTTCGATGTAATAGCGAGTGGGGATTATGTAGGTGAGTACCGAGAGTGGAAACGGAATATTGCTGAGGGGGTAAATGAAACCAGACAGCAGCAGGGCAGTCAGAAACCCCAAAATCGCCACGCCTTGAATAGCGCCGCTAATATTGCCAGCTCGCGAACCAACAAACAAACCAAACAGGATGCTGTTGGCTAAGAAAATGGGAGTGCCGACTAGCAGCGGCGTGGGATCGCCAGCAAACCAGACTCCAAACAGAATGGTTCCAACTCCCATAACCACCAGAGCTTGACCGATCGCGATCGCTAGGTAAGCGAGTCCTTTCCCCAGCAGGAATTCCGCAGCACTGAGATCAGAGGCGTAAACTTGAACAATGGTGTTCCGTTCTTTTTCGCGTACCATCGCCAGTGATGACAGCATCGAGGGAAAAATCCAGAGAGTGACAGCATACGTTCCAGGCACGATGTAGAGAGCTTCTTTCAACCCTGGGTTAAACCACAGCCGGGTTTGGGTGGCGACTCTTGGACTACCGGGTTGCAGCCCACTGCTGCTTAGGAAGAATTGCGTCGTTGCCCGGATGCTATTTTCAATCACGCGGGCATTATTAACGTCGCTCCCATCAACAAGGACTTGTACTGGAGAAGGTTGATCGGCTTGAACCTGACGGCTAAAGTCGGGCGGGATAATCACAGCGGCTTTTGCGACACCAGGATCGATAGCGTTCTCAAGCGGATCGTTACCCGCCCAGGCAGTCGGTTGGAACTTATTAGTAGCGAATATGCGTTCGATGTAGGCGCGGCTGAGGGGACTGCGATCAAAATCCTGCACCGCGAGGGGAATATTGTTAGTCTCTAAGCGAATGGCATAGCCGAAAATCAGCAGCACGGCGAGGGGGAGGAGGAAAGCCAGAGCCACCGTCAGGCGATCGCGCCGAAACTGCGCCCACTCTTTCAGACATTGATTCCAAATTCGTTTTGTCATTGGTCAATTGCTAATTGCTAATGGCTGATTGCTAATTGCTCTCCCCCTGCTCCCCCTGCTCACTCCTGAGTGCGCTGCACGATACCGATAAAGGCATCTTCGAGGGAAAAGGGAATCGGGCGAAGGGAGTGGATCTCAAAACCATCACTGTCGAGAGTGGAGCGGAGCTGGGGAATTTCGGTGTCGGGGTTGTCAACAACCAAGTGAAGGCGATCACCAAAAATGGATACTCGCCAGGGTTCCATCTGGGTTTTAAGCAAGTCAGATGCGGCTTGCGTTTGGTTGGTGACGAGTTCTAGCAGTTGTCCTGGTTGCTCTTCCTTAATTTGACTAGGTGAGCCACTGGCAACCACTTCTCCGGCAACCATAAAGCCCAAATCCTGGCAGTGTTCTGCCTCTTCTAGATAGTGGGTTGTCACCAGAACGGCAGTCCCCTGACGGGCAAAGTCTTCAATCAGTCGCCAGAATTGACGGCGGGCAAGGGGGTCTACTCCGGAAGTGGGTTCGTCTAAAAACAGAATCTCGGGTTCGTGCATCACCGAAGCCCCGAACGCAACCCGCTGCTTCCAACCGCCAGGAAGGCGACCCGTGAGCAGGTTTTCTTGACCAACCAAACCACAAGTTTCTAGCACCCAATCAATCTTTTCCTGGCGTGCCCGACGCGGTACCCCATAAACCCCACAGTAGAATTGCAGGTTTTGAACCACCGTCAGGTCATCGTAGAGGGTAAACTTTTGGCTCATATAGCCAATCCGCTTCCGCAGGGCGGAATTACGAAGATCGCGCGTTTGCCCTGCTAGGGACATTTCTCCACCGCTGGGAGGCTGTAAACCGCACAGCATTTTAATCGTGGTGGTTTTCCCCGCTCCATTTGCGCCTAGTAGCCCATAGATTTCCCCGTAGCGGACTTCCAGAGTTACATCTTTAACCGCCTGGAAATCTCCAAAAACTTTGTTCAAGTTGCGAACCCCTATCGCTACCTGCTTGTCCTGTTTAACCCCCGTAGATTTAGAACGAGGAAAGGGGATGAAGGGCGGATCGTTCCCCTGTTGACGCAGGCGGGTAACAAAGACGTTTTCCAGAGTGACTTCCGCAGGCTGGATGTCGTTGAGAGTGAGCTGATGTTGCTGGAGAAGTGTCCGAATCTGGGTTTCACCTGCGGAGGCAGAGGGAACTAAAATATCGAGGCGATCGCCAAAGGTCTGGACGTCCGCAATTTCGGCATTTGTCTTTAAGACTTCCTCAACAGCTTCTAGGCGATTCGCCCGCAGTTCCAAACGTTCTAAATTCAGGCTTTCCCGGAGTTCAGCTAAGGTTCCGGTTTGCTGAATCTCCCCCTCGTACATCAAGGCAATGCGGTTGCAGCGCTCGGCTTCATCTAGATAAGGTGTTGCTACCACAATCGTCACTCCTTGAGAAGCCAACGTTGCCAACACATCCCAAAATTCCCGCCGGGATACCGGGTCTACGCCTGTGGTGGGTTCGTCCAGAAAAAGGATTTCGGGTTGGGAAACCAGGGCACAGCAGAGTGCTAGTTTTTGCTTCATCCCGCCCGAAAGTTTCCCTGCGAGGCGATCGCCAAACTGCTCTAGCCCCATCAGTTTTAGGTACTTGCTGCGACGTTGCTGTAATCGCGCAGTGGGAACTCTTCGTAGCCCGGCACTATAGCGGATGTTTTCATCAATACTGAGATCCGAATACAGAGAAAACTGCTGAGTCAGGTAGCCAGTTGCCAAACGAGCATCCCGAGGAGAGCGATTAAGAACTTGCACCTCGCCACTGGTTGCTTCCATCACTCCCGAGAGGATTTGGAAGGTGCTTGTCTTCCCTGCTCCATCGGGTCCAATTAGCCCGAAGATTTCTCCCGGACGGACAGCAAAGTCGATGCCCTTAACAGCGGTAAATTTGCCGTAGCGTTTGTAGAGTTCCTGAACCTGAATGACAGACTCGTGACTCTGAAAATCCCGTTCAACGGTGGCCGTTCGTGTGGTTTGAGTCATGGGTCAATTGCTAATGGCTAATTGTTGATTGCTGCTTCCCCAGCTTCCCCAGCTTCATTTGGCTCTAAAACAATCTCTGCATCGGCAGGCATTCCGGGTTTGGCAAAGCCTTCCGGGTTGTCAATTTCGAGCTTGACTCCGAAGACCTGCTGGACTCGGTCTTTTTGGAAATAGATATTCTCAGGCGTAAAGGAGGCTGTCGAGTCGATCTCAGCAACGTGAGCACTTATGGGTTCCTCGGGGGCAGAGTCGAGATAAACTTGGGCAGGTTGACCGACTCGCACCTTGCCAATGTCCCCTTCTGGGATGTAGCCGCGCAGGTAAACCGTATCGAAGTCAAGAACCGTCAGTAGCGCTCTGCCAGGGTTGACCACAGTACCGGGTTCGATGCTGCGGGTGGTTACAATGCCGTCTTTAGGACTGGCGATGTTGAGATCGTCCCTCTTCGCTTGGATTTTTTGTTTGGCAGCTTTAGCGTTCTCGACTTCTGCCTGTGCTGCTGCTAGTTGTCGGCGAGCCTGTTCCAATTGGGCATTCAAGCGGTCTATCTGTGCTTGACGGATGTCGGGGTTAAAGTTGGTGGAACTAGCTTGGGCGAGTTGCCCTTGCGCCGCATTGACCTGCCGCTGGGCGGCATTTACTGCTTCTTTGCGATTCTCCAGCGTAGCCTGGGCGGTTTCTAGGCGGGTTTGAGCTTGGTCAAATCGCTCCTGAGCAACCGCACCTTGCTTCACTAGGAAGGCAAAGCGATCGCGATTTTTTTGCGCTAATTTGAGCTGGGAGCGAGCTTCCTGAAGTTGTGCCTTCGCTTGCTGGAGTTGTGCTTGTGCCGTTGCCACCTGGGCATCTGCCTGAGCGATGCGACCTTGGGTATCCCCTTGGGACTGTTG
>PXPT01000161.1:0-12839 GCA_003021505.1 Cyanobacteria bacterium QS_4_48_99 | reverse complement strand
CCTGCAATCACTAATCCCAGCGGAATCAGGAGAAGAGGCTTCCGTGGGCGCTTACGCTTCGGTTGCTTATCTTCGGGAGTTTCCTCTTGGAATTGTTGCGTTTGCTCTTCTGCCGTTGATTGGGTCATTTGCTCATCTCCCCATTCTCATGACGCTGCACGCCTGCCATAACCAGCGCGATCGCTTCTTGGGTATGCTGCTCTAGCATTTTTTGGCTATGCATCTGCTTGTCTGGCCAAAAATGTTTCAGGTTCTCGTAACCGAGGCAATAAAAAACACAAGTGCCGAGAATGTTGACCGCTGTGTGTGGCGCATCCAGGGGACGGAAATCCCCCTCAGACATTCCCCGCTCTAGAATCGCGCTCATGGTAGACAGAACTGTCAGGAAGCCAGCTTGCTTATAATACTCGCCGTGATTTTGGATCGCCTCGTGGAACATAATTTGCGGGATGTTTTGGTTACAGGAGACGCTAGCCAAAAGCCCGCGCACCACTTGTTCCAAAGCCTCGTCGGAAGGGAGCTGGTCTAAATCGAGTTGCTTGGGCAGATGCACATATTCCGAGAAAGCGCGATCTAACACCGCTTGGTAGAGCTTCTCTTTGCTCTGGAAGTAGTAGTAGATCATCGCCTTAGTTACACCAGTTCGAGCCGCAATTGTTTCTGTACGAGCGGCTTTGAGACCATGTCTGGCAAATTCTTCCTCGGCTGCATCCAGAATAGATACCTGGGTTGCTTCCGCATCGCGGGTTTTTGATTCCTTTGCTGAGTAAACCACAGTCCTCCTTTTGTTAACTAACTGGGTAGTTAGTTTATGCTGCACGTGTACTAATGTCAATAACAAGCGATCGCGCCTGGATTGATTTAGCTTAGAAATAGTTGTCGAATATAGGAAACAGCCTATGGCAGTTGCAGTTGAGGAACTCCTTACACCTGAAATTCAGAAACCCGCGCGTTACCTAGGGAACGAGCTAGGAACCCAAACACAACACTGGGAAAGCGCACAAGTACGCTGGGCACTTACCTACCCAGAGTTATATGAAGTGGGTGCTTCTAACTTAGGGCACATTATTCTCTACAACGTTTTAAATGCCCAACCGAAACAAATCTGCGATCGCGCCTACTTACCAGCCCCAGATTTAGCCGCAAAACTGCGCGATACCAATACGCCCCTCTTTGCCCTAGAATCGCGGCGTTCCCTAACCGAGTTTGATATTCTCGGCTTTAGCCTTAGCTATGAACTAGGAGCTACCAACATACTCGAAATGCTGGATTTGGCTGGCATTCCTCTCACCTGGCAAGAACGAGCCAAAGGAGATTCTCCCCTGATCTTCGCTGGGGGACAAACTGCCACCTCCAATCCCGAACCCTACGCCGACTTCTTCGATTTAATTGCCGTCGGAGACGGTGAGGAACTCCTGCCTGAAATTGGCTTCATTCTGGAAGAAGGCAAAGCCGCAGGTTTAACGCGAGAAGAATTACTTCTGGATTTGGCACAAGTTCCTGGGGTTTATGTGCCCCAATTTTACGAGATGGCAGAGGATGGCTCAGTTCATCCCCTACGTGCTGATGTTCCTCCTCGCATCATGCGGCGCACAGCTACCCCCATTCCTGCCTACTCGATTGGGTTAGTCCCCTATGTCGAAACGGTTCACGATCGCTTGACGGTAGAAATCCGCCGAGGCTGCACGCGCGGCTGCCGCTTCTGCCAGCCTGGAATGCTGACTCGTCCAGCAAAAGATGTGGAACCGGAAAAGGTAGTTAACACTATCGAGAAAGGGATGCGAGAGACGGGTTACAACGAGTTTTCCCTGCTCTCGCTGAGTTGTTCGGATTATCTCTCTCTCCCAGCGGTGGGAATGGAAGTAAAAAATCGTCTCAAGGATGACAATATTTCTCTCTCCCTACCTAGCCAGCGCGTCGATCAATTTGACGAAAATATCTCTAATATGATCGGCGGAACCCGACAGACTGGTCTCACCTTTGCTCCCGAAGCGGGAACCCAGCGGATGCGGGATGTGGTGAACAAGGGCATTTCTAACGAAGAATTGCTCAGAGGGATCAAAACCGCTGCGGAGCAGGGTTGGAGTAAAGTCAAGCTTTACTTCATGATTGGCTTGCCTGGAGAGACAGACGCGGATGTGATTGGCATTGCCGAAACGATTCGTTGGCTAAGACGAGAGTGTCGCCTTCCTGGTAAAAAGCGCCTCGACTTCAATATCACCATTTCCAACTTTACGCCTAAGCCCCATACGCCCTTCCAGTGGCACTCTGTTTCTAAAGCAGAGTTCGAGCGGAAACAGGAGTTGCTACGCAACGAATTTCATCGCATGAAGGGCGTAAAAGTCAATTTCACAGATGTCCGCATCTCAGCAATGGAAAACTTTCTCGGACGAGGAGACAGGCGAGTTGCCCCCGTGGTGCGCCGTGCTTGGGAACTCGGCGCTGGTATGGATTCCTGGTGGGAAAGTCTAGACAAGGCATTTGCCGCTTGGGAGGAAGCGATCGCGGATGCAGGACTCACCTGGAAATATCGCCAGGAAGTAGAGTTTCAGGAGAACAGAGGAGATGAGGAAAAACAAGCAGAGGTGCAGAAGTGCAGAGGTGCAGAGGGACAAACAGATCAGTCCTTCTCCTCCGCTCCTGGGCACCTCCGCTCCTGGGCACAGGATTTCTCTGCTCCTCCACATCTACTCGATTCCCCCCTACCTTGGGATCACATCAACACAGGCATTGATAAAAACTGGCTCCAGCAAGACTTGCAGCGTGCCCTAGAAGCGGCGACAGTGCCTGATTGTTCCTATGCTGGTTGTTCTCACTGCGGTGTTTGCGGCATCGATTTCGGTCACAATATCGTAGCAGAGTCACCGCCAATTCCTAAATTTGAGGGACATTTCCAACCCAATCAGGATCGGGCACAGCGGCTACGGGTACGGTTTGGCAAGCTGGGAGAAATGGCACTGGTTTCTCACCTCGATTTGGCGCGTCTATTTGATCGAGCTGTGCGACGTGCTGCCTTGCCCATTTCCTTTACGGGGGGATATCACCCTGGTCCCCGGATTATGATTGCCAATGCCTTGTCGTTGGGGGCAACCAGTAGCGCTGAGCTTGTCGATTTTGACCTCACTGAGCGCATGGATCTCGAAACCTTTCGCCGAAAGCTGGTGGAAGAGCTGCCTTCTGAGGTTCCCATCTACGAAATAGAGGAAGTAGAGCAGAAGGCATCTGCAACTAGCCTCTTAGAGAAGGCGGAGTATTGGTTGAGTGTGGAGGCATTCGAGTCCTTCTCTTTAGAGCAATGGCAGGCGTGGGTAGATGCTGTTAATGCTAGCGAGGAGTTATGGTGGGAGAAAACCACTAAGTCGGGGAAGAAAAAACGGCTGAATCTGCGCGATCGCTTGTTTGAGTTGACCCTAGAGCCACAAAGCAACCCAGACGAGAACTCAGTTGTGCTGCGTTACGTGGGTAGTTGTCGCAATGATGGGACACTGCTGCAACCTGAGCATCTGGTTTATATGCTCGAACAAGTGGCACAGCAAGAGTTGCAGTTGCGAAGCACTCATCGCCAGCAAATGATGTTGGCAGAAGAATAACGGATTCTAACTTCTCTGTTTTCCCCTCTTCTACCTAGGAGAGGGGACAAGATAGTTAAACGAGGCTCGCGCGTCGCAGATTTCTGCGCGTCGGTTAAAAGTTAAAAATTGTTACTAGTCATTAGTAAATAAGAGTTAAATTTCGTAGGCATTAGCACTACGGACTGATGACCAAGGACTAATGACTAACTGATTTTACATTTTGAATTCGGAGCGAAGCGACGTGACTACCTCTTTTGTCAAAGAAAATTTTACCCTCGATGATTTCGTGGCGAGTCCTCCCGAAAGGACGGAGTGGGCGGATGGTCAACTAGTCGAGAAGACACTTAGGCATGGCGAAATTCAATTGCGGTTAGGTCGTTATTGGGAGGATTATAAGGATTCCAGTGGTCAAGGGGGACAGTTTACACGGATGTGCCTTGCCGAACCAATCAGCAGGGGCGATCACCAGATGTAGCATATCTTACCCAGAACTGGTAGCTCAGTATGGTTAGGCTGCTACTTTGCCGCAGAGTTTCCCTTGTGTGCAGAAATTGTTTCTCCTACAGATTTAGCTGAGAATGTTTTACTCAAATCCCAACAATACCTAGAATCTGGCGGCAAGGAAATCTGGCTAGTCTTTCCTGAAAGTTGCTGGGTGATGGTGGTTACTCAAAATCAAGGTTTAATGTTTGCATCCAGTGAAGTTGCAATAACGCCAAACCTTTTAGCAGGTTTCGCATTCCAGTCGATGAATTATTGGCTTGAGCAGAACTACAGCTTTCAATGTGTCGCGGCGAGGATTCCCCGCACTCGGTCTTGGTAAGGAGGCAGTTGAGAACTATCTTCACTCTCAGCAATCTGCTTGACAACTCTGTTGAATGTTTGTGATTCTAGAGGCAGTAAATGAAAATTATTTGCATTTTTTGCACTCCTAAAAAGCTATATAGAGGAGTTAAGCGTGAGTAAGTCTAAGGAAAAAACCTCAGAGTTTAATCTAGAGGGGCGATTTCTAGGTTTTGTTGGTAAGTCTCGGGAGAAACCCAAGCGCTTGCGTATTACCACTGCCGAGGGCGAATGCGCTATCAAGCTTGCAAAAGCGCTACGGGGTTCTGTAGCTGATACTCTGGTTGAAGGAGACTGGATCGAAGTTTCGGGGAAGCAGGAATTTAAACCCAAAAAAGGTAAACTAAAACGCCAAGCCGAACACGTGCGAGCGACTAATCCTGGTAAACGCGAAGTTGCTTCTCCAGTAAAAGCTGCCCCGGAACAAGCTAAGGCAACTCCCAAAAAAAACAAAGACTCTGTTCTAGTTTGCCAAAAGTCTTCTTGCTGCAAGCGAGGAGGCAAGGCAGTATATCAAGCGGTAGCAGACTCTTTGCAAAAACAAGGTCTCGAAGACCAAGTGGCGCTCAAAAGCACCGGCTGCATGAGCCAGTGTAAAAAGGGTCCCTGCGTTGTCTTCAAGCCCGATAAGTCCCGTTACATCGGAGTTGATCCCCAAAATGTGCCAGAACTCGTCGAGAAGCATTTTGCCGATAAACTAAACCCAGAGACCAGCAACTGCGAGCCTTCAGTGGTAAGATAGGCTAGAGTTCAGTAGCAAGAGTTAGGAAACTCTGCCTGTAACGTAGTAACGAACTGGTTTGAAGATGAAGAATTCACAACCACCAGGGTCGCGCTCATCCCTGCCCAGTTTCGATAAGTGGGTAGGCATTATCGTTACCTTCGGGTGAACAGGTGCATTCTTGTTTGTTTTTCTAGGACAGCAGGAGAAAGGATGGGAGGTTTTTAGAGAGAACCCGAATCCCACAGCCAGTTCTGGTCAACTAATGCCAGAGGCGAGAAACAGCTCTGCATCAACAGCAGAAAAAAACTCTCCCCGCTGGGCATTCCCACCGATTCCTCCTCACCGGATGAGTAAATAGAGATATTTCTACTTCCAGCCGAACCACAAGGGGTCAAACCACTCTACCAAACACCTCACCAAGATCAGATTCCTCAGTCTCACAGGAATTATAATTAAACTTATAGTAGTTTGCGACTTTCCGAGATACACCTTGACTGACATTGGGAAAGGGGAGCATGTTAAAGGAAATCTCCTTTACCCCAAAACCCTTAACCCTTGAGCGAAACACTGTACTTCATAGAGATGCAATTGGCTGTAGATCGAATTTGTGGGATCTAATAAAAACTTCTATGCGCTCCTGTATATTTGCGTCTCCATGTCAGCAGAATTATTAACCGAACTTGATATTAAACAGCGTGGAGCGCAAAAAAGTAAAAAGGCAAAAACTATGAAGAGGTTTTGCCTTTTAATCATTACATATCGAGCCAAGTTTAGCTTTGCTGGGACTGTTCGCCTACGACCTGCTCTTTGAGATTGTTAAACTCCTCGCCCAGCTCCTTACGATTGGAAGCACGTAGAAGATAGCGATAGGTGAACCAACCGCCATACCCTAGTCCGACTAATTCAAATAAAGGGGCGAGAAGCGGAATACCATTAATTGCATCCAGAACCGCAAAGGTAATTCGGAGGGTGACAATGGCGGCTAGAATGAGCCCTAGGGTAACTAGGGGCTGCTTATAGTCATAGAAAAATCTTTCCAGATAATTGGGTAATTTCGACAAAAAATCGAGAACAGGTTCTAGCCATTCTCGCCAAGGCTGGTCTGTGGATGGTGCCTCTGCGGTATTGGCTTGCGCGAGTGCACCAGGGGACTCAGTGTTCAAATCTGACTGGCGCTTTTGAGTTTGATTGGCTTGGGCTTCCGCTTGTGGAGCATTAGATTCCATATTTGACCTATCCTTATCTTAGACAGAAAATTTTATGATTCAGAAGACAGTTACCTAATTCTATGGTAAGCCGACTAACTTTTGCTAATCATACCAGACACATCCAACCTAGACAGCAAAGCAATCTTGCTACCTACTACTAGCGTTGGTCAAAGCAGGTTCGCTGTTTTGGGTAGTGGTAGAGTTTTGAGTGGACTGGCGGCAGTAAACCTCGCAGGAATTGTTGGGACTTTCAATTAGTTTGATTTTTTCAAGTTGGGTACCAACTTCCTGAATAGGTTGTTGTAAAAGGTTGCCAATGTGAAGGGCGATATTTTCTGCCGTCGGAACTACTCTAGCAAAGTAGGAAATGTCTTTGTTGAGAAAGCTGTGGTCAAACGGCTCTGCTACGTAGTCATCCACTAACTTCTGCAGGGCGCCCAAATCAACTAACATTCCCGTGCGCGAGTCAATTTCACCTGTAACAGTAACTTCCAGGTGGTAGTTATGTCCGTGACCGTGAGGACGGGCACATTTGCCATAAATTTCGCAGTTTTCCTCGTAGCTCAGGTCAGGACGAGCTAGCCGATGAGCTGCGCTGAAGTGAGTTTTGATAGTGAGAGATGCTTCCATGCCATTTCCTTGATAATCTGCCCAAAGTTCGGGATTCTCAAATAGTTGAATGTTAACCAGGGGTAAGTGGGGGGCAAGCCGCTGCCAAATTACCCGAGCAATATTTTCAGTCGTAGGTAAGGTTTTTTGAAATTCCGACCAGACCTCATTGAGATAAGCATAGTCGAGTTGGCTGGTGACTTCTCTTTTAATGACGGGTTTGACTTCAGACAAATTAACGACCATGCCGTACTCATCCAGTTCTCCTTCTAGGGAAACAAACAGAACGTAGTTGTGTCCGTGTCCGGGAAACTGAGTGCCACCACCAAACTTTTTTTGATTTTCTGCTTCACTCAGTTCTGGCAACCAGTATCTGTGACTAGCGGAAAACTGTGCCCGACGGTTGACAATACACTTCATAAGGTCTGCGGTATGCAAAAGCTCTACAGAGGAGAAATTAATTTTTACTTCGATTGCCAGATACTTGGAACTAGATTCCCTGTGAAAGAACTTTAACAGCTTAATTAGATATTTGAAGTTTAGGCGACAGTTTGAGCAGCATCTTGGGCTTCATAACGTAAACCAGTAGCGATTCTGAACAGTTCTTTGCCCGCGTGCAGATAATGTTCGTTGTAGTTGAAGGTGAACCTCTCTAATTCCTCGATACCGTCTCCGATTTGATTAAGGCAGTAGTAGAGATTAGCGGCTGTGCCTGCAACGTTGGCTGGGTTGGGCTGGGAGGCAAGCGTCCGCTGAGCCTGGTCAAGACAGTCACGACACTGCTGTAGGTAATTCTCGAAAGCTTCCATGAGTTGGTCGTCAAATGGGTCGGCTGAGAGATGGTCTAACTCCTTATCTAGCGGGTTAATAATGCGACCCACAAGCCGATTGACTGGCAAATAAACTTCTCGCAACCAGCAATGCAGTTGGTCATCGGCTTCTCGCCCAGTTTGTCGTTGACTCTTATAGAGGTTTTGCGCGTCAGCGGTTCTTTGTTGTCGCCCTACCGAAGAGCTGTGGGAATTCCCATAGAATAGGCGTTGGTCGTAGAAGCGACGGCGGTGGGGGCTACTCAGTACCTCGTAGGCAGCATTGAGACTGACGATTTTGTCGTGGTTGGCTGTTTCGCTATTGCTGTCTGGGTGAAAGCGTTTGACAAGATGTCGGTAAGCTTGCTTAATTTCTGCTTGGGTGGCTTGAGAATCAACCCCAAGAGTTTCGTAGTGGTTGGCATCGGGCATGATATCTAGGTTTCAACCGATTTCCTCCACTACTGTAGCGTTAACCCAAGACTGCTGGCACTTGTTGCGCTAAGTCCTGGAACATAGGGGTACTTAAGTAACGCTCTCCAAAGCTGGGTTGAATCATTGCAATCAGTCGCCCTTCATTTTCTGGACGTTGAGCGACGCGAATGGCAGCGCAAAGGGCAGCACCAGTCGAAATTCCCGAAAGCAACCCTTCTTCGCGTGCTAGACGACGACCATAGTAGATAGACTCTTCATCACTTACGGCAATCACCTCATCAATGAGTTCGACTTTGAGGACTTCGGGAATAAAACCAGCGCCGATGCCCTGGATTTTGTGTGCGCCGGGACTTCCTCCAGAAAGGACTGCACTGCTGGTGGGTTCGACAGCGATCGCTTCAAATTCTGGTTTTTGTGGTTTAATCACCTCAGCCATCCCTGTAATCGTACCTCCGGTGCCGATGCCAGCGATCGCAATATCCACCTGCCCCTCGGTATCTTCCCAAATTTCTTGAGCAGTGGTATTACGGTGAATTTCGGGGTTGGCAGAATTGCTGAACTGTTGCAGCATATAGGCATCTCGCGTCGTTTCCACAATTTCTTGCGATCGCTTAATGCAGCCGCTCATTCCCTGGCTTCCTGGGGTTAGTTCCAGTTGCGCCCCGTAAGCACTCAACATGGCTCGTCGCTCCCTACTCATGCTGTCGGGCATGATCAAAATGAGCTTGTAGCCTTTGGCGGCTGCTGCCATAGCCAGGGCAATACCTGTATTTCCCGAGGTTGGTTCCACTAACACCGTTTTACCAGGGGTAATTTGCCCTTCTCGTTCTGCCGCATTAATCATGCTCACGCCAATGCGGTCTTTAACTGAAGCCGAAGGGTTCATTCCTTCCAGTTTCACTACGATTGGTGCTACACAACCTTCCGACTGAGGAATCCGATTTAACTGAACCAACGGGGTTCGACCAACCAGTTCTGTAATGTCTTGAGCAATCCGCATAGTTTTAAATGTTAAGTGGGTTAGTAAGTGGTAGGAATAGTGACTAGATATAGTACATCAGGTCAAGCTGGGACTGAGAATCTCGCTTATCGCATAAATCCTGAAGTGTGTAATGTTGCAAAACTTCCTTTGCCCTGGCATGTACTTCTTGCCAAACTTCTCCAACTACGGCACTTTCCACTGTCTTGGTAGAAGTAGCCTCGCTCGCACTTTCTTCGGAACCTTCTAGGCAGCTCATCACATCTAAAATAGTAATTTTCCAAGGTTCCCGCGCCAGGAGGTAGCCTCCCTTAGCGCCCCGCTGACTGCGGACTAATCCTCCGCGTCTCAAGGTGGCAAGTAGCTGTTCTAAATAGCGGTCAGGAATATTTTGTTTTGCCGCAATCTGCCGGATTTGCAGCGGCTCTAGTCGTTGATAGTAACTACTGAGTTCTAACAGAGCAAGAAGAGCGTATTCTGTTTTACAGGAAAGTTCCACAGATTCCAATGGCTTTGGCGTTTGGGGCAACCATCTCCAGTATACCCCGGTTCTCCAGTGGGGTTTGTAAGAAAATAGAGGGCACAGGACAAAAAAGCCCCGCCAAAAGCGGGGCAAGTTGCTAATTATCCCTATTTCCTAGCTGTGGGTACGTGGCTAGAAAGTGAAGGTAGTTCTGAGCGTTCCAATGATAGCATCCTCGTTGTCCTCATCTTGGTTACCAGAAGTGAGGTAGACGACACCGGGAGTAATGGAGATGTTTTCGGTTAGCTGGTACTTGTAGAAACCCTCAACGCTGATGGAGTTATCATTCTCAAAATCATCAGGAGCACCAGCAGCGTCAAGATTTTTGAGAGTAGGTTGTACTCCCCCATAAAACCCTAACACGCTTCCTTCTGGTCCCAAGTCAGAGAACGCGACGCCGCCACCGTAACTCCAAATGTCAGCGCCTCCGCGACCGATAAGAATGGCATCTGTATAGCTAGCATAGCCACTAAGTGAGATTTCATCAACGGGTCGGAAAGCAATCTCTGCCCCGTAGGTGTTAGTGACTGTCGGTACTGGTCCTCCATCAATTAGAGCCGAGGGATTATTGGCAGCAAAGGTACCAGCAAGACCACTCCCAAAGCTCGGATCTACAGTAGGATCTCCAGGATCTCCAGGATCTCCAGTGGCACCAGCCCCAAAGATGGGATTCAAACCATCGTGATAACCGTGGACGTAGGTTCCAGCAATTGCAAAGCGATCGCTTATATTAAAGGTCAGTTGACCTAAAGCAGAATAGTCGCCATTGGCTAGCCCTTGGTCGTTGCCAGGAGCACTTGCTTGAGGTGCTAAGTAACCTAGGGTCAAGCTGGTAGGTCCAAGAATATCTTCCAGTCCGCCGAGTACTCCACCCAGCCCGAGGGTTACTCCGCCGCCTGTGCCCCCACCAATTCGATAGATGGGACTATTTTGTGAAAAGGTAGTAATTCCGCCATTACCACCGTCAAAGTCCTGAAAGTAAGGATTGAGAGTAGGAGCGTAGTCGTAGTGAAGTCCGCCAAAGGCAGCAAGGTAGACCTGCGAGCTATCTCCAAAAGGGAAATAGTAAGACAGCCAGTCTACGATCACGTTGTTATCACCCGTGTTACCGAAATTAAAGGTCTGAGTGTCCTCATAGCCAGCACCATCGAAACTACCAGGTTGGGTAATCCCGTTAAACGTTTCCGCATTGCCTGCTGCCAAGCGAGTGATCAACGTGTCTTCACCGGTGAAGCTAGTTTCTAAAACCAAGCGCACTCGGTCTTGAAAGACCGTATTGTTGTCGAAATCTTCAACGTTGAACTCGTCTGTCACTGCGAAAATGACTTCCCCACTCAGTTTCGTGGTAGTAGAGAACTGATTCTCTTCGAGGGTTTCGGTGCGCGCTTCGATGTTATCGACTCGCGTACCTAGGGTGGCGAGTTCGGCTTGGAACTCCTGAACAAGCCTTTGCAAAGTTTCTAAATCCTCGGGGGCGACCTGCTGCCCTCCTTCTTCCTCCTCGGCAGTGTCAGCAATGAGACGCTCGATTTGCTGTAGGCAAGAATTTAATCCCGCAGCAAATTCATAACGGGTTAGGGCACGGTTGCCTCGGAAAGTGCCATCGGGATAACCCTCAATACAGCCGTAGCGTTCTACTAGGTAACGTAGCGCTTCGTATGCCCAGTCATCGGGAGAAACGTCGCTAAACTCAGAAACACTATTCACCTGGTTGAGCGAGTCGCCGTTACCCTCGCTTCCGTATTGCTGGATTTGCTGTAGCTGCTCCGTCTCATCCGTCTCATTTGATGTAGTTGTGGAAGAACTGCCAGCAGGAGAAGCCTGGGCAACCGAATTAGCTGCGGTACTAGCTTTTTTTAACTCTGGCGTTTCTGCTGCTTTGGCAGCAGAGGGAACCACGAAAGCCGTCACCAACACAGCCGGGCTGACTAGTAAAGATTTCCAGAATAGTTTCAACATTTTGCTCTCGTCCTCACACCTTTCTAACTAGAGAGTCACATTGCAGTTATTCTACCCTCTAGTTTGCACGCGAATGTAACACAGAACACTTTTTGGAAACTTTTTTGACCACTTTTTGGTGTGAAAACTAGCTCAAAACCCAGTTGGTAACGGCTCAACTCGCTTCTCTGCATGAGACACGAGTTGTATTATTTTTTAACTAATCTCAGAAATCGTTTTTGCCATGTTAAAGTCATTTTCGGTTAGCCCTCCTACGCCGTGGCTGGTAAGGTTAATGGTGACTTGATTGTAGGAAATTTCCAAGTCAGGATGATGCCCCGCTGACTCAGCCGGTTCGACTAACTTGTTAACAAAGTTAACGGCTTCTGGAAAATCTTTGAGTTCTCGAGTACACTGAATCTTGTTTCCCTCTCGGTGCCATCCAGAAAGCTGATTCAGACGTTCTGTTATCTCTGCATCACTCAGTAACTGAACCATATTTATTTTTCTCCCTTAACAATTTAGTTACTGACAAGGATAGAGGTTTAAACGCTTGTCTTCAATCTCGATACCTAGATAACTCCCATAAAAAAACTATCCGCCCTCACCGGAAGTATTGCTGTAGAATACAGAACACTTAAAGTGAGAGCGGTCTAGCGGGTCAACTAAATTGGAACCTGACTGCCGGGAGGAACCCAAACAGTTAGTTTTATAGCAGCTCCTGCTACTAACTACCTCCGAAGAGGTTTCAACCGACTGTTAGAGAACAGCCCCGGCACGCAGCCGGCTTGCTCCAATTAGGTGACCCATGCTTTTACTACTGTTGTCTATCATGGGCATCACCTCCTGTACGCCTGGACAGTCTATTTCTCAAAACGGCTAAGGTGTTCTAAGCACGCTTGCTTTTTCACCTACTGTTTAAGATAACACAATTTTTCTAAAATCTGGAACCATTAGAACTAGTGGAGTGATTTGGTCGCTCTAGAAGTGCAAGGACCAGTCAACTTACTGGCCCTACCAGAACACTAAAATAACCCCTACCGAAAGGCAGGGGCTACATTTATGCTGAAAGTCAAGCTTTTTACAGAGCGTTACCCCGAGGTAGTACCTCCTCTGGGAATTCAAACTTCTGATGGGGTTGGTCTTCGGGAGCCATCCAGGCTCGCAGACCCTCGTTCAGCAAGATGTTTTTGGTGTAG
>PXPT01000160.1 GCA_003021505.1 Cyanobacteria bacterium QS_4_48_99 | reverse complement strand
AGCAATGAGGTGGGTCGATAAAACTTCACCACCATTGACACGCTTGACTGCTTCGGTTCCCGCCGCCACCGAGGCTTGCACTTCCGAGACATCTCCCCGGACTATCACAGTTACCCTACCAGTACCAATCTTTTCATACCCTACTAGGGTAACTCGGGCAGCTTTCACCATGGCATCGGCTGCTTCCACCACAGAGGGGAAACCTAAAGTTTCAACCATTCCAACAGCAACTGGCATTATTAGTCTCCTATAGACATAACTCGATTGAACAGCTCGTTAGGAGTTGCGACGGGGAGATCCGTTTTTTCGCTTTATCCCAACCTTCTAAGAATATATTGCCTTCCTCTCTTTGGCAATATAACAGTACATGATCATTTCATATTTTAAGCATAAAATAATCTTATTTTAAAACTCCTGCCGCTTATGTTATCGAGAGTTGGAATGATAACTGCTGTTAGAGTTTTTTTCTAACAAAAATCAATTATTTGCCACTGAAATTAAGTAAGACTTAATAATCGCATTAGAGATTTATTGGTTTAAATTAGGGATGGGGACAGCTAAACTGGAGTTGAGTGACGAACTTGACTTCATTAAGACAAGACTTTTGTCTGGCTCAGACAACACCCTCTGGATTAATTGAAGGGTAAGAGGGTGTTTGTTAAGGAATTAATCAATACCAAAGTTCAAGGGCATTTGCAATGACTCAGTTCCTCCTCGAAGCAATCTGGTGGGTACCTTGCTATGGTTTAATTGGCGCTATTTCGACTCTGCCGTGGGCTCTGGGACTGTTTCGTCGCACGGGTCCGCGACCAGCGGCTTACTTAAATCTGTTGATGACGACCTTGGCATTTTTGCATGGGGGGTTTATCTTCGCAGCCACATCAGATCAGGAACCGCAACAGCAGTTATTCCACTGGCTGAAGGCAGCAGATTTAGACCTATCATTTGCGTTAGACATCTCCTCAGTCGGTCTAGGGGCAATGGAGCTAGTGACTGGTTTAAGTTTACTAGCCCAGTTGTTTGCCTTGGGATATATGGAGAAAGACTGGGCTTTAGCTCGCTTCTTTGCTCTTATGGGGTTTTTCGAGGGAGCAATGAGTGGTATTGCCCTGAGTAACTCCTTGTTTTTGAGCTATGCCTTTTTGGAAATGCTCACTTTATCAACCTACCTACTGGTAGGTTTCTGGTATGCTCAGCCGTTAGTCGTGACCGCAGCGCGAGATGCCTTTTTGACTAAAAGAGTGGGAGATGTGCTGCTGTTAATGGGTGTGGTAGCATTAGGCTCGCTAGCAGGAAGCTTTAATTTTCCCGACCTCTATCAGTGGGCTGGAACAAATCCATTAGCTCCTACTACAGCAGCCCTGTTGGGGCTAGCTCTAATTGCAGGTCCGATTGGAAAGTGTGCTCAATTTCCACTCCATCTTTGGTTAGATGAGGCAATGGAAGGACCCAACCCTGCCTCTATCCTGCGGAACTCGATGGTAGTGGCTTGCGGTGCCTATATCCTGATTAAGCTCCAGCCGATCTTGAGCCTTTCACTGGTCGCCCAGACAGCCCTGATCGTAATCGGTACGGTGACAGCAATTGGTGCTTCTTTGGTAGCGATCGCCCAAATTGATATTAAACGTGCCTTGTCCCATTCCACCAGTGCTTACTTGGGTTTGGTATTTATCGCCGTAGGAACCCATTGGACTGATTTTGCCCTGCTACTGCTATTGACCCATGCCGTTGCTAAAGCACTTTTGTTCATGAGCATTGGCTCGGTAATTTCGACCACCCATAACCAGAACCTCACGGAAATGGGCGGGCTAGGACCCCGTATGCCGGCGACAAGTACCGCCTTTGTAATCGGAGCGGCGGGTTTGATCGGGCTGCTGCCGCTGGGAAGTTTTTGGGCATTGCAGCGAGGAATTGACCACTTTTGGTTCAGTCATCCTTGGCTAGTTGGTGTGGTGCTATTAGTTAACGGACTGACAGCGCTGAATTTAACCCGCGTCTTTCGACTGGTTTTTTGGGGCGAACCGCAACAGAAAACCCGTCGGGCACCAGAGGCTCCTTGGCCCCTAGCTCTCCCGATGGTCAGTTTGACGGTGGCAACCCTGTTAATTCCTGTGTTGATGCAGCACTTATCACTGTTGCCAGACTGGATCTATCTTAATTGGCGAGGAATGGTGTTGCTAGTTATCTCTAGCTGCGTTGGCTGCGGCATTGGAGCAACGATTTACCTGCACAAGGCCTGGTCGCGACCGCTCCAACGTTATTGGAGAATGTTGCAGGACTTACTGGGCTATGACTTTTACGTCGAGCGACTCTACCAACTCACCGTAGTTTTGGGAGTTAATTTGCTGTCTCGCATCGGTGCTTGGTTGGATCGCTACCTAGTTGATGGTGTGGTTAACTTGTTTGGCTTCGCCTCGATTTTTACTGGGGAGAGCCTAAAGTACAGCACATCCGGTCGAACGCAGTCTTATGTGCTGACCATTCTGGTGGGGATCAGCCTTTTATGCGTTCTGATGACTTGGTCGGTGTGGTAAGTAAGAAACCCAATCATGCTTAGTACTTTAATTTTGATACTCGTGTCAGGGGCAGCTCTAATCGGGGTTTTGCCCGGATTATCGGCTGCTCGTTCCCGACAACTGGCTTTAGTCACAGCAGGGATTGCGCTCCTTTGGACAGTTGTCCTGGCAAGCCAATTCGATCCGAGCATGACAGAATTGCAGCTTCAGGAGAGTCTCCCCTGGATTGAATCTTTGGGCTTGACTTATAAACTTGGGGTTGATGGTTTATCTTTACCACTTCTTGCTCTCAATAGTCTCCTGGGTGGGATTGCAATCTGGAGCAGTGATGACTCTATTCACCGCCCCCGGCTGTATTATCCTCTGATCCTCCTCATTAATACCGGGGTGGCTGGAGCCTTCCTGGCTCAAAATTTGCTGCTGTTTTTCTTGTTCTACGAGCTGGAGTTAATTCCCCTGTATTTGTTGATTGCGATTTGGGGGGGAGCACGGCGCGGTTATGCAGCAACGAAGTTCCTCGTTTATACAGCAGTTTCCGACCTTTCAATCCTGGCTGGTTTTTTGGGCGTGGTTTGGCTCAGTGGCTCCTCCAGTTTCGACTATCAACCACTGCTGGCTCAATCTTTACCCTCGGGGCAGCAATTCTTACTGCTGGGGGCACTCCTGGTCGGCTTTGGCATCAAAATTCCGCTGGTTCCGTTTCATACTTGGCTGCCAGATGCCCACGTGGAAGCCTCAACACCTGTTTCTGCGCTATTGGCTGGTGTGCTGCTGAAACTGGGAACCTATGGTATAGTGCGGTTTGGTCTAGGGATGTTTCCAGAGGCATGGTCTGTTCTGGCTCCCTGGTTAGCCATTTGGGCTGTGATTAGTGTCCTCTATGGGTCATTTAATGCGATCGCCCAAACCGACATGAAAAAGATGGTGGCATACAGCTCAATTGGTCATATGGGGTATGTACTTTTGGCGGCTTCCGCTGCAACGCCCTTGAGTCTTTTAGCCTCGGTGATCCAAATGGTCAGCCACGGTCTAATTTCAGCAACCCTGTTTCTGCTAGTAGGCATCATTTACGAAAAATCAGGAACTCGTGATGTCACTCGCCTGCGGGGGCTATTGAACCCGGAACGGGGCTTACCCTTGGTGGGCACTTTGATGATTTTGGGAGTGATGGCAAGTGCTGGCGTTCCTGGCATGGTAGGGTTCATTTCGGAATTTTTAGTCTTCCTGGGCAGTTTCTCTGTCTTTCCAGTACAAACTCTCCTATGTATGGTAGGAACGGGCTTGACAGCGGTTTACTTCCTGCTGCTGTCGAATCGTGTCTTTTTCGGACGTCTTTCCGAACAGGCTTTGAACTTGCCGCCCGTGCTATGGAGTGATCGCGCCCCAGCGATAGTTTTGGCTGCCCTGATCGTTATGCTGGGTCTGCAGCCTCGCTGGATCGTGCGCTGGAGCGAGTCCACAGTTAGTACTCTGGTTCCGACTCAGGCTGCGATTACTCAAACTTCTTCCATTGCTATCCATTCTAAGTTTCTCAACAGTAGCAGTAATGATCGAGACCCCTCTGAAATCCTCAACCCATCCCCTAGCAACATACATTGATCGACTAAAAACTGGAGATACTCTGCTTCCTGATACTCAGGAAAACCTGGTCGAGGTAGTGGGAATTCTAAGGAGCTATGGTGTCGTCCTAGAGGGTTACTACCAAAATCTCCTCTACATTGCCGAGCATCAATTCTTAGTGCAGTTTCCCTTTTTCAAGTATTTCAATGGTCAAGTTTCTCCTGGAAAGTTGCTGCGCCACTTGTGGCACGACCGACTTAATTTTGAGTATGCTGAATACTGCGCGAAAACAATGCTCTGGCATGGAGGTGGTGGTGTAGATACTTACTTAGATTCTCCAGAATTCACTCACGCAGCACAGGAGGCAATTGAAGCCAAAATCAAGCACAACTTGCCCCTGAGAGGACTACACCGCTTGCTTCCAGAGTTCCTGCTTGAGCAGGTGCGACAACTGGCATATTACAGTGCGCTGGGGCAGTTCTGGCGGGTGATGAGTGAGAGTTTCCTCACTCTATCGGAGAAGTATGACCAAGGAAAGATTCAGTCTATTCCCGAAGTGGTCGAACATATCAAGGCGGGGTTAGTTGCAGCGGCGGATATACCCATTACCTATTCTGTCACCCTGCAAAACCAGGTTTACGAAATTATTCCCCAATCTGCGGGGCTAACCTTCTTGCCTGATGTAGCAGTGCCCTACGTAGAGACAATTTTCTTTCGAGGTACACCTTTTACAGGGACTGTCTCCTACAATGCCCAAGCCCATCAAATTTCCCCAGATCAAAGCCGATTCCAATATGGAGCCCTCTATGCAGATCCTTTGCCGATTGGGGGTTCCGGGATTCCACCCACCCTGCTGATGCAAGATATGCGGCACTTCTTACCAGAGTACCTGCACCAGGTGTATCGCCGTACTCCGCGGGGAGAAAATGACCTAGAGGTGCAAATTTGCCAGAGTTTTCAAAAATCCATGTTTTGTGTCACCACAGCCGCGATTGTAGGACTAGCACCCCATCCTCTAGATACAATGGATCCAGAGCAACAGCAAGCCAATCAAGCTTACTTAGAAACCTGGATGGATCGCTTCCTCAACTCTCGTTTGCAGGATGTTCAAGTCTGTTAGGGGCAATCATTGATGAAAGCGTCGTCCCTCCCTGCAAAAATTCTAGTGGTGTTGAACGGTAAGGGAGGAGTTGGTAAAACTACCACAGCGATCAATTTGGCTGCCATTCTCGCCGAGGAAAGCCATGTCCTTTTAGTTGATACTGACCCTCAAGGTTCTGCGAATTGGTGGGCTGAAAACAGTCAGACAAGGACTGGATTTGACGTGGCTCAAGAGACAACTCCGACACTTTTAGGTAACTTACGAAAAACCAGGGATTACAAGTTGGTTGTCGTAGATACACCTCCGGCACTGAGTTCGGAAGAGTTGGCAGCAGTCGTGCCTTCGGCTGATTACTTGGTTTTGCCAACTCTACCAGCACCTCTGGACTTGACTGCTCTCATCTCAACGGTTAAATTGAAAGTACTGTCCACGGGAGTACCATATCGAGTATTACTGACGCGGGTGGATCCACGTAGCTTAGAGGAAGCACGGATAGCCCAAAAAACTCTCATGGATCTGGGAATCCTCGCCTGCAATACAGTTATACGTGCTTACAAAGCTCACGAACACGCTGCCCTCGAAGGTATGCCCATTACTCAGTGGCGGGGAAGAAACGCCCGGGAAGCTGAGGCAGACTACCGCCGAGTGGTAGATGAGATACAGCAGGATTGGGGGAAATGATGACCAAGAAACGTCTAGGGGAGTTGCTACGAGAAGAAGTGAAGAAGCCATCAGATCAAGAAGGTCAACCTTCGCCAACAGATGAAAATACACCTCCTGAGACGGAGTCGCCCTCTAAAACTGGCGCCAATCATCGTCCTAAGCGCAAAAATCCCACCAAAGCAGATTTGGAGACAACGGTAACTGAGTTGCAGGAAGAACTGCAAGCAGCTCACCAAAGAGAAAGCTCTCTACAGCAGCAAGTTGCTGATTTGCAAGCGCACTTACAGGAACAAAAGACATCGGCACAAAAGCTCCAGACAGAACTGGAATCAGCCAATAAACTTCATCCAGAATTGGAGGAGGCAAAAGAGTTAGCTAATAAGCTCCAGGCAGAATTGGAGGAGGCAAAAGGGGTGATCCTACAACTGTCAGAGACTAACTCCAGAACGAGTCAAAAAATCAATTCGACGAAGCCAGAAAACAAGGACTCCAGGACGCACCTCAAGAAAATACCTCATCATTCAGTGAAGCCACGTTCCTCATCTAGCCAAGTTACTCGGGTCTCTAATACAGACATTGGTTGGGTGGATTGAATTGAGTCGCTCGATTGGGGATTAACTGATCGTAGTAATTCCTTAAAAGTAATGGGCATGAAGTCCACAACAAACACAATCCCAAATTATTCCTGTTATGGTAAAAAGCATTAATAACTAACCTGCTTCTAAGCAAACGGACATACGCTGCATGGATCGGCAAGGATGGGCGCAGTTGTTTGCATGCTCGTATTACCTGACTGGTGATCGCACCTCTCATGCTGCCGAACGATTAATACCCATAACCACCAATTAGATCTCTACTTACTCGTCAATTTGCCAGATGTCGTTTTTGACTTCCTCATCCAGCACTTTTTTGGGGCGCAGTACCAGAATGACGCGTCCTAGAAGTGGTAGTTCGGGAGCCTCTGCAAACCACTGCACTTCCAGTTGGCCTGATGAGTCACTTATAAAGTAGCTATCCGCATCCCACTGCCGCTGAGCCCGGTCGACGAGAATCAGCACTTCTTGTTCAGGTTTACCAGGCAGGGGAACTGGGAAGCGATCGCTACTACTGAGGATCACTACCGGATCTTCGGCATTCAACACCACTTGCCAACCAGGGATTGGTACCCAAGCCCCCTCCCCGGAAAATTTCACCAGCCGGAATGGTCCAGTTTCCTCGATCAGTGGTACCTCTTGCAGGTCTGCCTGGGTCAGGGGTAGTTTGCCTACTACAGGTAATATCCGAGGCAACTCGAAGTCCGACTCGAGACGATAGACCGGTAGGGAGGGCACAGGAAGAGTTTTGGCAACTGTGAAGTCAGTGAGGAGTTGCTCAAGTTTTTCGCGGGCAGACTTGCTGTGGACAAAATTTAACCCACGAGCAATTAGACGCGATCGCTCTTGCATATCCTCTTGTTGGCGAGCAATTTTCCAGCACTGGTAAGCGACAGCATCCCCTGGATGAGATGAAAACTCTTCTGGTGGATGCTTGAGATGCGAAAACTCCTTCATCGCTTTGGTCACTTTGCGAGCTTCATCTGCATCTATATTTTTTGCTAGCACTAGCTCCGCCGCCGCAACTCGTTCCGATTGAGTGAGAACGCGAAGTTCGTACAAAATATCACTACCTTTCCGCTCAAAGTGAGCCACCACATCTTCAGAGGCATGGGCATTAACCAGTGTCGCATAAACCTGTGTCCCCACAATCACCTGATTTTGTTTAGCAGGTTCCCAACCCGTTTCTTCAAAAATTTTCTGGGGACTATACCCGGCTTTCTGCAACTGCTGACAGGCTTTGCCCCACTCTACCCAGGTGCCTTCTTTGCGCCGGAGTGATTGCAGCAACTCCTCAGAGTTGTTATTGGGTTCAGGTTCGGGATTGGTTTGGGGGGTCTCACTCATAAGAAAAACAATTTCAACAGTGATGCAATTGTGCTAGAGAATTGTAGGGCGCAACGCTCCCTCGTGCCGAAACTCAAGGACGAAAGATCAGTTCCTCCAAGGTCCTGGTTTGGGTTTGGAGATTGTAACCCACCAGTTTGATATAGCTGCCGGGGTTGTTGTTAATGCAGTCTGCGATCCCTTCCAGTGCCTGAGTGGCATTTTCTGGCTGCTGACTCCAGGGCCAGGCTCGCCAGATGTTTCTCGCCTTTTCCCGGGGCTTAGCGACTTCAAGACTGAGGCGGCTCCCTTGCTTGATAGCTGACTCCAACAGCCGCTCTACTTCCGGCAATGATACGTTGTCGGGCCAGTTCTCAATTAGCTTGGAGTCGCCAACCTGAGTCCCCCTAGCAGGGGCGCTCTGGGAGGTGCCTGAAGAACCTGCTGGCGCAGCATAGTTATAGCTGGAGGTCTGCTGAGATTGCAGATTCCGGTTAGTAAGCCCATTATCACCTTTCTCTGGAGCTGTTCTCTCCACCTGCGGAACTGGCTGGGGAATTCCTGTAGTATATCTCTGTGCTAGCTGCGTTGATTGCAGGCTGGTCTGTTCTTGCTCTATCTGCTCCCCCAACTCCATCAACTGTGGCAGAGTAATATTAGAATTAGGTATTTTCTGAGCTTTGTCAGGGCTATTGACCAACTGCACCGATACCCGGTCGATCCCAACCTGCCGTATAAACTGTCGCACCTGCTCATCATAAGCACGCGATCGCAGCGAACTAAAGAAATCAACCGCCTGGTTAGGAAAGGTATCAATTAGTCGCTCGATTTCAGCCTGTGGGAGCTTATCCTCCTCAAAAATGCCACTGACGATCCCAATTTTGTCCTCTCGGGAGGGTTGCCAGTAAAATTTCTCCATTCGCCCCTCCCGGACAAGGGGAGAATAAAGGGTCGAAAAATCATTGCCCGTCACCACAATCGGCACCCGGTGGATCGGTTCCGTTTCATAGCTTCCCGGTAACTGCACATCAGTGGGGTTGTCAGCGATGTTCATTAAAGTGCCGTTGACCAGTTGCGTGTTGACCGTGTACTGAGTAGACTGATTGAATCGCCCAGCGCCGGCATCCAGGTCGTTAATCAGTAGGACACACATTCTGCCTCTAACTGCAATCAGTTCTGCGGCTTCCCGATAGCGCATGCGGATTAGTCGTACCGGATCTCCTGCATCGGGGCTTTCCAGTTCTCCGGCAGACATACGCACTGGCTCAATTCCCATGCGCCGGAACACCAGTTCGCACTGAAAGGATTTGCCCTCCCCCCTGTGACCATGAATGCCTAAAATCAGGGGAACCTGCACGCCTGGTAAATCGATAAAGTTCTTGGTGATGTGAACTGCTACCTTATCGAGAAACTGGGGAGCGAGGTAATAACTCATGGCTCGAATCAACTTTTTGCTTGCAGATTATTCTTTTGGTGCTTTCTCAAGCCCGCCCTTGCACTGGAACTCAAACAGCTTTAGACCATTGACTGAACCTGAGAAGTAAACTAGTCCTTACCGATTTGGGACTACCGAGTGCTGGGCAATCTAACTCCTAGTTTAGTTTTGCCACCCTACTAAAGATAGGGTGGCAAAGAGGTATCCCTAGGCAGTTTGCTCAAGTGTTACTAGCTGAATTAGCGTCGGGAGCGTCTACTATTTTCATTGGGCTTGTGAACAATAAAGCCGACAACTTGGCACTGCCTAATGTTGTCAAAGCCAATAACACGGATATAGTGATCCGGGTAAGCAGAGCGACACTCCTGCACTTCCCTTAAAATATCATCGGTGGTTGATGCCTGAAACAGGGGCAGCTTCCACATTGTCCAGTAGTGTTCCGTGGGATCGGAGGAGTCGTTAAACTCAATGGCAGGAATATACTCATTATCGAGAATATATTGAAGCTGATCAGCAATTTGAGCATCACTCAGCGGGGGCAAGTAGGAGAGAGTTTCAAAATGTCGTTCTTTTGGCAGTGTTTCCATAACTTCCTCATTAGTTTTTGTTGACACTCCTCGCCCTTTTAGGGCGAAGATTATTGTCTCGCGCTTGAGGATCTAGCTAGCACCTCAGCGAGTTCGGACACTAGCTCCGAACTTTTACACCAGACGAGCTTTATTACCCTGTAATGCGGTAGCGCGGGCGACCCAATCGGCCGCCCTTAATCTCTTGTGACACACTAGCGCTGTCAACAGCGGGGACCTAAGACCCGTGAGCAACTGAATTAGTCAGACAGGTTGTCTAGATTAGATTCTGACTTAGATCCTGGATCAGAGGGACTATCATCAGACGTGGTATGGAGCTGGGTAAGTTGCTCTAGATACTGCCGCCGATGTTCCATATTTGCCTGACGAGTTCCTGTGCGAACCATCTCTGGCAAGAACCCCGCTACTTCCTCCGCCAGGTGAGCACGAACGGTCATAATTCGCAATGCCAACTCTTGGTCTGCCTGGAGTAGTTCCCGTAAGTAGGCTTCCCCATCCTGGATTTTATCTGTTGAGGAAAAGCCATTCAGCCAAATGGCTAAAGGGGGATTTGTCTCACTTAACTGCGTTACTACCGTCCGCACTGCCTGGTAGGTGAGATAGCTGGTCAGCACCTTAGCCGTGTCCTTGGTAATTTGTTGCAGATCCATAATTAGTTCAGACCCATCGGTGCTTTTGCGTAGAGCAGGATTGGAGTAGCCTAGGCAGTATCCACAGGGTCGAACTCGAACTTGATCTCTTTCCAGGTTTCGCAGGCAGCAGCTAATTCAGGGCACCATTCTGCGGCTTCACGGATAACTTCGTTGCCTTCACGAGCCAAACTACGACCTTCATTACGGGCTGCGACACAGGCTTCTAGTGCCACACGGTTAGCTTTGGCACCAGGAGCGTTACCCCAGGGGTGTCCTAGCGTTCCTCCCCCGAATTGCAGCACGGAGTCGTCACCAAAGATTTCTACCAGTGCGGGCATGTGCCAGATGTGAATTCCACCGGAAGCTACAGGCATCACGCCGGGAGTGGATGCCCAATCTTGGGTGAAGTAAATCCCGCGAGACGAGTCTTGCTCGATGTAGTTTTCCCGCATGAGATCGACAAAGCCCATGGTGAGGTCGCGATCGCCTTCTAGCTTTCCGACCACAGTTCCGGCGTGAAGGTGATCCCCACCAGACAGCCGCAGACACTTCGCTAGGGTTCGGAAGTGCATGCCGTGATTTTTCTGCCGGTCAATTACCGCGTGCATTGCCCGGTGGATGTGGAGCAGCATGCCGTTGTCCCGACACCATTTCGCCAAAGTGGTGTTGGCGGTAAAGCCGCCAGTGAGGTAGTCGTGCATGATGATGGGCATTTCCAGCTCTTTGGCATACTCAGCCCGCTTCATCATCTCCTCACAGGTGGCAGCAGTGCAGTTGAGGTAGTGACCTTTAACTTCGCCCGTCTCTGCCTGGGCTTTGTGAATTGCCTCTGCTACAAATGTAAAGCGATCACGCCAGCGCATGAAGGGCTGGGAGTTGACGTTTTCATCATCCTTGGTGAAGTCGAGACCACCCCGCAGGCACTCATAAACGGCACGACCATAGTTCTTAGCAGACAGACCCAGCTTGGGCTTAATTGTGCAGCCCAGCAGCGGACGACCGTACTTGTTGAGCTTATCCCGCTCTACCTGAATCCCGTGGGGAGGACCTTGGAAGCTTTTAGTGTATGCCACAGGTATCCGAAGGTCTTCCAAGCGTAGAGCAGAAAGGGCTTTAAAGCCAAACACATTTCCCACGATTGAGGTCAGCAGGTTGGTGACAGAGCCTTCCTCAAACAGATCCATAGGATAGGCTACATAGCAAATGTACTGGTTGTCTGAACCAGAAACTGGCTCGATATTGTAACAACGACCTTTGTAGCGATCCAGATCTGTTAAAAAATCTGTCCACACCATTGTCCAAGTTCCGGTGGATGACTCAGCCGCAACTGCCGCGCCCGCCTCTTCCGGAGGAACCCCAGGCTGGGGAGTAACGCGGAAGGCTGCCAGAACATCGGTATCTCTGGGCGTGTAATCTGGGGCATAATACATCAGCCTGTATTCTTTAACCCCAGCTTGGTATCCAGCTTTAGATTGCGTTTGTGTCTGTGAGTACGACATTGTATATTTTCCTTAAGCGTCTAATTTTGGTTAATCTTTCCAAAGCTTGTGCAGACTATATTAGCAAAACCAGCATACAGTCGTTCGTCAATTTGTGATCTTTTACGAATTGACCCCATTGCACTTCGACAAAGTCAAATTACCGGGAACTGAGTTAGTTCTTACCCTAGTTTATGCTCACTCTACTCTTAAATTTAATGTATAAAGACCTCAAAAACAATAAATCAAGCATGGAATGTGCTTCATGAAGTTATAAAGTTAATTTATAAAAATCGCAAAGACTTGAGGGTGAATATCTTGGCTTCAAAGCTAGCCAGCAAAGGAAAGCCTGGAACGGAAAGAGTGGTGATCGCCACCCTCAAAGCTTCGGCACAATCCATATAGACGTTCAGCTTTTCGAGACGACCCCTAGTCTGTCCGGCAGCTTCAACTACAAAGACTTGACATCCTTAGTTGACAGTGCCGCAGGCAAGCTACCACTTTTTATAGGGGAGGAACTTTCCTTCCATAATCATTCGGACGCGATCACCTTTGGGATCTTCTACCTTTTCCACATCAAAGGTGAAGTCAATTGCACTCATAATCCCGTCCCCAAATTTTTCGTGAACCACAGATTTCACAGGCATGCCATACACTTGCATAATTTCGTAGAACCGATAAATCATGGGGTCAGTGGGAATTTGGGGATCTAAAGACCCTTTCAGAGGCGGTTCTGTCAGAGTTTCAGCTATTTCTGTCCCTAAACCTAGGGCAGAAACAATCTTGCTCGCCTCATCTTCAGAGGCACTCGCCTGACGATAGATCACAGCAGCAATCCACACCTCGTCACGCCCGACTGCTTTTTCTAAGTCCGCAAAGCTCATGCCCTTTTGTTTTTTAGCACTCAAAAGCTTGTCTGTAACTTCTGGAAACTGTTTCATGGATAACTCCTTTGGGTGATTTTGCTGATTTTCGCGCAGCAGATTTCATCCTACATCTTGGAGAACTATGAATTCACTTATTTTGGTTGACATTTTGCTGTCTAATTTCGGGAAATGCTTTTGCTTCTCTTTTTGTCTTGCTATCGCTAGCTACATACCCATGGGCTGCACTGATAAATATTCCTCCCCCAACCATGTTTGCCCTGGGTAACTGGAATAAAGGTTTTTGTCAAATCCTATCCAAGAAATTTTACTAGGAGCGTGGGGAGAAAATAACCCATTCCCAAGATAGTTATGTTAGCAACATAATGCTCGTACACCGACCCAATAAAAGCAAATAAGCACCAAAAAATTAGAATCAGCCTCGCCGTATCATCTTTGGATTTACTCCTGACCAAATTGCCAGACCAACTAGCATATTACCTAAAATTTCTCGTAAAAACAACTCCAGAAATGGGGCGTTCATTTTGGTTGCTGTTATTTCTAGAAGGAAATCTATTATCGGTCCCGATACTAGTCCCGTTCCGACTAACATCAAAGCCAGCAACAGAAAGCCAACTAAGTTACCCACAAACCTGACTCCCCATATTCCCCAAATTGTTTTCCAGGGAATTTGTTTCTCCAAATTTCCAATCAACATAATCATGTTGTTGCCTGTAAATAGTTCGGAGCCAGCAAATATAGCTAAAGATAGGGCGACTGCAAATGATGCCCCCATCAAAGCTTTTGTTAAAGGCGACTCTGCAGCATGTAAGGGAGCGCCGATAGAGAAACCAGCATCGCGCCAAACCCCACTTATACGCCTGCCAGCATTGAAAGGATGAAAAATTTGGGCAAGCTACTACGAATCATTTCTACTTTGGAGTTGGCTACTGTCACCATCTTTGTTGCTGTGTCTTTTGACACTGTTTCTCCTTCCTAAGATGAATTGGCTGAGTTTTTATGTTATATCCAAAAACAAGAGCAGTTTGTTTGTTTTGTTACAAAAAATCTCCGAATATGCAAAATTTATTTTCAATTAATAATTGCATTATAGTTGAGCCAGAGGAGAGTAATGCTTATCGTGCTGCAAGTGAAGGCTCAATTTTCATCAAGCGTTTTCGAGTTGGAGTTTTGTTTTGACCATTCTGCAAGTGCGATCACTACGCCTTGTTTTTTAAGATCTGATAAACTTTTATCGTTTAGGGAATGTTGCAATTTTTGCCCTGCATTGGGAATTTTTTTCAAAGCAGCGATCGCATGTAACTGCACAACCCATTGTGAATCTGCCGCCAGTGTGAGCAGCGGGTCAAATGCTTCGGTTTCCCCCAATTCCCCCAGAGAGAGTGCTAGAGCTTGTTTGATTGCAGTTGCCTGCGCTGCTTCCTCTCCCGAGTAAAGAAACTCGATCAAAATCTGCGTGCAAAAGCCACGCAAATCCGGTGATTCCGTACGCCCTAGCACAGTAACGATTTCGCGACAGACTGCGAGTGAAGTTCCCTTGAGTCCCGCTTGCAAATAGTCCAGGGCTTTTACTGTTTCTGCCCAACCCAAAGCTTTGACAACCACAATTTGCAGTGCTTCTGGCGTGTGCCGAGATTGCAGCACTTGAAATAGTGCCTCGCTGGCTTCATCGCTTCCAATTTTTCCCAGGGCAACTGCAGTTTGCTGGCAAACTTCTCCATTAAGGTCATAGAGTAACGGTTTGAGGTGACTCACTTCATCCCCAGCTTCTCCTCGTAAGGCACAAGCACTCACACCGATTGCGGCTTCTTTTCTCACTGCGGCTGCAGTGTCGCTGAGGGCTGCAATTAGAACGGGTCGAATACGAGCATCGCTAAAGCTAGAGAGGGCTTCAATTGCCGTGTAGCGGATTTCCCAGAGCGGATCATCTACGACACTGAGTAAGGGGGCAATGGTTTCCGAGCGTCGGACAAGCGATAGCGCACGCACTGCTAAAGCCCTCGATTCTTCCTTTGCTAGTAAATTGCTCAATGCCTCAATTGCCGAAGAACCTAGATTTGCTAGCGCCTGTGCTGCTACTGCTTCTAAATCCTCATCTTCAGTATTTTCGAGCAGGTTCGCCAAGGTCATTACCACCTCCGGCTGGTCAAACTGCCCTAAAGTCCGAGCGGCAAACCAACGCGCTTCCAGCTCCGCCTCTTCGTCTTCGAGTATTTCCAATAGGGGAGCAACTGCCCCTTGCCCGAGTTTGGGAAATACCTTCGCTACCTGCCATCGCTGCTGAAAATCACCCTCGGCAAGTACCTGCAAAGCGAGGGTTAGCGCCTGTTCGCACTCGATTTCTTCTAGCGGCTGTGAGCCACTGCCGTTTTCCTTTACTGGTAGCTGCCGTAGGCATTGACTGACTAATGACCAATTTTCTTGCTGTCTGGCAAGAGTTGCTTGTTCTAAAATCTCTAACATCTGCTATTCGCTTTTTAAGCCGTGCCCTTCTGCAACAAACACACGCTTGAGTGCGATCGCTCTCCAATCAAGTGCTACACTTGACCGAATTTTTGAGTCCCCCTGCCCAAAAGGCAGGGGTTCTATAGAAAACGCTCCTGGCTCAATTATTCTGGTTCAAATTCTTCTTTAGCAGCGCCACACTGAGGACAATCCCAATCTTCTGGCAACTCAGAAAACGGCGTTCCTGGTTCTATCCCATTATCGGAGTTGCCTTCGGCTGGGTCATAGACATATCCGCAAACTGAACAAACATGCCTTCCTGTTCTAGTTTCGACATTGCCCTCAGAAGGTTTTTCTTCCTTGGGAGCCGTTGTAGTTGCTGTTGCGAGCTCATCCTCAGAAACCTCTTCTTCTTTGCGCTCAAAAGCTTCTTCTGCCTTGCGAGAATGAGCGCCGAAGTGTTCAATCAATAGATCCCGCAACACCTCTTTCAGGTCTTCGCAGGGAACCTTTTTCATTACCTCTTCGCCCAACTGGGCATCTTTCCCGACTTTGCCGCCCATCCAAATGTCTGCGGCTTCTACCGTCTTGCCGTCTTTTTTAGCCTTGGTTCCGACTAAGCCAATATCCCCAACTTGCGGTTGACCGCAGGAGTTCGGACAGCCGGTCCAGTGAATCCGGATGGGACGGGGAGTAACTAGCTCTTCTTCTAGTTCCTTAATCATGTCATGGGCGCGTTTTTTGGTTTCGATAATCGCAAAGCCACAGAATTCATTGCCTGTACAAGACACCAGCGCTCGTTGCAGGGGGTCTGGGTCGATAGTGAAACGCTCCTTGACAAGTCGCTCTTCTAAGAAGAAATATAAGCGCGAGTCAGGAATGTTGGGGATAATTAAGTTTTGCTCAACCGTGAAACGGATTTCGCCACCACCATAAACTTCTGCTAGCCGAGCCAGCTCAAACATTTCCTCGGCATACATGCGACCAACTGGAACGTGCAGACCCGCGTAGTTTAATCCGGGTTGTTTTTGTTTGTGGACACCAATGTGGTCGCGCTTGTCCCAGTCAATTTCATCTTTTTCAGCCGCTGGTTCTAAGGAGTGTCCTAGTTGTTTTTCGAGTTCTGAGCGAAACGTTTCTATTCCCCACTCTTCAATCAGATACATCATCCGGCACTTTGACCCTAGACGCTTTTCCCGAGGACCATTGTCGTTGTAGAGGATCAGCATTGCTTCAGCAAGGGGAACAACATCGTCAGGCTCAATCCATGCATTAAGGGGAACTGCGGTTACGAAACTTTTGGGGTCGAAGTAGCCGCCGACGATGATATTAAACCCGAGTTTGCCGTCTTTGTAGGCAGGAAGATAGGCAAGGTCGTTAATTTCGGCATGAACAGAGTTATCTCGACCACCGGCAACGGCAATGTTGAACTTCCGAGGGAGATTACTAAGCCGGAAGTTGCCCTCGCCGTGGTTGGTGATCATGTCTTGGAGATTGCGAATGAGTCCGCGTGTATCAATCAGTTCATTCCCATCAATAGCAGCTACGGGGGAGCCAGTAAGATTGCGAACGTTGTCCATCCCCGACTGCATGCTAGTCATGCCTGCTTTCCGCAGTTGGTCAAAGATATCTGGCACATCCTCAATCCGAATGCCTCGCAGTTGGATATTTTGCCTGGTAGTGATGTCAGCATTGCCCTGGTCTTGAAATCCGGCTGCTTTGCCGCAACGCTGCACAATATCAGCCAACACTCGCATCTGAGAGCTAGTTACAATCCCGTTAGGTATCCGCATCCGCAGCATAAATTTGCCGGGAGTAACCGGACGATGGAAAAGACCCAGCCACTTGAGGGCTTTTTCGCGATCGTATTCTTCCATTGCCTCCCAGCCCATGCGAGCGAAGTCATCCAGTTCTTGCTTCACTGATAAGGGATGCTTTTTAGCTTTGGCTTGCTCTAACTTATTCAGTTTTTGCTTTTTGTCTGTAGTAGTTGTCATCGCTCTATTTATCCTGCTTGCTACCTTAGAAACCTTAGAAGGAGTGGCTAGTGAGTGGGAATTAACACTCAATCGGAGTAATTAGAAAGACTATTCAGTAGCTTAATTGGCTCAATTTAGGAATTCTGTAGATATTGTTACAGTTCAATTAGTTTTTTCAAGCAATTTAGCTTAATGCAACTATTACACTGCTAATTTGCTCGTTTTTTTTTAGATTCCAGAGCTATCTAACCCCATGTTATACTTTCTGGTTATTATTCAGGCAACTTCAACTGGTTATACACTTACGGTTGGAAAATCAATTTAGTAAATTTATACTGTTTTTCATAATCTAAAAATCGCATATTTTTTTAGGTAAATTTGTAGTTTATTTTACATAAAATGTGTTATTATGCATTAATTGCATAATAAAATTTTGTTGGTGCATCAAAGTAGATTTTTTTTGCAACGTAAAAACAATAATTGAGGCAACTGTCAACGAATAAGGGCTTTGGGCAGAGGGACAGGACTTTTAAGGGGGCAATGCTAGGAATTCGCAAGGGTAATCGCGCTGGAGGTCCAGCGTTTATAAGCCACCCCCACAGCACTGGGCTCTCAAGGGTGCATAAGGATTCCTCGCACCACGAACCCTCCCCTCCAGAAGGCAGATGTTACTGGGCAAGGAAGAGGTTTGTACTTCTCACAAACTTTTTTCGTCCTAAAGGACTAGGAACTTGTACCTAACAGGCATTGGGAGAAGACATCTTCTGCCGCTCCTCGGCGGAAGCCTGAGTCATTCCTCAATAACATTTCTTGTCTCCGCCTGAGAAGCCGCATATTCTTGTTCGCCCTCATAGTATTCAGCAAAGGAATCTTTGGGTTCCTTGAGGAAGAACAAGCACAAGAAGGCAACAATCAAAGCCGCGATACCTAAAGTTTGGAAGAAAATCTGGTAGCCGACTTCATTGGCTGGGAGCAAGCTAAACAAAGTGAGATAAAGCACAGCACCAACATTGCCGTAGGCACCAACGTTACCAGCCACTTGACCTGTGACTCGCCGCTTAATTAGGGGCACAATCGCAAAGGTAGAACCTTCACTCGCTTGGACAAAGAAAGAGCAAGCCATCGTCAGAATAACCGCCGCTGGGAGCCACCAACTACCGCCAACGCTACTCATCAGCAAGTAGCCTATCCCCATGCAAGCGGGTAGCACAATCATCGTCCACCTGCGGCTGCCCAGTGAGTCAGAAATTAAGCCACCGCCGGGACGAGAAACCAGGTTCATGAAGGCATAGGTAGAAGCAATCATTCCTGCTGCCTGTTTATCTAGAGTGAAGGTTGTCTCGTAAAATGCTGGGAGCATGGAAATTACTGCTAACTCGGAACCAAAGCCAACGATGTAAGTCAGCTCTAGGAGGACAACCTGATTGAACTGATAGCGGTCTTCAGGAGGATAGTGATTATGTCCCTTCATCAAGTCTTTGTTGACATCCCAACACCGATAAACTTGGTACAGATACAAAGCTAGAAGTACGACTGCGCAAATGATTAGCCCTGTTTGATCCATGAAACCCACATTAGTCAAGCGCCAAGCAAGTAATGCAAGAACTCCCACTAAGGGAATGTTCATGATCATCAGTAACCAGAAGTCTTTCTTAGTGGTGACTTCTAAACCGCCGTGACGTTGGGGGCGCTGATATTTTCTGCCAGGGGGCGTATCTTCAACGCTGAAGTAGTAAATGACCCCATAGACAGCAACGAGAATGCCGGTGAAAATGACAGCATACCGCCAGTTGAGTAGTTCTCCTGAACCAAAAGTTAGCCAAGCGGCAATCCAGGGCAGAATGAAGGCTGATGCCGCAGAACCAGAGTTTCCCCAACCTGCATAAACCCCTTCTGCAAAACCAACCTCCCTAGGCGGAAACCATTCGGAGGTCATGCGGATACCAATGACAAACCCCGCGCCCACAATACTCATGGCTAAACGACTGGCAACAAGTTGAGCAAAGTTTTGTGCGAGTCCGAAAGCAAGACAGGGAATAGCGGCATAAACTAGCAGCACCGAGAAAGTAAGCTTGGGGCCAAAGCGGTCTAAGAGCATGCCAATAACAACGCGGGCTGGCACAGTGAGTGCAACGTTACAGATAGCAATTGTCCGAAATTGCCCTGAAGTGAGACCAAATTCTTGTTGCACCGCTGTCGAAAAGGGAGCAAAGTTAAACCAGACGACAAACGTGAGAAAGAAGGCGAACCATGTCAGGTGCAAAATGCGGTAGCGACCGTGAAATGAAAATAGTCTTGCGAGCATTTGTTACTTTCCTTGAGAGAAAATGTGATCCAGAAGCTGTTAGTTTCGTTTACTTTTAAGAAAACTAAAATTAGCACTTATGTTAGTTTTTTTTGTGAAAGGGAATATTGTTATTTACTGTTTTTATCATCTGCTTGCCTTAAATCGTTCCACTGATTATCATGGCAATTGGTAGTTTTTATTACAAAAAAACTTTCGTTATGCAATCAATGCATAATTATTTTTTATATATGCATAAAAGGTAGCTTTCCACTCTGCCCTGAGTCCGATGGGAGCCTCCCCTCCGGTGAGTCAGTTGCTTTCTCTGCTTATAGATAGATGAACCTACTGCCAGAGTTAGTCAGGGTAGTGGTGAAGTTAGATAGGAGAGTCAAATATGGTTACTGCCTCACAATCGAATCGAGTATTGAGTAATCTGGAGTACAACTTACTCACCTCCTTGCAAAGGAAGTCTGAAGCCCTCCACGCATATGAGCAATACATCAAAGATGCTCAGGAAGCAAACTCTCAGCCCTGTGTAGAGTTGTTTCAAAAACTACAGCAAGAAGACATGCAGCACGTCCAGGAGATTCGCCAACACCTCAAGCAAGTGATGGAACAAGGGAAAATGTAGATTCAGAGAGGGTGAGGCAATGCCTCACCCTTACCGTGCCTGTGAGCCTTCCGTCGCAGAGCTTGCACCCGCAGTTGGTTAAAGTCAATTTACTCTAGTACTACAGTCGCGGATTGGAGTCGGGAGGTCTAGCTCGGTAGTGACCCAAAAATCATGGGTCTCAATTTTGAGATCGGGGAAAGTATCTGGATTTAGTTCCGTGCTTTCTAGACTCTCCCGTAGAAGCGAGAATCCCCACCCCTTTAGGCTGGGGAGTGTCAAAGTGCCGCGCGACGGCCTGGTGGCGGCGGCGCCAGTGCGACCAAAGCAGTGCCTCCTCGGAACTCTGCAACCTGGGCAGCACTATAGCCAGCAGTAGACGTCGCACCTCGGGCTCGGTTAACGGGACAAGGAGCCCCCCTTCCACCCGAGTCTCGTTGGCCTGGGCCCGCACCGCCGCTAGGAAAGCCAACGCCAGCATGGAAAGGGTGATGTGCCGGTACCAGCCATGCCAGGTGCGCACCTCATACTCGTCCAAGCCCGTTTCCTGCTTGGCGGTTTCGAAGCAGGACTCGATGGGCCAACGTTGGCCGGCAGCTGTGGCGAGTTGTTGGGCCGCGGTCTCGGGTGAGGCAGCACACAGGTAGTAAGCCCGCTCGCTCGGGTCCTGGCAGCTGCGACGAACCAGCAACCAGCCCACCAGTCGCTCGTCCATTGAGGAGCCAATTCTGCCAGCTGCCCACTCGTACTGCCGCGGTCCCTTGGCCCCATCCGCGACACGCCAAAGCCACCAATCCGGTTCCAAGCAGGCGTCGGCCAGCTCAGCCACAGGCACCTGATAGCCGCCACTCCACACTCGCTGGTTGCTCGAGACCGCCAGGACGTAGGGTTGGCCTCGCGCTTCCAACAGCCAGCGCGTGCGGAAATCGGAATACACCTCATCGCCCAACACCCAAGCTGGTTCCAATCCGGCTGCCCAAGCTCGCTCCAGCATCCGCCGTGCCAGCTCGGGCTTGGTGGCGAAGCTGACGTTCTCCGGAACGTGGGCCCGGTGCCGCCGCTGGCTATCCCCACACCACTCCTGGGGTAGGTAAAGCTCTCGGTCTAGCAGGCAATGCCCCCGGGAACCACACAGGGCCAGAAACACCCCAATCTGACAGTTCTCAATCCGGCCAGCTGTCCCGCTGTACTGGCGCTGGACCCCACCGATTGCTGGCCCTTTTTGAGGAATCCCTTCTCGTCGACAATGAGCGTGCCTCCTTCGCCCTGGGCCAGTAGGTGCTCCTGAGTGTAACGGACGAGCTCGTCTCGCACGGCATCAGCACTCCACTGGGCTGGACCCAGCAGTCGCTGGACCCCATCGGGGGTGGCATCGCCGGCCTACTCGGCCAGTTGCCAGCCGTTCTTGCGTTCTAACTGAGCCAGCAGGCCGTGGAGGTAGTTGTGGCCCGCTGGCGCAGGTCGCGGCGAGCAAAGTGAGGGCCGAGCTGCTCCAGTAAGGCCTGCCACTGCTCGCCCCAGCTTGATACGGTTATGGAGTCCATTGACTCCCTGGCTGGCAACCCCTCGATTGCCCGCCACAACTATTATAAAGCCAATCCGCGTGTAGTACTAATCTCTCAGGACCATCAACAGGGGTGCCATGGAACAGTTGTTGCCCGCTATGCCAGCCGGCCCGCTAGGGACTTTTACCATCCTGCTGCTGGTGAGCCTGTTGGTGCCGCCGCTGGCACAGCAGCTGCGGCTACCAGGGTTGGTGGGCTTGATCGGCGCCGGTGCCGTGCTGGGCGAGCACGGCCTCAACTGGATCGATGCCGATAGCGAGACCATGCAGCTGCTATCGGACATTGGCAAAATTTATCTGATGTTTGTGGCGGGGCTCGAAATCGATCTGGCCGAGTTCCGGCGGGCTAGGAACCGATCGCTGAGCTTTGGGGTGGCAACCTTTGTCCTACCGTTGCTGGCAGGCCTGCTAGTGGGCCGTGCCTTTGGCAGCGACTGGAATGCTTCCATCCTGCTGGGCTCGCTCATGTCGTCCCAAACGCTGCTTGCTTATCCCATCGTCTCGCGGCTGGGCGTCGCCCGCAGCGAACCTGTGGTTGTCACTATCGGTGCAACCATCTTTACCGACATTGGGGCGCTGCTACTGCTGGCTGTCAGCATCTCCATCCACACCGGGGGCTTCTCGCCATTCAACCTGATCGCTCAAGTCGTGGGACTGGCCCTCTATGCTGCCGTCGTTTTGGTGGGCTTTGACTGGGCTGGCAGGCGCTACATCCAACGCACCGGCGACGAGCAAAGCAATCAGTTCTTATTCGTGCTGCTGGCCGTTTTTCTGGCCTCGGTGGGTGCGCAGGCCATCAACATCGATCGCATTGTCGGTGCTTTTTTGGCCGGGCTTGCTGTCAACGACGCGATCGGCCACAGCCCAGTTGAAGAAAAGGTGCAGTTTGTGGGCAGCTCGCTGTTCATCCCGTTTTTCTTTATCAATATTGGTCTGCTCGTTGACTTTCCGGTTTTTGTCGAGACGCTCGCGACCGAGCTGGGTTTGGCTGCTGCGGTCGTCGTTGTCCTTGTGGGGAGCAAGTTTTTGGGGGCGTTGGCCGTTGCCCGCTGCTTCCGCTACAGCTGGAACGACATGGCCGTTATGGGCTCACTATCGCTCCCGCAAGTGGCGGCGACGCTAGCGGCGGCCTTGGCTGGGTTGGAGACTGGGGTCCTGAGCGAGGAACTGTTCAATGCTGTCATCGTACTCATGCTGGTTACGGCCCTTTTGGGGCCGCTGCTGACCGAGCGCTTTGCCAGCAAGATGCCGCCCCCCAAGGCTTCGGTCCCGCCCGATGGCGAGCCGCTCGGCGAGGCCATTTCGACCGAGGGCGAGCGGGCGGCCGATCGGCCTTTTACCGTAGTCGTTCCCCTCTCCGATGCCGGGCAAAAAGCCGATTTGCTGGCAACGGCCGCACTGCTAGCACAGCACGAGTCGGGCCAGGTCGTACCGCTGGCGATCGTGCCCTCACGCGCCCGCATGGACGACCCCCAGCTCGAGACCGCCATTGCCGAGGCCGAACGGCACCTGGGTGCGGCTGGCACTGTGGAGAGCCAGCTGTCCGTTCCCACCCAGCGCTACTTGCGCATCGATAGCAACCCGGCCGATGGCATCAGCCGCGCGGCGCGGCAGTACGACGCCGATTTGATCGTGATGGGCTGGCAAGATACGAGCCGGCTGCAGGCACGGCTATTTGGAACGACGACCGAGCGCGTGCTTTGGTCGGCCCACTGTCCAGTTGCCGTCGCGCACCTGATCGCCCCGCCGAGCCAGCTCGAGCGCATCTTGGTACCGGTCAAAACCCTCACGCCGCAGGCCGTACAAGCCATTCGCTTCGCGCAACTGTTTGCCGATGCCCATAGTGCCGCCATAACGCTGCTGCACGTTGGCGATCGCCACGCAACGACCGAGCGGCTGGCGGCGTTCGAGCGCGAGCTATCGCAAGTTGCCGAACGCGGCAAGGTGGCGGTCCCCACCCGCGTGCTGACGGTCGCCCATGACGATGCAGCGGCCGCCATCGCCGAGCGCTCGCAAGCCTTCGATCTGGTGGTACTGCGCTCGCTGCGGCGCCGAACGGCCGGCGGCTTGGCTGTCAGCGAGGTCACCACGCGCACCATCCCAGAACTGCAGTGTTCTTTCATTCTGTTTGGCGAGGCCCATCGCGCCCATTAAGCCGCGCTTCCTGCCTCATCGCACCGGGCCCATCGGGTGCAGCAGTGGGTGGCCCAGCACTCGGACCAACTCGAGCTGTTTTACTTGCCGCCCTACAGTCCCGAGCGGAATCCGGACGAGTACCTGAACCAGGACATCAAGGCGCACGTCAAACGCCAGAAACGGCCTCGTCACACGGCCGAGTTTAAGCACAGGGTGCGCACTTACCTGCACCAACTCCAGCAATGGCCGGAAAAGTTGAGCCACTTCTTCTGGCCGCCTCAAGTGCAATATGCGGGCATTTAGTTGAAATCTATTCTGCTTTCTGAATAATACTACAGCCGCGGTTTGCACCTGGAACTACCGGTAGAGCGATGTTGCATCTGCTGGCACGTTGAGATAGCCAAACTCCAGCATTCGTGCATTGCCAAGATGGATGGCCGGCTCCCGATCCGCGACTGTAGTACTAGGGCGATCGCCGAAGTGCTAAGCTGAGAAAGCTATAGTGATGCCTGGATAAGACAGCACTGAGGTTTGCAAAATTGGGCTATGAAAAACTGCAAATGACTAAACTCTGTGCCTGGTCATTGGGAATATTCTTCCTTAGCATCACTCCCGCTTACTCCCAAAGCGCCTCACCTCCTTCCCACTTCCAACGGCAACAGCTCACTTCCCCAGAAGTTTCACAGGAACTAGTCACCGCAGATGTAGTGTACTTGGGAGAAACTCACAGTAGTTTTAAAGACCATCAGGTACAGTTAGAGATTCTGAAAGCACTCTATCGGCAGAATGGGAAAATTGCCATAGCAATGGAGATGTTTCAGCGCCCCTTTCAGGAAGTGCTTGAGCAATACCTCGCAGGAAAAATCACCGAAGCTCAGTTGCGCGAGCAAAGTGAATATAAGCAACGCTGGGGCTTTCCCTGGACATACTATGCCCCCATACTCCGCTTCGCTAAAGCCCATCAACTGCCTGTGGTAGCCTTGAATGCACCTACAGAGGTAACGCGCAAAGTTGCTCGTCAGGGGTTAGAGAGTCTTACCAGCGCTGAACGCCGCTACATTCCTCCTCTGTCCGAAATTCGCACTGATAATGCTGCTTACCGCCAAATGGTTTGGGAAGTTTACCAAGGGCATGCGCACGGGAATAGTGGCAACTTTGAGCAATTTTTTACTGCCCAGGTACTTTGGGATGAGACAATGGCGGACAGGATTGCCCAATTTTATGCGGCTAACCCGCAGTATCAAGTGGTGGTGTTGGCAGGGCAAGGTCACATTGTTTGCGGCTATGGCATCCCTAACCGAGTGGAACGACGCATTGACCACCCCTCCTTTGTGCAGCGTTCGGTTTTGTTAGGGGCAACTAGTCAATAGTCAATAGAAACTTTGCGCTAACAAATTAAGCTCAACGAGATTAACTTGATGCCAGCGCTAACTATGGGAGACAACTTTGGAAAGTGCTGGTTTAATTGTGGGATATTGATATTGAAAGCCAGCAGACTGAGTTCTTTTGGGTAAGACTTTCTGACCTTCCAAAACTACCTTTGCTCCCTCTCCGAGTAGCAGTTCCAGGGCAAAACCAGGAACAGGTATCCAGCAAGGACGATTCATCACTTCTGCTAGGCTCTGACAGAGTTGCCCCATTCGGACGGGGTTAGGGGCAGTGGCGTTGAAAACACCTTCCATCTCCCGGCTTTTGAGTGCCTCTAGAAGGAGATCAACGAGGTCGTCCCGGTCAATCCAGGAAACCCACTGACGACCACTACCTAGGGGACCTCCTGCAAAGAATTGGAAGGGGGTTAGCATTTTGGCGATCGCGCCCCCATTTCCCACAACAATGCCGAACCGGAGAATAGCTAGTTGCACCCCTGCTTCTTTGACTTTTTCTGCCTCGGTTTCCCAAGTTTGAGTGACCTCAGCCAGAAAATCGTTTCCCGGTGGACTGCTCTCATCAAAGGTAGCGGTTTCGCTTGTTCCGTAATAGCCCACTGCGGAGGCATTAACTAAAACACTAGGCTTGGGTTCAGCCTGGGAAATGGCTTCTACAATTTTCCTTGTCACCAATTGGCGACTTTCTAGAATTTCTTGCTTGCGCTGGGGAGTCCAGCGTTCCTCTGCTAGGGGTTCTCCTGCGAGGTTCACCACTGCATCACATCCTGCCACCGCCTCCTGCCAGGAACCCGATTCCTTAGGGGCATAGGCAACCACTTCCAGATTGGGAAAGATGGAAGCCGGAAAAGTTCGTCTTGCTCGCTCTTGGTTGCGAGTGAACGCTAAAATTTGATATTCCCCTGCTGCCTGAAGTTTTTCTACCAAGCGACTGCCAACAAATCCTGTAGCACCGGTAATCGCTACTTTCATCTGAGCTTTACTCCACAGAGTTTTTGACTCATTTTAATCCCCACAAGCACTACTTACACCAAACCGATCCCACTCCAGTAGTGCGCGCAGGAGAACATTTGCCCCCTGACTGCATTGCTCTGGGGAAGTGTATTCCGTTTCTGCGTGGCTCACTCCTGCCTCACTCGGAACAAACATCATCCCTATGTCGGTAAAGGTTGCCATCTCCTGGGCATCATGACTAGCCCGACTGGCAAGTGCATGTAACTTAGCTCTAACTCCTCGCAACTGCGAACAAGTGTCTGTTGAATCCCAGAGGCAGCTAAAGCGGTTCATTACGCAGACGAGGCTGCATTTCAATGGTTGTGTGGGTGTCAGTAGCGATCGCTTCCATTTCTCCTTGTAACTGCTCGATTAAATCATCGATGCGCTGGTTGGATAAGTCTCGGATGTCCAAACTCATCTCTACGCTTGCTGGAATGACATTAGCAGTATTAGGCGAGACTTGCGTCTGTCCTACCGTGGCTACCTGTTGTCCTGGTGTATTTGCCCATCGATTCACCGCTAGTACCACTTGAGAAGCTGCTACCAAAGCATCTTGGCGTAGGTGCATGGGAGTAGTACCGGCGTGGCTGGAACTCCCCTTAACTTAATTTTAAGTTGACATATCAATTTTATTTGAAATAATTAGGGATAGAGATGAAGGCGACAACGAAGCAATGGTCAACCCAACTATTTTCTATAGCTTTGAGAGTTGGATTCACAGCACTGTTCGCCTCATGCACTCAGGGTAAGATACAAAAGCAGCAATCAATTTCAATTAATGAATCTAGCACAGTCTACCAATCACCCAAGCAGTAGCAGAAGAGTTTTTATCCACCCAACAAACTCCAGTCAACGTAACAGTTAACTTCTCAGGTACAGGTGGTGGATTTAAAAAGTTTTGCGCTGGGGAAACAGACGTCAACAACGCCTCAAGACCGATTCAGACCGACGAAATGGAAGCCTGCAACTGAGCCGGGGTGCGCTATATAGAACTTCCCATTGCCTATGATGCCCTCACCGTTGTTGTAAATCCCGAAAATGACTGGGCAGAAAGCATCACTTTGGCAGAGTTGGAAAAAATCTGGGAACCCAAAGCAATGGGAAAAATCACTCACTGGAATCAGGTTCGTGACTCCTGGCCGAACAACCCCCTAACCCTCTATGGTCCTGGTTCCAATTCTGGGACTTTTGAATACTTCACTGAGGCAGTTGTGGGTGAAGTAGGAGAAAGTCGCAGCGACTACCTCGCCAGTGAAGATGACGACATTCTGGTGCAGGGAGTCACTCAAGACCCCAATGCCTTAGGTTATTTTGGCTATGCCTATTACGAATCGCACCAAGACGACTTAAAAGCATTGGCGGTAGACAGTGGCGATGGTCCGGTAATGCCTTCCCGTGAAACGTTTAAGAATGCTGAATACCAACCTCTTTCTCGTCCGCTATTTATTTACGTCAACGTTGCTAATTCTCAAAACAATCCCATGCTGAGAGAGTTAGTGGAATTCTACTTAGAAAAAGCACCAGAGACAATGAGAACTGTCGGTTACATTACCTTACCAGATGAAGGCTATTACCTTGCCCAGATTCACTTCCCAAGAGGGAAGGTTTGCACAGTTTCGATGGGCAGTCTCAGTTAAATCTCACCATTGGTGAATTGTTATGAAAGCAAACCAAATTTTAGTCATCGTCAAATGAGTAAAAACGCTTCTCAAGTTAATTCATCCGCTGTCAATGCTGGCGGCAACCTCAGTTTCTTTGAAAAATATCTCACCCTCTGGGTACTCCTGTGCATTCTCGTGGGCATTGCCATTGGTAGAACCTTTCCAGGGGTTGCCGATGCCCTGGATGCCATGAGTATCTATCAGGTATCAATTCCTATTGCCGTCTGCCTGTTCTTCATGATGTACCCCATCATGGTAAAAATTGACTTCTCCGAGGCGGTAAGGGCTGCCCGAACACCCAAACCGGTTCTTCTCACTCTAGGGGTTAACTGGTTAATTAAGCCCTTCACAATGGTGGTATTTGCCCAGTTTTTCCTTGGCTGGCTGTTCCGTCCCTTAATTGAGGGAAAAGAGATAATTCGAGGGAGCGAAATTGCACTAGCAAATTCCTACATCGCTGGGACGATTTTGTTAGGCATTGCTCCCTGCACGGCGATGGTGCTGTTGTGGGGATATCTTTCCTATGGCAATCAGGGACATACCTTAGTGATGGCGGCAGTGAACGCCCTGTTAATGCTGTTTCTGTACGCCCCTTTGGGCAGATGGTTGTTAGCAGCGAATCAGATGGTAGTACCTTGGCAAACGATTGTACTTTCGGTGCTGATTTATGTGGGGTTGCCCCTAGCTGCCGGGATGTACAGCCGTTACTGGATTTTTAAACACAAAGGAAAAGCTTGGTTTGAGCGTCGGTTTCTGAAGTATCTCAGCCCAGTGACAACAGCAGCGCTGCTGATTACGCTGGTGCTGCTATTTGCCTTTAAGGGCGAACTAATTGTTAACAATCCACTGCACATTCTCTTGATTGCAGTGCCGCTATTTATTCAAACCAACTTTATATTCGGGATTACCTACGTAGCGGCATGGAAACTGAAGCTGTTTTATGAAGATGCTGCGCCTGCTGCCCTGATTGGTTCCAGTAATCATTTTGAGGTTGCCATTGCCACAGCAGTGATTTTATTCGGCTTAAATTCTGGGGCAGCCTTAGCGACAGTTGTTGGGGTGTTAATCGAAGTGCCAGTAATGTTAATGCTAGTGGAAGTTTGCAAGCGCACTGCTTTTTGGTTTCCCAGAGAACCGGAGAAGGCAACGCTAGCCGATCCTCGTTGTATTAAGCCTTTCAATTCATAACTAGATGAATAGCAATATCTACTTAGAGCTGATTTATAGCGGTTCTTAGACTCATAAGGTACAAATTCAGAATGCGATCAATAGTCAGAGTGGAGTTCAGGTGTACTCCACTTAAGTGAGAACTGCTATATAAAGTAAATCCTAAGAAGCGAGACCACCCCCGCATCAGCCTCACCATCGCACCATAAATCATCGCTTCACTAAGTTCGGGGAAAAGCTCATCATCCTTGCTCAGG
>PXPT01000159.1:16295-48186 GCA_003021505.1 Cyanobacteria bacterium QS_4_48_99 | reverse complement strand
CAGATAGTCAGTCAGTAAAGACAACTGAAAAAAGGGTCAGGTACACGGCTTCGAGGGAAGTAAGCGGGTGAAGGGAGGGACAACTCACCGCGGGGAAGTAATTCGGCACCCGTGTCCTTACTTGGGGAGTTCTGATGGGAGTAGCAGTCACCGAAGCCCATGGACAAGACCGTTTGGCAGCAGCAGCAGTAATCATGGAACAGAGCTGCTCCCAAAAGCAGTTACAGTAGGAAAAACCAACTTTAGTAATACTTGTGCAGAACTAAAGAAACGAGTAAGTTATTAGTTAGTAATAACTAAGCAAAAACAAAACTGAATTGCTTCTAGGGTTCCGATTTAAGCGATGCAGGCTTAAATGACTGGTTCGAGAGAAGCAGGCTAACCTTGAAAAATGCTGAGTCAAAGTAGCTACACGGCGGGAGAAAACCCCGGGAGATGTTAATAATGGTGTAATCATCGTTGTTACCTTCCCGGTTTTTTAATTATTACTCCAATCCTTGTAATTTGAGCGCAATCATGACTGAACAACCAGAATTTCAATCCCCAAACGCTAACCAGAATGGATATTCTAGTGAGGCAAACCGTGCGCTAGAGCAAGAAGCGCAACTACCGATGACAGGCTGGCAGCAGGAAGTTTCTAGCGGTTTAGAGTTGGGTTTAGAGGCAGCCGAAAGTATTGGCGATCGCTCCATTTCCACTTTTTCTCGCGGCGAGTTACCCCACTATGCCGGAATTAACACTTTCCTCAAAGCCCCGTACCTAGAAGACGTGCGCCAAGTCGAAAAATATGATGTTGCGATTATGGGCGTACCGCACGATTCTGGCACTACTTATCGCCCCGGAACCCGCTTTGGTCCACAAGGAATTCGCCGCATTTCTGCCTTGTATACTCCCTACAACTTTGAAATGAGCGTTGATTTGCGCGAACAAATTTCCCTTTGCGATGTTGGGGATGTTTTCACCATTCCAGGAAATAACGAGAAGTCCTTTGATCAAATTTCTAAAGGGATTGCTCACGTTTTTAGTTCCGGGGCATTTCCGATGATTTTAGGTGGCGATCACTCCATAGGGTTTCCCACTGTTCGGGGCATTTGCCGTCACCTTGGCGATAAAAAAGTCGGTATTATTCACTTTGATCGCCACGTAGATACCCAGGAAACCGACTTAGATGAACGAATGCACACTTGTCCCTGGTTTCATGCCAACAATATTAAGAATGCTCCTCCCCAAAATTTAGTGCAATTAGGAATTGGAGGTTGGCAAGTGCCACGTCAGGGAGTCAAAGTTTGCCGAGAAAGGGCAACCAATATTCTAACGGTGACCGACATTACAGAAATGGGTTTAGATGCCGCCGTAGATTTTGCCCTGGAAAGAGCATTGGACGACACGGATTGTGTATATATTAGCTTTGATATTGACTGCATTGATGCCGGTTTTGTGCCCGGAACTGGTTGGCCCGAACCCGGCGGTTTACTCCCCCGTGAAGCGCTCTATATGCTTGGCAAAATTGTCCGCAGTGCGCCCGTTTGTGGTCTGGAAGTGGTGGAAGTTTCTCCCCCCTATGATGTTAGTGACATGACTGCATTAATGGCAACTCGGGTCATTTGTGACAGCATGGCTCACTTAGTTCTCTCAGAACAACTGCCTCGTCAAGAAAAACCAGCTTACATCCATCCCGAAGCACAACCAGAAACTACTACAGATTGGGTGTAAGCTTACCTTCTGCATTCACTGCCAAGGACAAATGACTAATGACGAATGACCAACCATCCATGAAACTGACATGACAAAGGCGTTGATTCTCACTGTTAGAGATTGGTGGGAAACACAACCCGAACGCCCTAAAATTAACAAGATTCATTTTTTCGTGGGCAAGTTTACCTTGTTGAGCCAGTTAGTCTGACACTTGCTTTTGAGGCACAAACTCGCAATACTTTTTTAGAAGGAGTGGAACTCGCCATTCAAGAAACTCCTTTGGTTGCTTTTTGCTACTGCTGTCAGCAGGAATATTCCCCAGAAAATGAGCAACAATATGCCTGTCCGCAATGTTATTCGCCCATGGAAGATATTCGTTCGGGACGGGAGTTAAAAATCGACAAGATTGAGTAGTAGGGAAGAGTCAGCCCCTTGACAAACACATGACGTATTCTTGTTTGATCCTGCTTCCAGAAGAAGCGATATTCCCGCCCCGTCGCACTACTTTTGTGAAACACTGCTGAGTGCTGAGACTGGTTGATCGCTCTTAGGCGGCTGCTGAGTGCTAATGACAGCAGATTGCATCATGGGCGTTTTGTTAACAGAACTATTTGCCAGCGAAAACAGTGGGTTGGAGAGAATTCCTGCTAGAGAAGTAGCGACTAAAGACACCACTAAACCCACTTGCAGCGATCGCATTCCGCTTAAATCCCAGCGAAGTTGGGGATAATACTTCACTGACTCCGACATTTCCTGGGATTCTTTGACCACCATCATCTTGACCACGCGAACGTAGTAGTAAATCGAAATGACAGTAGCGACTAAACCCAAAATCACCAAACCATAAAGCCCAGCTTGCCAGCCTGCCCAGAATAGGTAAATTTTGCCGAAGAATCCTGCAAAGGGAGGAATGCCAGCCAACGAAAGCAGGCAAATGCTCAATCCGATGGTCAGGAGGGGATCTTTTTGATAAAGACCAGAATACTCGCTCATCTGGTCTGTGCCAGTACGCAGGGAGAACAGAATCACCGCTGTGAACGCGCCCAGGTTCATAAATAGGTAGACCAGCAGGTAAAAGATCATGCTGGCATAACCCGCTTCTGTCGCCGCAACCAAGCCAATCATGATATATCCTGCCTGACCAATAGAAGAGTAAGCCAGCAGGCGTTTCATGCTGCTTTGGGAAAGGGCAACTGCGTTCCCCAATACCATGCTGAGAATCGCCAGGGCAGTGAAAATCAATCGCCACTGCTGGTCTTGCACAGGGAAAGCCATGACTAACAAGCGAATCGCCAAAGCAAAACCGGCAGCTTTTGACCCCACCGAGAGGAAAGCAACAACCGGGGTAGGAGACCCTTCATAAACATCTGGTGTCCACTGGTGGAAGGGAACGGCAGAAATTTTGAAAGCAATGCCTGTGATGAGGAACACGAGGGCAACCGCTGTGCCTAGTGCTTGCGTGCTTCCTGCTTCGGTCATAGCGGTGGTGATTTCGCCCAAATTGGTCTCGCCTCCCGAAAGACCATATAGCAGCGATGCCCCGTACAAAAAGACTGCCGAACTCGCTGCCCCAAATAGCAAATACTTCAGTGCTGCCTCATTCGAGCGCCTGTCGCGCTTAGTGTAACCCGCCATGAGGTAAGAGGCAATACTTAGTGTTTCTAGGGAGATAAACACCATCACTAACTCATTCGCCCCCGAGAGCAACATCCCTCCCAGAGTGCCGGTAAGTAATAGGGCAACAAATTCTGCCAGGGAAGTCCCCGACAGCTCCACGTAGCGGATCGACATCAAAACTGTCACTACCGTTGACAAGGCAATGATGCTGCGAAAGAGAATACTGAAATTATCGCCACTAAAGCTGCCGAGAAGCGCAATCGGATTGGCACTATCCCATTGAAAATATAGCGCTACGACTGCACCGAGAAGACCTGTGATCGCCACATAGGGAACCCAACGTGAAGACTGACGCCCCACAATTAAATCCCCAACCAAAACGACCAACAGGGCGAGTAAAACAATTCCCTCAGGTAAAATTATTCCCACATTCAGCGGGGTGGAAAGATTAGTAGTAAAGTCCATCTAGATTTAGACCAATTGAACCAACAGCATCGATCAAAGAGCGCTTCAGAACTCAGCTTAGCTAGCCCAGGCAAAGCCTGAGATTTAAGTAGCACAGTAGGGATTGAGGGTAGTAAAGTTGAGGATTATTACTAACCCGTAACCCATTCCCTCTACCTTTAGAACGCGAGGTATTCCCTAGAGGATTGTAACGTGCAATCTTCCCAAATTCGCTAGAGATCGACCCTTTTCACTGCTAATTGCTAGAAATTGAGTTACAATTCTTGCTCTAGTTGGACTCCCACTCTTGCCTGAATTTATAGCAGGGGAGCAGAGGGGAGGGGGCATGGAAGACAGTGAGAGCGTGAGAGCTGGGGAAAGTGAGGTGTGAGCGCGTGAGGGCGTGAGAGGGTTGGGAAGGAGTGAGCGCGTGAGGACGTGAGAGCGTAAAAGAGTGGGAAATAGGAAGAATTTTTTCGAGCAAACAAGCCAATTTACCTCCTCACTCCCTCACTCCTCACCTCTTTGACTTCTCACTCTCCCTCTCCGCGTCACCCCATCTCTGCGTCATCCCCATCTCTACCTCAACCCAGGCGTAGCTCAGCCAGGGGTTCGGCAATCTCTACTGTGAAGTTGCCTAGCGCTAACCGATATTATCGTGACTAGTCGCTCAGTTAGGAATTTGATAAGTATAGATTAAAAAATATCGCCATTCCTTGCACTCAGACTTAACACAGCTAGCCCAAACGAGATTTCATGTCAACTCTTGTCATCGTTGAATCCCCTACCAAAGCACGCACCATTCGCAACTACCTCCCCAATGATTACCAGGTAGAAGCGTCGATGGGGCACGTGCGCGATCTTCCTTCCTCGGCGGAAGAGATTCCGGCTAACTATAAGGAAAAGGATTGGGCAAGGCTCGGCGTTAATGTCGAAGCTGGCTTTAAACCGCTCTATGTGGTTCCGAAAAACAAGAAAAAAGTTGTTAAAGAACTCAAAGCAGCTCTCAAAGCAGCAGATGAGGTCATCCTGGCGACTGACGAAGACCGAGAGGGCGAAAGTATTTCCTGGCATTTGAGTGAGGTGCTCAATCCCAAAATTCCCGTCAAGCGGATGGTATTTCACGAAATCACCCAAGAGGCAATTCGCCAAGCGCTAGAAAACTGCCGTGAAGTTGACCATAATTTGGTGGAAGCGCAAGAAACGCGCCGCATTCTCGATAGATTAGTCGGCTACACCCTCTCCCCCCTGCTGTGGAAAAAAATTGCTTGGCGTCTTTCCGCTGGACGAGTGCAATCGGTTGCTGTGCGACTGTTGGTGCAGCGAGAGCGTCAACGTCGTGCCTTCCGAGTGGGACATTACTGGGATCTCAAAGCCACTCTGGAAAAAGAGAAAACGCCCTTCGAGGCGAAACTAGTCACTCTAGGGGGCAAAAAACTTGCCACAGGTAGTGATTTCGATCCCAATACCGGGGAGATTGCTCAGGGTCGCGATGTGGTTGTCCTCAACGAAGGGGAGGCGAATGAATTAAAGCAGCGACTAGCGGATAAAACCTGGAAGGTCAGCGAAGTGGACGAACGCCCCACCACCCGCAAGCCTGCTCCACCCTTTATTACTTCCACACTCCAGCAAGAGGCAAACCGCAAGCTCTCTCTAGCCGCACGCGAAACCATGCGTACCGCCCAAAGTCTATATGAGCAGGGCTATATTACCTATATGCGGACAGATTCGGTGCATTTGTCTGAGCAGGCGATCGCCGCTTCCCGCGAGTGTGTACAACAAAAGTATGGGAAAGAGTATCTTAGCCCCAAGCCTCGCCAATACAGTACCAAAAGTAAAGGGGCACAGGAGGCACACGAGGCAATTCGCCCAGCGGGAGCAAGCTTTCGGACTCCCCAGGAGACAGGCTTACAAGGTCGGGAACGCTCCCTATATGACCTCATTTGGAAGCGTACTGTTGCCAGTCAGATGGCGGAGGCAAGGCTCACCCAAATTAGCGTCAATGTCAAAGTGGAAGACGCGGGCTTTAGAGCGTCAGGCAAGCGCATCGACTTTGCGGGCTTCTTCCGTGCCTATGTGGAAGGCTCAGACGACCCAGAAGCAGCGCTGGAAAACCAAGAAGTCATTCTACCTTCCTTGCAAGCGGAAGATACACCCCACTGTACCCAACTAGAGGCAGTTGCTCACGAAACTCAGCCCCCCGCCCGCTACACCGAAGCCTCCCTGGTCAAAACTTTAGAAAGCGAAGGGATTGGACGACCCAGCACTTATGCCAGCATCATCGGCACAATTGTGGATCGGGGTTACGCTCAAATGCGAGGAAGTGCGCTAGTTCCCACCTTTACCGCCTTTGCAGTTACCAGCCTCCTAGAAGAACACTTCCCCGACTTGGTGGACACCGGCTTTACTGCCAATATGGAGCAAACCCTCGACGAAATTGCTACCGGAGAAGTGCAATCCCTGCCCTATCTCAAACAGTTCTATTTGGAAGAGGAGGGTTTAAGAAAACAAGTTGAGGAACGAGAAAACCAAATTGAACCTAATTCTGCCAAAGCAGTGAATCTCCAAAATCTGGATGTGCAGGTTCGGATTGGCAAATTTGGTCCTTACATTGAAGCTGAACGGGATGACAGCGTTGTTACCGCTTCCATTCCTAAAGACCTTACCCCCGCCGACCTCAATCCCGAACAAGTCGAGGTATTAGTCCGCCAGAAAACCGAAGGACCAGAAAAGATTGGACTGCATCCCGAAACCGGCGAACCCATTTATCAATTAATTGGTAGCTATGGTCCCTACCTCCAGTTAGGGGAGGCAACGCCAGAGAACAAAAGGCCGAAACGCTCCTCCCTGCCCAAGGGCGTTAAGCCCGAGGATGTCACCTTAGAGATGGCAGTGGGCTTACTATCTCTGCCACGAACCCTAGGCGTTCATCCAGAAACGGGATCACCGGTCAAGGCAGGGCTGGGACGATTTGGTCCCTATGTGGTTCACGACCAGGGCCAGGGCAAGGACGGAAAAGACTACCGCTCTCTCAAAGCTGGCGATGATGTCTTGAGTGTGGGCTTGGAACGTGCTTTAGAGCTATTGGCGCAACCGAAGCGGGGACGCGGCGGCAGTCGTGGCAAGTCTAAAAAGCCCTTGCGGGAACTCGATTCTCATCCTGACGATAATGAGTCCGTGAATGTTTATGACGGTCCCTACGGTCCTTACGTTAAGCATGGCAAAACGAATGCTTCCATCCCCGAAGGAGAATCGGTAGAGCAAATCACCCTAGAAAGGGCACTGGAGCTGCTAGCACAAAAGGAAGGGACGAAGAAATCCAGTCGCTCCACTAAGAGCACCTCCAAAAGCTCCACCAAGAGTAAGTCTACTAAGTCTTCCTCCAGCAGCAAGAAGACAACTAAGAAGCAATCCTCAACTGGGAGTAGGTCGAGTTAAAAAGAGGTAAACTACCACACTAAGCTTGCGGTTGCTTGGTGGCAGGGCTTTCAAGGTGCGCGAGTTTATTAGCACACAGCCCCTTGGCTTTTTGTAGCCCTCCAGTTATCTCGCAATACAACCAGGAGACTCTAGGCTAGTTTACAGTGCAGCCCCAGTGTTTAATTACTTAGGCACCATTAAAGTCGGCATCATTCAAAGTAACTAACACCACGGTATAGTAAGCTTGAGCCAACTTCGCATCGATCTTAAGGGCTTGGTTAAAGCGTTTGATCGCGGCTTGGTAATTTCCCTGCTGATACTGTTTGACCCCTGGTTAACTAAAGCTTCGGCAGACTGTGCCACACTAACTTGGGCTGGCGTGACTGTTGCGTACGCTGTACTTATCACTCCCATCGGGACAAACAGGAGTGAGGCAACCAGGGATAGGCATTTTTGATTGATAGCTATTGCAATGTCTCTGTTCGACTAACGTTTGATTGTAAAAGTAATCGCTGCATCACAAGCACGCATCACTTCTCCATAAATCTTAATCAAAAACTATTTTCAATAACTGTTTGCCTCGTGTAAGCTGTGCCCAAGAGCTTCTTGAATTTATTTCTCAAGAATTACTGACAGGAGGTACCAATTAATGACAACTGCTTCTGAGAATCCGCGATCGCAGCCGCAAGATCGCGCTAACTTCCCTTGGTGGGCGGGAAACGCCCGCCTGATCCATTTATCCGGTCGATTACTAGGCGCTCATGTCGCCCATGCGGGATTAATCGTTTTCTGGGCAGGAGCAATGACTCTGTTCGAGCTGGTTAACTTCAACCCAGAACAACCCATGTACGAGCAGGGCTTAATTCTGCTTCCCCACCTCGCAGCCCAAGGCTGGGGTGTGGAAGCTGGTGGAGAAATCAGCAGTACCTATCCCTACTTTGCAATTGGGGTCATACATCTAATTTCATCTGCCTTTCTCGGATTTGGGGGCATTTACCATGCCCTTCGCGGTCCCGAAACCCTAGAAAAGAAGTTTCCCTTCTTCGGATATAGCTGGTCCGACACTAACAAAATGACCACTATCCTGGGCATTCACCTGATTTTGCTGGGGTTAGGAGCTTTCCTGCTGGTAGAAAAAGCGATGTATTTAGGCGGTTTGTATGACCCAGCCATTGAGAACGTGCGAGTAATTAACAACCCGACGCTGAAACCGGGCGTAATTTTCGGCTACTTCTTCGGTGCCATTGGGGAAAATTGGATTGCTAGTGTAGACAATCTCGAAGATGTCGTGGGTGGTCACATCTGGATTGGCGGGATGCTGATTGGTGGCGGCATCTGGCACATCTTGACCAAACCTTTTGCTTGGACTCACCGCCTATTTATTTGGTCTGGCGAAGCCTATCTTTCCTATAGTTTGGGTGCCTTAGCCTTGATGGGCTTTATTGCCACTTACTATGTTTCCGTAAATACCACAGTTTACCCAGAAGTCTTTTACGGACCATCCCTTTCCATCCGGCTCAATATCCTCCCCTACTTCACTCATAGCAACCCCGATTTTGTCTCGACACGCACTTGGCTAGCTAACGCTCATTTTTGGCTAGCTTTCTTTATACTCCAAGGTCACATTTGGCACGCCTTGCGAGCTGCTGGGTTTAATTTTCGCAAAGGTCGGGTCGACCAGCGCGCAGTTGCGCCGCAACCGAGTGCATGAATTGAAGAATACGCGGAAGGGGAGCAGGAAAAAGCTCCAGGAGCACCAGGAGCAAACAAGCCCACCCATCTCCTCCGCCCCTCCGCACCTGGTGAATCTCCACCAGCCAATTCCCACTCAGCAAAGACTTCACCTTCTCACCTCGGCACAGAAACCTCCGCGTCGGGAGTGTTTGCGAATATAGTCAGCTTAATAACAATAGTTGCAAGTCTTTGGCAAGATTTTTGGTGAGCGAGAACACGTAACTAAGAAGAAATTTCTTAAGGAGATCGATCCATGACAGCCGTAATTACTGAGAGTCCTTACAAACAAAAAATCCCGAATGTGGGCTGGTGGGCTGGTAACGCTCGCTTAGTTAACCTCTCGGGTAAGTTACTGGGCGCTCACGTTGCCCATGCAGGTCTAATTGTGTTCTGGGCAGGAGCGTTTACCCTATTTGAGCTATCTCGCTACAATCCCGACCTCGCCATGTACGAGCAGGGATTAATTTTGTTGCCTCACCTGGCAACTCTGGGCTTTGGCGTAGGAGAAGGGGGTCAAATGATTGATACCTATCCTTACTTCGTCATTGGAGTCTTGCATCTAGTTTCCTCAGCAGTTTTGGCAGCAGGTGGTCTTTATCACTCCCTACTGGGACCAGAAGTGCTCGAAGACAATCGCACCTTTGCTGGCTTTTTCGGCTACGACTGGAAAGATCCGGACAAGATGACTACCATCCTGGGTGTCCACCTCATGCTCTTAGGGGCAGGAGCCTGGCTGCTCGTTGCCAAGGCGATGTTTTGGGGAGGACTATTTGACCCCTGGGCTGGTGCTGCAGGAGATGTGCGGGCGATCGCCAACCCGACGCTCAATCCAGTAACAATTTTTGGCTACCTGTTCGGTGCCGCTGGTGAAGAAGGCATGGCAGCCGTAGATAATCTGGAAGATGTGGTTGGTGGTCACATCTGGGTAGGAGGAATGTTGATTGCTGGTGGCTTTTTTCATATCCTCACTAAGCCTTTTGGTTGGGCGCGTCGCATCCTGATTTACTCTGGGGAAGCTTATTTGTCTTACAGTCTGGGTGCGCTTGCCTATATGGGCTTTTTTGCCGCTTACTTTGTTACCGTCAATGACACTGCCTATCCCAAAGTTTTCTATGGTCCAGTGGGAATCATGGAAACGGGGACTGGTACAGTGTCGGCTCGTGGCTGGTTGGCTGCTTTCCACTTCGTGCTGGCGTTAGTGGTGCTTTTTGGTCACATCTGGCACGCGATTCGCGCTCGGGGAGCTGCTGCCGGATTCGATTTCAAGAAAGGAGAGATGGTGACATCGGCAAGAAATGTCGAAACTGGCAATCTCTCCACCCCGATTAACGCCTCGGATTTCACCCTCAATTTCCTGAAATATCTCCCCATTTACCGTCCTGGTCTTTCTCCGTTTTCCAGGGGTTTAGAAATTGGCATGGCGCACGGATATTTCTTGGTTGGTCCCTTTACCAAATTAGGACCACTGCGAGATTCAGAAGCCGCGAATCTGGCAGGTTTGATTGCTGCTAGTGGGCTAATCGTTATCCTGACAATTTGCCTGTCCATTTATGGGACTGTTTCTTTCAAAAAAGAACTGCAAACATCGGCTCGTCCTAACTTAACTACAGCGGTTCCCAGTGTGCCAGACTCTCTCAAAAGTTCGGAGGGATGGAGTCAGTTTTCTAGCGCTTTCTTAGTCGGTGGCGTTGGTGGCGCTATCTTTGCTTACTTGCTTTTGAATAATCTGAACTTGTTTCAGGCGATCGCCTAACGAACATCTTTTAAGAAGAAGAGAGTTTCTTTAGTTTGATCGCTTACTAACACTAGAAATATCTTTAAAAGATTGACAAATAATTTCAATAATTTTAGAGTATTTTTAGTGTTCTCTTGTCTGATAGTCAGGGGGAATAAAACAGCATTTATTTCCCCTTTTTCTCTTTTTTCCCAATCAAAAATTCCCAGTGTTTGTGCAAGAAATGTATCCTTGCTTACGGCACACTGATTACGCCAAATCCGAAGAACTGGCATTTACTGGTTTGGCCAGCACTGCCGAGAAGAAAGGCCCATTTTGAAAACACAAACTAACTTATCTATAACTCCCAAATTAGAAGAGGAAAACTATCTCGCAAATCGGTCTTTTTTAGGGATAACCATTGGCAAAACGGAAGGGGCCGCTAAAAGAAATGCTGAAGAATTTGGAGGAGAAGATGTCGTCACAGTTCATGAATTTTCAGAAGTTAGTGGCAGTGAGTTGACGAGTACGAAAACATTATTATCGCGTGTCCTACCTGGGATATTGGTGAATTGCAAAGTAACTGGCAGGGCTACTTCGAGGAGCTAAATAAAATTTATTTTAGTGGTAAAAAGTGGCTTATTTCGGAACCGGAGACCAAGAAGGACATCCCGATAATTTCCAGGATGCTTTCAGGATCTTGGGATAAAAAATCAGCGAACTGGGTGGAACGACAGTTGGTTATTGGCCAACTGAGGGCTACGAATTCAACGAGTCTCAGGCAATGAGAGATGGAAAGTTTGTTGGTCTCGCTTTGGATGATGATAACTAGGCGGATTTGACAGATGAGCGGATTGAAGCCTGGGTTAACCAAGTCAAAACTGAGTTCGGCGTGTAGGTTCCATTCCAAAATCACCTTGAAATAGAGGAGAAATTATGCTTAAATTGCTTCTTAATGAAGTACTCCAGCCCCTAGTATTTCCCCTTTACTGTGTTAGTTTTTGGACGTTAGTAGGTTTACTTCTCTGGAGTATTTGGAAAGCCACTCGGGATGGTGTAGCTCGACTGCGTCGGATGCATCAAATCCCCTGCGATCGCTGTGTGTTTTTCACCAATAATCACCACCTCAAATGTACCGTACATCCCTCGAAAGCCATGTCCGAGGAAGCCATTGGCTGTCGCGATTTTCAACCCCACGAGGATGCTACTTCTACTCCGAAAAGATGCAGTCAAACCTCAGCGCGATCGCGGATTCCTGACAAGCGGACTAAAAACAAGTTCCCTTTTTTCACTCGTTGAGCTGGCGGCGATCGCGCTTAGCTTTTTCAGGCGTTGCACAGTTGCAGGTAATTCGAGTGAGGAGTAGGGAGAGCCGCCGGACCCCGCGTACAGGAGTTAAGGACCAAAATTAACCCCAATGAATAGAAAATTTGATTTCTATGTTTAACTCTCTCTCTCACTGCTTCCCCTGCCCCTCCGCACCCTCTGCTTCTCTGCTACCTTCACTATCCCATTATTGTGCAATGCCCTTTTGCACTAACTGCAAAATCAAAAAAAATCTCATGTCTAATCAGCTAGGGTCACTGTGGTTGAGTGCCAGTCCAAGTTTTCAATGCTTTGAGCAGCCGCTGATTCGCTATTTATCGAGGCAGAAAGTCACTGCCCGCTGGGAGTATCTCCAGAGTCAGGATGAAGCGAGTTCTCTTCTTATAGCATGGACATTGCTTCATGACTATCTCAAAGGGCGCGATCGCCCCATCCATATAATTGGTCATAGTACAGGTGGCTTACTCGGGCTACTCTACGACCGTCAACATCCAGAGCGATTTCAACTTTAACACTGTTGAAGATGGGCGTGAATCCGGCAGTGGACTGGCCAGCTCGCTACTATGCCTTCTCTTTGGTGAGCAGGGAAATTACTCGACTGGGAAGCTTAGAGAAATTTTGGAGCGAGATTTAGATGTTTCTGCCTCCCCTAACTCTCTCTTTCAGAGGGGAAGTGTATTTCCAGGAGGCGTTTCCATGCCGTTAATGGTAGCTGGCTCTCAAGACGACATCATTGTTGATCCCCATGCTTTGCAGGAATTGCGGGGTTGGTTCAAACAAGGCGATCGCCTCTGGGAATGCCCCCAACGACACCACTTTTTCCACTTCTTCTATCCGAAACTAGTAGCAAAGGAGGTTCTCGACTTCTGGGATTAGGGCCAACACGGACTGATTCAACTGAAGGTCAAGGTCCTAATTAAAAAAGAGAGGAAATACAATCAAAATAGAAGTTCTTTGTGAGTAACCATTGAGGTAAGAGATTGTGGAACAAGCTTCCAAGTTTGAGTAAGTTTTAGAGAGCGTGGAGTCACTCTCAGTTGATGAGCAAGAGGCATTGCTCACTCTAGTGCATCGTCGATTGGCAGAAAGACGGCGTTCTGAAATTGCTGCGAATATTACTTTATGAGCCAGAAGTAGCATTTGCCCATAGCCAAGGTAGGTTTTGACGTTGCTTGTTTTCAAATTCCGCTATTTTATCAGCGCTTTGCAAGGTCAGGCTGATATCGTCAAGACCGTTGAGTAGACAATGCTTGCGAAAAGCGTCTGTTTCAAACTCGAAAATTTTCCCATTGCTACGCTTGATAGTCTGATTTTCTAAATCGATGCTCAGGGTAGACGTTTCTGGATTTTGGGCATCTTGCATCAGGACATCCACCTCTTGTTGGGGCAAAGAAATGGGAAGGATACCGTTTTTAAAGCAATTGCCAAAAAAGATGTCGGCAAAGCTAGGGGCAATTACACAGCGAATGCCAAAATCTAGTAGTGCCCACGGTGCATGTTCGCGCGAGGAGCCACAGCCAAAGTTTTCCCCAGCAATTAGAATTTGGGCGTTGCGATAAGGTAGCTGGTTGAGGATAAAGCTGTCGATCTCTTCCCCATCCTGGGTATAGCGCATTTCATCAAATAAAACCTTGCCCAGACCCGTGCGCTTAATCGTTTTTAGATGTTGCTTGGGGATAATCATATCCGTATCGACATTCGCCATCGGCAAGGGGGCAGCGATGCCTGTTAGGGTAGTAAATTTTTCCATTAATTTCTCAGAAAGAGATTACAGGTTAAAGGTTGCAGGTTTGAGGTTATTCGAGTGAGGGGTGAGGAGTAAGGAGTGAGGGTGCTTCTCTGCTTTCTCAAGCTAGCTCTCGCACGTCGGTGAGCCTTCCGGTTACAGCAGCCGCAGCGGCCATAGCAGGACTAACTAAATGGGTGCGACCCCCACGACCTTGGCGACCTTCAAAGTTGCGATTAGAAGTGGAAGCACAGCGCTCTTCTGGTTCCAAGCGGTCTGCATTCATAGCAAGGCACATGGAACATCCTGGTTCGCGCCAGTCAAATCCCGCTTGCTGAAAGATGATGTCTAAACCCTCTTGTTCTGCCTGGTACTTAACTAATCCAGAACCCGGCACAATCATGGCATAAACCCCATCGGCAACCTTTCTGCCTTCCACTACTCGGGCAACTTCTCGCAAGTCTTCTATCCTGGCATTGGTACAGGAGCCAATAAATACCTTATCAATTGTCACATCTGTGAGCTTAGTTCCTGGCTGGAGACCCATGTAGGTAAGGGCACGTTCCACACCGCTGCGCCGACTGGGTTCGGCAAAGTCGGAGGGATGGGGAACCTGAGCTGTGACGGGCAGCACATCTTGAGGACTGGTTCCCCAACTCACTTGAGGAACAATCTCTTCGGCGTTCAGTACAACTTCCTTGTCGTAGACTGCACCAGGGTCAGAGGGGAGAGACTGCCAGTACGCTACTGCCTGCTCCCACCATTCCCCTTGTGGAGCCAGGGGACGACCTTTGAGATAGGCAAAGGTTTTTTCGTCCGGCGCGATCAATCCGGCTCTTGCGCCTGCCTCAATGGACATGTTGCAGACGGTCATGCGCCCTTCCATACTCAGGTCTCGGATTGCTTGTCCCGCATATTCAATGGTGTGACCTGTGCCGCCAGCCGTCCCGATTTTCCCAATGATGCTTAGAATTATATCTTTCGCTGTCACCCCCAAGGGTCGACCGCCCTCGACGGTGACGCGCATATTTTTGGGCTTTTTTGCCTGTAAAGTTTGGGTAGCTAGCACGTGCTCTACTTCGGACGTTCCAATGCCAAACGCTAGCGCTCCAAAAGCCCCATGAGTTGAGGTGTGACTATCGCCACAAACAATAGTCATGCCAGGTTGAGTCAAGCCCTGTTCGGGACCGATAATGTGAACAATGCCCTGGCGGCGATCGCCCATTGTAAATAAAGGAATCCCCACCGAACTGGCATTTTGCTCCAGAGTTTCAATCTGGAGGCGGCTCTCAGGATTTTCGATGCCTGCGGAGCGATCCGAGGTGGGGACATTATGATCGGCAACTGCCAAAGCCAAACTCGGTTGACGGGGAGTTCGCCCAGCGAGTCGGAGTCCCTCAAACGCCTGTGGACTGGTAACTTCGTGAATCAGATGACGGTCAATATACAAAACGCAGGTGCCGTCATCCTGCTCATGTACCAGATGGCTCTGCCAAATTTTGTCAAACAGGGTTTGAGGTTTGCTCATGCCGAATTCTTAGTTTTAATTGCCGTCTTTAGTTAAGATTCTACGCCACATTGCAACCGCCCTCGAAGCGATCAGCATAACCAATATTTTAGTTAGAAACTTCTGCCATTTCTATGACGCGATCATCGAGATCCTTAACCAAAAAATTCAGGGGCTTCTCCTTGCGAACTTTAAACTTCATGCGGCGGGACTGCACCTGCATCAGCACTTGCTCTAAGCAGTCATGGTCAAAGCAAACGTGACGTTGCCGATTTTTATTGCCAAAGTTTGCCCCAGAAATTACATGCAACTGCGTATTTTTCTTAAGCTGATACCATAGCCCGTCCGAACCGTTGAGTCCAGCGGAGGTAGTAACACTCGGATTGGCTGACATATAGAGAGGGTCAATGCCCGTCGCGCCTAGGGTTTGCTCGTAATTATAGTAATAGTGCAGTGGCACTTCCGCCACTGGCAGGTTGAGTAGACCTTCATAAAACTGCCGTGCTACCTCTAGATCAGAGACCATAATCGTGTGAACCTTGGGGGCGCTGGTGAGGAACATCCACATCGCCACGGCATAGGCTGCTAAAAGCATCACCATGATGCCCTGAGTGGAAAATAAGCTATCTAGAGGGGGCAAAAAAGCGCCCAAGTGAAAAGAATTCCAAATAATAGTAGATGTCATAAGCTATTCCTACGTTGAGATACTAAGCTGGAATGATTGATCGGTCGCTAGCCAAGCAGCAAAACGATTTTTGATTAGTTTATCTTAGACTCTGGCAGAGAACTTAACCATTTATAATCTAGGCTAGCTTAGTGGAGCGATCGCTCCTTCCCCAGATACCGAATTGCCCGAGACTGTGCCAACTCCTCATTTTCCTGAATCTCATCATCCCCTTATCGAAGCCCTGTCTTCACATAGTGACTGGGACTTACTGACTCTATTTAAACTGTATCCCGAGCAGGGAAAATATTTTACCGCTATTTTTTGTCGCTATACTCCTATCATTTACACTTTGACTCCTCATGCGGCGCGATACATGCTCCATCAACCTGGGGCAACTCACTCCGAGGTAGAGCCATCACCTCTGCAAATCGATTACTTATTTGCCCTCATCTGGCGTTATTTTTATAGCGAAATGCACAGACTGGAACTTCCCGAAGGTGATGAAGCTAGCTCGAATTCCTTTTCCTTGCAAAACTGGCTAATTGACATGACAGCAGCGCGTGTCCGCCAAATTGAGTTACCCCCCGCCGACTCGATTAACTATCGTTTAAAAGCTGCCTCTCCGCCGCTGTGGTGTTACCTAGAACAAGCATTGGATCTACTACCGTCGAGGATGCGTCTCATCGTGTTAATGGCACAGACATTCCACTGGAGTGAAACCCAAATTGCTACTTATCTACAAAAAACTGAGAAAGAGAAAATTTCTCCTGCGGAAGTCCAAGCTTCAATTCAGCAAGGCGATCAGATGCTAGAAGCTGCTTTACCCGAAGACATTCAGACGATTTATCTGGGCGAGGCAGAGAAGGCTTGATGCTAAGGGGACAAGGTTAGACGAAGAGGCAGCAGGGGAGCAGAGGGGCTTCAGGAGCAGGGGGAAAGAGGACGTGGGGACGCGCGGACGCGTTGACGCGGGGAAAGATGACACGGGGACGCGCGGACGCGTTGACGCGGGGAAAAGTTTAGGCATACAACCACTCTCCGCGCCTGGAGCACCTCCGCACTTCTGCAATCTTCCCACTTTCAAACTTCTTGAAACAAGGGGAGAAGTGCTAATCCAAGTTCATAATCTCGACAGGATCGATTTCGTCTGCTGGCTCAAAGCCGAACACGCGAGAGTAGAAGTAAAATTCCCCATCGAGAGCGCGTTTAATGTTCTCGGAGCGACGGAAACCGTGCTGTTCGCCTTCAAAGGGGACATACGCTACAGGCAAGCCCTTGGATTTAAGTGACTCCACCATCTTTTCTGCCTGATTGGGAGGCACAATTTTGTCTTCCAGTCCTTGGAAGAAAATGACGGGACAGGAGAGGCGTTCGGTGTGGTAAATGGGCGATCGCTCCTTGTAAATTGCTTGCTGCTGGGGATACTGACCAACTAACCCATCCAGATAACGGGACTCGAATTTGTGCGTTTCTTTGGCAAGTGCCTCTAAATCGCTCACGCCGTAGTGACTGGCTCCCGCTTTAAAAGTATCCCGGAAGGTTAGGGCAGCCAGGGTGGTGTAACCTCCAGCACTGCCACCAGTAATCGCAAGGCGATCGCCATCTACTCTTCCCGTGTCAGCGAGATACTTCGCGGCATTGGCACAGTCGTTCACATCCACAATACCCCAGTGATTCTTGAGCCGCTGACGATAGTTTCGCCCATAGCCCGTGCTGCCGCCATAGTTAACATCGAGGTAGCCAAACCCGCGACTTGTCCAATATTGAATCTTGAGGTTGAATGTCACAGATGTTGCTGCGGTAGGTCCACCGTGGCTTTTTACTAACAGTGGCGGTAATTCCCCTTCTGGGGCGGTGTAATCTTTATTTTGAGGCGGATAAAACCAGGCATAAGCAGTTTGATTATTCTCGGTAGGGAAAGCGATCGCTTCTGGAACCGAGAGATATCCCGAGTCTATCTCTAAGTTACTAGCACGCTTCAGGATTTGCTGCTGCCCACTCTCCCAGTCCATTTGCACCACGGCAGTGGGTTCGGTAGGAGAACCTGCCACAAACACTAATCGATCCGCTGTTGCCTGGAGGGAACCGATGTCCGTGTAAGGCATCTCAAGCGGTTGTAGCTGTTTAGTCTTGGTATCGAGACTGGCTAGATACCAGCTTCCCTGCTGCGTGTAAGTACAAATCAGGCGTTTGGCAGAGGCAAATGTATATGTCGAGATGCCAAACACCCAGTGGGGAAAGGTAAACTCCGCTTCCATCTCACACAATGGTTCAATTGTCCCATCACTCTCACGCCGATAGAGATTCCACCAGTTATTGCGATCCGAAACAAAATAGAGTTTCCCATCGGGCGACCATTCGGGATTGGAAACTGATTCTTCTTCTCCCCCAGCAATACAACTTGCCTCGCCGATAGAACCATCATCCTGGATCGAAGCTACCCAAAGCCAGGTGCTGTCCCAAGGCATATTAGGATGATTCCAACTAAACCACGCCAGTTGCGAACCATCAGGACTGAGGCGGGGTGAGGAATAAAAATCACTCCCCGAAACCAATACCTGCACTTCACCCGAGGCTAAATCGACACTCGCCAACGTATTTACAGGTTCTCTGTCAGGATTGCTCTGGTCTTCGCACACACCAATCAGCCGATTCCGTGCCTTGTCGAGGATATAATCGGCGTAGGAGCGGTTAGCTTCCTGAGTTAGAGGTTTTGGTTGGGAACCTGGGGTTTGTTGGTAGAGGCGTTGATCAGCGAAATTGGAAAAGTAAATTGTGCGATCAGCAATCAGAAAGGCAGCGCCGCCATACTCGTGGACGCGGGTACGCACGTTGAAAGGAGCCGGAGTAACATCCGCTACCTTCCCATCCGAAGTGCGACGTACCAAGACATACCTTCCCCCTTCCGAAGGTCGTCCTTCCAGCCAATAGATGTCTTCGCCGTCGAGAGTCGCCCCTCCGAGTTTAATTGTCTCAGAGACAATGAGGTCTGAGGTTATGGGCGATTTCCAGGAACCAAAGGGTGCAGTTTGAGGCTTGGTCATCGTCATAGGTTTGAAAGTCTCTCTATCTTTAATTCTCTCTTGCCTCTGAATTATGACCAACCTAGATGCCTCAGACAATCGGCATACCAGGATTAAAACTGTATTAGTTCCTTCAGCGTTAGGTTAAGACCACAACTACGGAAGAGGCGCAACATGGCAGTTCAGCAGAAGACAGAAAAACAGAAAATGTTGGCAGGTGAGCTGTATCTCGCGTCTGATCCAGAGCTAGTTGCCGAACGCCAGCGAGCATCTCAGCTTACCTGTCTGTATAATGCCACTAGGGAGGAAGAGAAAGAGAGGCGATCACAGCTCTTACAAGATCTCTTCGCCGAGGTAAGTTCAAACCCTCAAATTACCCCCACTTTCTACTGTGATTACGGCAGTAATATCTATGTAGGCGACAATCTTTATCTCAACTACGGCTGTGTGATTCTCGACTGCAACACAGTTTATTTGGGAGACAATTTGCTGTGTGGTCCCTACGTGCAAATTTACACCGCTCACCATCCCATTGATCCAGCCTTGCGGCTCACCAGACGAGAATTTGCCTCTCCAGTCGAAATTGGCAACAATGTATGGATGGGCGGCGGCGCGATCATCTGTCCTGGCGCAAGCATTGGTGACAATACGACAATTGGAGCTGGCAGTGTTGTCACTAAAAGCATTCCTGCTAATGTGGTTGCGGTGGGCAACCCTTGCCGTATCGTTAGAGAACTCATCTAAGCAGAAATGATCTCCTAAACTGCCGCTTTTAATCCCAGTTAACATGACCGCCGTAAGTCCCGCGCTAAGCTACTGCACGCTTCGTCGGGATATAAGGCGGGTGGCTAATTTGGTTACCACAAAGAGAATTCGTGTTAGAAAATAGGGTATGAGACACGTTGCTCAAGTCAGAATTTATCCAAATAGTGACCAACAAACTAGCCTTGCTAAGGCGTTTGGCTGTGTACGTTGGTTATGGAATAATTCGCTTGCTGAGAACAATCGTGTCTACCAAGAAACGGGTTTTGGACTATCTAGAACAGCTCTAAATTCAAGATTGCCTAGCCTCAAAAAAGAGTATCCTTGGCTAGCTGAAACATATAGCCAGGTTTATCAGGCTAGTATGTTGAACCTTTCGAGAGCTTTGATCAATTTCTTTGAAGGTCGTGCAAGGTTTCCAAGGTTCAAATCAAAGCACGGTGAACAGTCCTGACAGTATCCTCAAAACGTCAAGTTAGGTGATCACTCCCTCTATTTTCCAAAAATAGGTTGGGTGGTTGCCAAAATACACCGAACGTTTGAGGGAAAGTTAAAGACAGTAACTGTATCCAAAAACAAGCGAGGGCATTACTACGCTTCCTTATTGTTTGATGACGGTAAGCCAGAACCTCAAATTTCTACCAATGGTAAAGCTGTAAGTATTGACTTAGGAGTAAAAGAATTTGCTATTGATGGATCTAAAATCCCAAATCCTAAGCATCTGCCTAAGCATGAGGTAAATCTAGAACGGAAACAGAAAAATCTGTCTCGTAAAAAGAAAGGCTCTAATCGCCGTCAAAAATCTAGACAAAAATTGGCTAGGGCACACGAAAAAGTAAGTAACGCTCGCCAAGATTTTCATCAAAAACTCTCACGCAAGTTGGTAGACAAAAACCAAGTCATCATTGCTGAGAATCTAAACGTAAAAGGAATGCGAAGCCAGCGCTAAATCTAAGATTTAGGGTCTGGTAGTTCACACAAACTCCAAGACAATTTTGGGAGCGAGCAACTGCTTAGTATCAGAGTTGACTAACTCCCCAATTCCCAAGAAGTGTCCGTCTTCGTGGTGAACCCGCACCGAAATCGCGAATTGAGTATTATTTTCTCCTCTGCTCCTCTGCTCCTCTGCCTTGGGAATAGAAATCCTCTGTCCTTGACACCAGCGCTTGGCGTTGTCTGCGGGTAAAGTAACTGCTGACAGATGCGCTAAAGCTGTAGTGGGGGGAATGGGTTGAAAGGTTCCTTGCTGAAACTGGTTTTCTAATTGTTCTAAGGTGATGCTTTGTGCAAGGTGAAAGCCGGAACTTTCTGTACGAGTCAAGGAAGCGAGAGTGCCTCCGGTGTTGAGGGATGCTCCTAGATCTCGCGCGATCGCTCTTATATACGTACCAGAACCGCAGGCGATCGCTACTAACAGTTCCGGGAATTCCCCTGCATGCCACTCTAAAACTTCCATGCGAGGCACTTCCACTGTTCGGGTAGGAACCTCCACTGTTTCACCCGCTCTTGCCAACTCGTATAGGCGTTTCCCACCTTGCTGAATCGCACTATAGGCAGGCGGAACTTGGGAAATTTTGCCTTCAAATTGCTTAACAAGAGGCTGAACTTGATCTAATTTTAACCCTGGATTGGACCGAGTTTCGATTACCTCACCTTCTAGATCGTCGGTGGTAGTACGCACCCCCAGACGAATTGTTGCCTGATAAGCTTTATGCTCTGGGAGAAATTGCAATAGCCGAGTGGCTTTTCCCACAGCAAGGGGTAATACACCCGTCGCCGCCGGATCGAGCGTGCCTCCATGTCCTACCCGCTTAATCCGCAGCATACACCGCACTCTAGCGACACAATCGTGGGATGTTACGCCAGTGGGCTTATCTAAATTCAAAAAACCTAGCACGTCCTCTATTTTAGCTTGGGCTTTTCTTGTGGCAACTCTAGATCTTCCCCTGCCCCTATGCTCTTCTGCTCCCCTGCTTTGCCTTCCTGCTCTTCTGCCCCCCTGCTGTGCTTTCCTGTAGATTCTGCGATCGCTTCTTCTAGCGCTGATACTCGCTCCTCGACAGTTTCCAGTCTTTGATTATAGGAAGACATTCCCAAGTAGGTTTCTAGAGCTGCAATTACCACACCCGATTTAGACTGCCCCGTTTCCCTCATGCGAGCTGCGATTGCCTCGTCTAGCTCTGGAGGAATTCTAACGCCAATAAAAGGGTTGGGCATACTATTCCTCCCTTTGGAACTAAGTCAGAGTCGATGATAGCAGTGGTAAGCTCATGCATGTTGGATTTTGGCAAGGAATGAATTGAAAATCAACTAAAGCGATAGTCAAAACTCGCCCTTATTGTTAAAAAAGTTTAGAAACTGCTCTTTTTTTGAGTCTCGGAGCAAATCGGCCAAGTATGTTATCGTTTTGATAACAAAGATCGATTTATTTTCCCAATCTGTGCATGCAACCACGATTAGCACAGCCTACAGAGAAGGAGCACTGAGCAAAAGTGGATAACCACACTAATAAAATTCTCGTGGTAGACGACGAAGCTGCCGTTTGCCGCATTCTGAAAACTCGCCTTTCTATGGTGGGTTACGAGGTTGTTACTGCCGCAGATGGCGAAGAGGCACTCTCCATTTTCTCCCAGGAAAACCTCGATCTCATTGTTCTAGACGTGATGATGCCCCATCGGGATGGATATTACGCCTGCGAACAAATCCGCAAAGAATCAGATGTTCCCATCATTATGCTAACTGCCTTGGGGGATGTCGCTGATCGCATTAGTGGACTGCAATTAGGGGCAGATGACTATCTCACTAAACCCTTTTCACCCAAAGAGCTAGAAGCACGTATTAGTTCTGTGCTGCGGCGGTTCCAGAAAAAGGAAACTGCAAATATTCCCAGCTCTGGAGTCATTCAAGTAGGCAGACTCCGCCTCGATACCAACAAGCGCCGTCTTTACTTAGGAGATGAGCTGGTTCGCTTAACTGGCAAAGAATATAATCTGCTCGAACTGTTGGTGAGTTATTCGGGAGAATCGGTTTCTCGCTCCGAGATTCTCAAAACCATCTGGGGTTATCCCCCAAGACGGCACGGCGATTTACGGGTGGTCGACGTTCACGTCTCTCGTCTGCGAGCAAAAATCGAACAAGATCCCAAGCAACCCGAGTTAGTTCTCACTGAGCGCGGAACAGGCTACCTATTTCAACGCATTGTCGAGCTTCCCAAAGCAGCAGGAGTATAGCAGGTTACAGGTTGAAGGTTAGTAATAACTTTCAAGATTTAACTTTCAAGATTTAACTTTCAAGATTTAACCAATACATACCTTCAACCCTTCAATAACCTTACGTACTTGTTTACTGCTGTAGTTGCGATCGCTTCAAGGACTCGATCAGGAGCAGGGGCATGGGGGGCTGAGAGATAGATTGAGCGTAGTCGGCGCTTAGGTAAGCCTTATACTTGAACTCATTTGCAACATAAGTCTCAAGGAATGCGGTACTTAGTGCCTGGATATAGTTGTGGGCAATCGCGGGATCTGGACCAATTGCCTGTTCGGGAATCTCCACCGAATCCTCGGTTGAGGGGGTAAGCGCGGAAAAGTGGGTTCCCCCTTTGAGCAGGGCAAGATATTTTTCTTCCGTAGTTAGCCAAGTAAAGGGTCGAATCTGTTCGCTCAAGGCTGGTGCAGCAGTATCAGCACTGCCAGCAACTAGCATCAGGGGGACTTGAATTTGGCTCAACTGCTCCTCTCCAAAGATGGCGCTAGTTAAAGGATTAATGGCGATCCCTGCTTTGACTCGCTCATCTTGTAAATTGTGTTGCGTGTGGGGCAACTTTAATGCCTGACATTGCAGCAGAAGGGATAAATTCAAAGCCTCATCGAGAGACTGACAATCTTGTTGTAGCTGCTCAAAATTCAACTCAGCACCCGCCAGTGCCAATACTGTATATCCCCCATAGGACTGACCAATCACACCTACTTGTTGCAAGTTAAGCCGTTCGCTATACGAGCGCTGTAACTTGTCGAGTAGGTACTTAAGATCTAAAGGTCGGTCAATCAACTCTCTAGGAGGACTCACCTGCCTTCTGAGACCTGCCAGAAGCAATCGCAATTGTTGTTCATTGCTGCCTGGATGCTCAACCAGAGCAACGGCGAACCCATAAGAGGCTAAGTGAGTAGCAAGATACTCAAATGTCTTGCGTTCAGAACCCAACCCATGAGAAATCACCACCACCGGAGCCTGCCTCCCTTGCTGTTGGGGGAGGTAGAGATCGACAGGGAAAGTGCGCTCACGCTTGGAATCATTAAAAGTCAGGGTTTGTTTAGAAAAAGAGATTGATCCAGGTTGGCGCAAGTTTGGTAATTCGGAAAAATCAAGCGATGTTGTCGCTGACCTGTCAGCCCTTGAGTGCTCCTCAACTGCGGCACTAGCTTGTTCTGTTTGCTCGATGAGATTGCTTAACTCCTCAATAATCTCAAAGCCGCGCTTGGAATTAATCCGAATCCCAGAGCTGGGAAACTCTTTGAGTACATTTAACAGCGTTAAACCTTGCTCATCTGCCGCCGCCTGAATGAGGGCTGCTCGAATGGCATAGAAACCGGGTTGACCCGCTTTAGTTTTAATCAACTTTCCCACTCGCTCTAAAATAATTTCTCCTTGAGGGGAGTAAAGAAATTGGGAAACTGCCACTGGCGAGACATTAGCAGGAGTTACCAGCAGCTTTTGGAATGACTTGCGCTGTTGCTCATTGAGACGTTCTGCAAAGGTGGCTAATTCTTCCTCAATCTTGCCGGTGGTGGCATATTTTTCTAGTGCCTCCACTGGTAGAGAAAGCTCCAATGGACCATAATCTACATAAATTCGCTCTGCCGCACTTGCCGGGAGGAGAAACATGGTTGGCGCACTCAGGCAGAGTCCGAGATTCAAGCACGCAGCTAAGGGTTTTGCCAAGAAAGTGGAGAGGCGCGGTTTCTGGGGAAGCATGGGTTGAGATTGCCTAGCAGTCTTGACAGAAGGAGTTGGCAAGAGGACATGGTTAGTAAGTCTTTTAAGGGTAAAAAGTTAATTTTTTATACTGATATTTCCCACAAAAGACAGTTATTTCCTCACCAAGGCTTCATAGAATAAGGACGGGGCTTACAAGGCTTCCCAAGGATCCCTCGGAACACACCCTTTCCAGAAGTTAAAGGGTAAAGGGACAAAGTTACAAAAGTAGTACAAGAAACATCTGCCCTCTGCCTTCCGAGGCGAAAGCCTCGTTTATGCTGCAAGTAACCAACGAACACCGAGTAATCCTAGAAAATATGTATAATAAGTGCTTTCTGCCCAGTAGCACCGATTGGCGCTGACTAACGTAGTGTAGGGATTATTAGGAACGGATATGAAAGACTTGCAAGGGAAAAACTTTTTGGGGATAACGGACTTGCGTGGTGAGGAAATTCGGGGGCTACTACAGTTGGCAACGCAACTCAAAAGCAGTTCGCTATCACCCAAGAGTAACCAAGTGCTGGGGCTTTTATTTTACAAAGCCTCTACCCGAACTCGAGTATCTTTTAGTGTCGCTATGTATCAACTCGGAGGTCAGGTGATTGACCTCAATCCCAACTCTACTCAAGTTGGTCGAGGCGAGCCTATTTCCGACACAGCGCGAGTGTTAGACCGCTACCTTGACATTTTAGCGGTTCGTACCTTTAGGCAGCAAGATTTAGAAGCCTTTGCCGATTATGCTCAGATTCCAGTAATTAATGCCCTGAGCGATTTAGAACATCCCTGTCAAGTTCTAGGCGATTTACTCACCATTCAGGAATGCTTCGGTTCTCTTTCGGGAGTGACTTTAACCTATCTTGGCGATGGCAATAATGTCGCTCACTCCCTGCTACTAAGTTGTGCCCTGATGGGAATGAATTTCCGCCTGGCTGCCCCAGATGTTTACCAGCCAGACAACAGCATTGTTCAAAAAGCAAAGCAGCTTGCAAGGGAGGGGACAGAAATCACTCTCACCAATGAACCTAAAGCTGCTGTTCGAGGGGCACAAGTACTCTACACGGATGTTTGGGCAAGTATGGGGGAAGAAGCTTCGGCGAACAGTCGCATTCCTGTTTTTCAGCCCTATCAGGTAAATGAGCAACTTTTGAGCGAAGCGGAACCAGAGGCGATTGTATTGCATTGTTTACCTGCTCACCGAGGAGAAGAAATTACCGATGCCGCGATCGAGGGGCAACAGTCACAGGTTTGGAACCAGGCAGAAAACCGGATGCACGCCCAGAAGGCATTACTGGCAAAATTGTTGGGGATTGCTTGAGTAGCTTCTCTAATCACAGTAATTGCTATTGGCTTCGAGGAGATTTGCCACAAAGCTTGGCTGGCTACGTATCTATCGCTGGATATAAGGCGATTTCCTCCTCTTGGAGGAGGAGGAATTAATTTGAACTGAATTAGTATTATAACCAAACAACGAAGTTAAGCTGTTTATTTGGCATAAGGAGGTTAGTTATGGCAATCGTACCAAGGCGTTCTTTCGGAGGGATGCAACCTTATCGAGGAAGTGACCCTTTCGGAAAAATGAATGCCCTGCAACAAGAAATGAATCGGATGTTCTCTGACTTGATCGGTGGGGATGGTGAAGAAGTCGGGATGACTTTCGCTCCCGCGGCTGAAGTTGAGGAAACCGATGATGCCGTCCACCTGAGATTAGAAGTTCCTGGCATGCAGCCAGACGATTTTGACATACAAGTTGGCGAGGATTCCGTTTCGATCACTGGAGAGCGCAAATCCCAATTTCAGAGCGAAGACAGAAGCCGCAGTGAGTTCCGCTATGGCAGGTTCCAGCGCGTGATTCCTCTATCCGCTGAAGTTCAAACCGATCAAGTTCAGGCAGAGTACAAAAATGGCGTTCTGCATCTGAATATGCCCAAGTCTCAGGAAGAAAAGAAAAGAAGCGTTAAAGTTAACGTGAGCTAATTAGTTTCTGCTCTCCAGCATACTCTTGATCTCGGTGGGAGGTATCTCTACAACCTCCCACGATGCTTGACAAGCATAACTTGTTTTAACAATGGCTTTGCCGAATTCGCTTCGCAAGGCGAGCCTTTTTTGGGATTAGGTTCAACTATCTACCCATATTCATGGCAAGTTTGCTTCCTACAGACACTCCTGCTGCTAAGTCACTTCCCCAGTTATAGTCAATCGTGGAAATTACGGAAAAGCTTTCTGATACTAATTCGTTACGTATTTACTTAACCAATGACTTCCTATAGTGCCCTTTTGCAAGGAGTACAGCACAATTCCAAGGGATCAATAAGCGTGCCTCGCTACAGAGAAATTGTTCGGTTACATGTCTCAAGTGGCTATGCTGAAAATGAATCCAGCCCAGAGGGGATTTTTAACGCAATTTAGTAAAATAGCGATCACATCCTGTCTAGAGTGATCGCCACCACTCCTATAAGTCTCTCGTTTCCTGAAAATCTAACAAGGCTTCCCCTAGCGCTTCTAGTTGGGACAAGTTTAGTTGGCGAATTCGTATTTCTACCTCTGGCGAGACTTCTTCCACGCGACGGCGAAGCAACCGCAAAATCAAAGCCACACTTTGTTGTTTCCTGCCCTAAACCTTCTTCAAAGGCTTCTTGATATACCTTCGTTTGCTTAAAATCCCCTAATCCCAACATTGCCTCAATCTCCTTGCGAGTTGGGAAAACAGAGTTCAATTCTGAGACTGATTTTGCGCTATCTGCCTCACTTGCTCAATCTCCAATCCCAACGCCTGTGCTACCTCCTCTACGCTTGCTCCTAAAGCTAACGTGGAAGGGACTGCTCTTAACTTCCCCTGACGTTCACCTTCTTGCCTACCCTAAGCCCTCTTCAAAAGCTTGTTGATAAGCCCTCATCTGCTTGATATCTGCCTAGTCCTAGCATTGCCCCTATCTCCTCCCAAGTTAGTCTGGGAAACTTGTAAAGCATAATGGTTTCTATTAATTGTATTAAATCTTGCGCTTGCTCTTGGTTGCTAGTCTCTTGTAAGGAGAAAATAAGAGTTGTAAGCCCCGATGGATAGAATTATTTCTAAGCAATTATGCTTACTCGTTGCGTTGAAGTTCACTGTAGCGAACTCTTGCCCCTGCCCATTGCAGCTTTTCTCGAAGAGTTTGATAAAATGATTGGCTTTCTCGCAAGATAATTAACTTGGAGAGACAATCTGCCATCGAGATAGCAAGCCGCTGCCCTGGGTGAATTGATGTGGCTAATACGCCGTCACTCCAGAGTTTGGTGTTGAATTCGTAATCATCCAGGGACCAGATATGGACAACAGAGGCTGGGGGCAAAATTAGGGGGCGGCTAGAGAGACTCAAGGGGCAAATGGGCGTCACCGCGATCGCGTCCATGCCTGGGTGTATGATGGGACCACTAGCCGAGGCATTGTAGCAGGTGGAACCCGTCGGCGTTGCAACGATCAACCCATCCCCCTGATACTGATCAACCACTTCCCCATCCACTTCCATTTCCATCATGGCAGTGGGCACGCGATCAATACTTGCGGGTTTGATACACATTTCATTCAGACACAGGAAACGCTCTTCGCTTGCGAGTTCGGGGTTAGCACGATTTCCCTCAAATAGGCGAACCTGCAACATCATCCGCTGCTGCACCCCATAGCGTTCCGATTCTAAACGATTCAAAACTTGCTCAATGTCTTGGAAAACTTCAAAAGGCTCAGTGAGAAACCCAAGGTGTCCCCCCACATTCACCGCCAAAATCGGCACTCCCTGCGGGGCAAGCTCCCTTGCTGCTCCTAGTACCGTGCCATCGCCACCTAGCACAATTGCTAAGTCAATTTCAGAATCAGCAGAAGCCAAAAAAACTGGATAGGGATTATCCTGAGAGCCACTCGGTCCCATCAAAACTTCGCACTGGCGTTCTTCTAATGCCAACGCACACTTCTCTGCCCAAGCTTTGCTTTGGGAATCTCCTGCTTTGTAGGCAATAATTACTTGCTTGAGCTGCACTTTCGCCCTTTGCCCCAATTACGTCTATACTACACTCTCAATGCTACCTAGGCAGCAGTAAACGGTAGTCCTTACCCCTAACCCCGTACTTGATTTAGCATGCTACATCTCAATTTCATAATGGCTGGAAGGCTTTAATTGTCATTAATGTATCTGCATTGAGTTTGTCTGCGGGGTTGCCTTCTTTACCAAAGCGGAGGGCACGGTAACTGAGAAAACGGTATTTGCCGACTTTTTGATGAAAATCCCTAACGTCTTCTCTTTCAAGAACTTCACCCGTGTTGGCATCTCGAAAATTAGTTTGGAACTGAACGACTAAATAGCCTTCTGGAGAGTTGGTAGTACCGATAGTATCCACGGTGACAGCTATACCATCAAAAGTGCGATTCACTTGAGTAATGATGTTGTCCTTGATTTTGTAGAAAGACTCCATTTGGGAACCCGCTTCCCGAATCTGCCAAGCTCCCTCCTCATCCTTGCCTTCCAATGTGAAGGTGCTATGTCCGTGAATCTGCTCGAAGGGAATCCGTCGGCGATGCGTCACTTCCATTTGCACTTGATTGGCAATTAGCTCGCGCACCTCCTCTCTGTCGATGTTAATGACATCCACACTTAAGTCGGGTTCAACCCGCACAATTCCTTGATCGACTTCCCCTTCATGGTTGATCGATACCTCCGCCGCAAAGCCGGGAAAATCCTCGTCCCAGGTGTAGCGATTGTCATAGGCGGCGCGAAAGATTTCCTCAGCAGAACCAGTATTCTCGCTAAATTGGGCATGAGCCACCCCTGGGAATCCGAAGCTGAAGCTAGCAATCGCTAAAATCAAACCTAGTCCCCAAGGCAAGATTCGGCGCTGGAACTGTTCTCCTTTTACCATTCGATTGATACGCTTGCTAGTCATTGGTCATTAGTCATGTTATTACCACAGTAAAATCCTGTAAGCGTTAGTCACTACGGACTACTGACTGGCCCAAAGGGCTAAAGCGATCACTTTCCTAATGAGTGCCGGCAAATAATGGAAAGCTGATAGTTTGGAAGTTGGCAAAAACTTATTCACGGGCAGCGCGAGTTGAAAACTAACTCTAGTTACTGGCGACTCCTACCTTATATCCGTTCCCAGGGTAAAACGATTACTCGGGCACTGGCTTGTACGATTGCATTCACGATTTTCTGGCCCATTTTGGCGTGGCTAGCGGGACGCATGGCTGAGTATATTGGGCAGGGAGATGTCGTCGCGATCGCGCAACTAGCAGGCATGGCGGTGGTGGTTTTTCTCCTCCGGGGAATCGCGCAGTACGGACAAGAAGTCCTCATGGCAAAAGCTGCCCTCAAGATTGCTCTAGATCTACGCAAGCTTGTCTACACCCACTTACAACGCCTTAGTCTCGACTATTTTGAAGCAACAAAAACCGGGGATCTTTCCTACCGATTAACCGAAGATATGGATCGGGTGGGGGAAGTGGTGAATAAAGTTTTCCATGACTTTATCCCTTGCGTGTTGCAATTAATCGTAGTGCTGGGCTATATGTTCTATCTCAACTGGCAGCTAACTTTGGTGACACTAATTATTGCCCCACTGATGGCGTTATTAATTGGTGCATTCGGGGAGCGATTACTGAAGTTTTCCCACCGCGCCTCAAACCGCATCTCCAATTTATCTTCCTTACTCACCGAAGTATTCAGTGGCATTCGTCTCATCCAAGCCTTCGCTGCCGAAGACTATGAAATCCAACGTTTCACCCACCAAGCCGAACAAAACCGACGCGCAAAGTATCTCGCTGAGAAAATTAAGGCTATTCAGTTTGTCGTAATCGGCTTTTTGCAAGCGATGAGCGTGGTGTTGCTTTTTGTACTGGCTGGATGGCAAATTTCTCAGGGCAATCTCACCGGAAGCGAATTTGTTAGCTATGTTGCGGGTGTGGCGCTGTTGATTGACCCCATTAATCATCTTACCAGCAATTACAATGATTTTAAGCAGGGAGAAGCCTCCGTAGACCGAATTTTTGAGCTGATGGCAGTTCAGCCCACGGTGGTGGAACGTGAAGATGCGATCGCGCTGCCAACTGTCACGGGTAAAGTGGAATATCGCAACGTCAGCTTTGCCTATAGTGAACAGGAAGATCCCGTGCTGCAAAACCTAAGTCTTCTTGCCCATCCTGGCGAAATGATTGCCTTGGTGGGGGCATCAGGGGCTGGGAAAACTACCCTCGTTAATCTGCTGCCTCGCTTCTACAATCCGCAAGCAGGACAAATCCTCATTGATGGTGTCAATATTGAGCAGGCAACGTTGAAAAGCTTACGGCATCAAATCGGTATTGTTCCTCAGGAAACTACTCTATTTTCTGGCACAATCGCCCAAAACATTGCCTTTGGTCAAACTGAATTTGACCTCAACGAAGTTGAAGCGGCTGCCCAAATTGCCAATGCCCATCCCTTCATTACCCAACTATCCCAGGGCTATTACACCTATGTAGGAGAACGAGGGGTTAACCTCTCAGGAGGGCAACGACAACGAATTGCGATCGCTCGTGCTGTCTTACTCAATCCCCGAATATTAATCTTAGACGAAGCTACCTCAGCGCTAGATGCCGAATCGGAAGCCTTAGTACAAGAAGCTCTAGAGCGCATCATGAAAGAGCGTACTGTCTTCATTATTGCCCATCGGCTTGCCACAGTGCGCTGTGCTGATCGCATTCTCGTCCTTGAGAAAGGACAAATTCTCGAATCTGGCTCCCATCAGGAACTACTGGCACAAAGCGGTCGTTATTCCCAGTTTTATGCTCAACAATTTCAGGCGTGAAGCCTGAGAAAAAGCTCCAGGAGCTCCAGGGGGCAGGGCAGAGGAGCAGAGGGGCAGGCGCAGGGGGCAGAGGGGCAGGAGGAAAGAAGTGAGAGCGTGAGTGCGTGAGAGAGTTGGAAATAGGAATAAATTTTTCGATCAAACAAGCCTAGTTTCCCCCTTACTTGCTCACCCCTCACTCCTTACTTGCCTCCTCCGCACCTCCAACCTCCGCACCTGGAGTACCTCTGCAATTTCCACCAGCCAATTCCAACTCAACACAGACTCTCCTCCGCACCTCTGCACAGAAACCTCCTCACCCCTCACGCCCTAACTCTATAATTCGGTAGTAATGCATGGTAATGACTCAGGGAGTGAGCGTGGCATAGTAGTAGTAGATCAAGTCCCCAATCGCGCCGAGATGATTACTCAGCTTTTTGGAAAAAGAAAGTGACGGAGGCACCAAACGCCCGACCCCTTGCCGCAAAGTGTT
>PXPT01000159.1:0-16271 GCA_003021505.1 Cyanobacteria bacterium QS_4_48_99 | reverse complement strand
GCCCATTGCTCCTGCTCGGCTGCGACGGCCCAGATCAAGCCCGACCATTTCACGAGTGGCTTCATCCATCGCTAGCCCCATCCATGTCTTGTTCGCCTTGGACCCCACAAACGACCATATTTCATCCACTGGAATAGTGAGCTTCCCTCTTTTTTTGAGAAACTTCCACCTGCCGAGGAGTTTGATAGTACTTCTGGTGGAGATACATTTGCAGCCAGCGCTCACACACCCGGTGACGCGAGCAATCCCTGCTAGGGCGAGGCGCTCCTGAAGCAGTTTGTCGATGAGTTCGCGGCTTTCATCGGCAATGGGTCACGGGTGGGATTCTCCACGAACTGCCGATGACACTCCTAGCAGGCGTTCTTTAGCGTAGTGGGTGCGTCCATGTTTGACCACGTGAGTGGAATGACACTTAGGACAGTTCATGAGGTCTAACTGAATGCTCTCGAATAGCTTCCGTCTATCTGCTTATCCTCACTATTCAGGACTACCTACAATTCTTCCAAATAGCCCAATAAATCCGCCATTTTTTGGGGATCGGGCTGAAATTTGGGCATAGGCGGCGTGTCACCGCTGGTTATCTGATCGATTACACTCAGCTCAGACATGTGCTTAGAGACATGGTGTAGAGTCGGTCCTACGTGACCATCGCCTTGCTTTCCGTGGCATCCGGCACAGTTAATTTCAAATATTGCCTCCCCTCTAGCTGGGTTCCGGTTAAGCGAGAATACCTCTTGGACGTAGGGATCTGACGCCCGATACAAGTAGACACCCAGAATGCTAGCAAAGATTACCAGCAGAGCTACTAAAATCACTGAGGCAACCCGCTGCACCAATACTGTCGGTTTGGCGAACTGGTTATCCACTTTTTAAAACGCTCTCCTATTAAAATTATCGCTACTGTAGGGGTTCTGATGGGAATAATATGCAACCGTTAGTCAATCAATTCATTAAGGAAGGAACTGAATCTAAAGTATTTTCAAGCAGTATTTCTAGATATACATATATCTTAAAAATTATTGACTTAGTAATCAAGCCGATTCAACTCATGCAGCTATCACTAAGGGCGATCGCGCTTTGCCTCTCCCCCCTAATTGAGATAATTAGCTATAATAAGATTAAGTGCTATAAAGTAACGTATTGTTATAGTCCCAAGGCACGCTGTTAAGACGAGAAATAATTAATTTTACCAAGGAGAAATAACGTGCTTGAACCACTGCTTTCAGGAATTGTCCTCGGTCTAATCTTGGTTACGCTTGCTGGGCTATTCTTTGATGCCTATAGGCAGTACAGGCGCAGCAACCAGTAGCGCATTGAGTCAGCTACCACGCCACCCAGCAGGATATATAGGCTTTTTAGCTTAGGAATCTCTCGCTTAATGCTACTCATTCCTTACGCCGATAAAAGGTAAGAGTAGTACTGCCATAGACTTTCTGGCGAGAAATTTCTAGAGTTGCAACCGAGTTGGCACGCCAATGTTTCGGGTTATATTCTACTGCTAGTTCGCCAGTAGCACTTAGGAGTTGCAGATCGGTGATCACTTCCAAGACGGGCTGGTATAGGTCACTGGCGTAGGGAGGATCAAAGTAAACGCGATCAAACTGCTGATCCACCAAGGTTTTGAGTTGCCCAACGACATCGCCTCTAAGCACCCGAAACTGTTGCCCTGGCTGTGCCACTTGCTGCCAGTTTTGCCGAATTACTTGACAAGCACGCCCCGATTTTTCAATCCCCACTACCTGAGTTGCACCGCGACACAGCGCTTCTGCACCTATCGAACCGCTTCCAGCACACAAATCCAGCCAGTGACACTCAGCAATAGCGCCCTGCCAGATGTTGAACAAAGCTTCTCGTACCCGCGCAGAGGTAGGTCGGGTTGACTCTCCTGGTAATGTCTTCAGTTGGCGATTGCCATAAATCCTCATTCTGAATTACATTTGTACATCGATCAAGATGATAAGAGCTAACCACCAAACAGCAACAACCAAATTGGTAGCGTTAGCAATATGCCGCTCGACCCGGCTGCCAGTGCTGTCACCGTTAGCTCTAGATCAAGGTCGTAGGCTTCGGCAATAACGAGGGTGGCAAAGGCTGGCGGCATTGACATTTGTAGCACCATCACAAGCTGGGGAGGACCGCTAATTCCTATTAGAGAGATTCCCACTCCTAGTAACAGAGGAACCAGCAGCATTTTTATTGCCAAGCTCACCGAGGCAGGTTGCAAGTTGCGTAAGGAATGAAGCTGACTCAGTCGCATTCCAATAAGTAGTAGTGAAAGGGAAATTACTGTCCAACCTAGTGCCTGCAAGCTCGCTTCTGCTGGCTCGGGGAGGGGGATTTGACGGAACCATAGTCCGATTCCTAAGCTCCACAAGGCGGGATTTTTCAGTACGACTCGGATTAACTGCCACCCGCTTTGTAGCTGTCTGCCTAGGTAGGCTGCCAGAACCACGCCCAAACCATAGGCTCCCAAAGTTGTGCCGAGCAAGTCGTAAAAGACTGCCCAGCCGAAGTATTTTTCCCCCACTAAAGCTAAATTAATCGGATAGCCTAGGTAGCCAGTATTGCCAACCATCGAGGCCAGAAGGAAGCTAACCTGGAAGGGTTTATTCTGGTAAGATTTTTGTCTCATCCATACCCAAGCCAAACCTGCTCCCAATAGAATCGCAACCCAGGCAACGACTGGCGCTACCCAAATTGGTCCCGACAAGTCGGCGCCACGCAAAAAAGCAATAATCCCAATGGGAACGCCCAACCAAAACAGAAACTTACCCAAGTAAGCAGCAGCAAGATTGGGCAGTATGCGACCTAAAAACCATCCCAGCACGACACCACCGATTAGCCTGAGATAAAGTTCTAAAACTGGAGAGCTTAAGGAGGGCATGATTTAATTGAAATGAAATTTTAGAATCTAGATACTCAGCAGCGCGATTGCAAATTTCGTTAAAGTTAATCGTTGAGTTTCAGTGTAGGAGTGGAGGTTTTGGATAACGTGAACCTGCCGGGAAAGTCAACTAAGTTTTCTCGCACATCCAGTGAAGAGATTCCAGAGGCATTGCGAGAGATACCAGATAGCAAACGCCCATGGCGGTGGAAACTCGTGTTGGCGATTGGGGGAACGTTGGGATTAGGCGTGATCGCTTTGTTGGTTGGTACTCTATTATTAAATCGCTCCTCTCAGCCTCCAACTACTTCGAGCAATCCGACACCCACAAAAACACCAGCCGCTCAACCCACTCCCACGCCTGAACCGCTTCCGAGTCCGACTGTTGAGGGGGAAATCAACAACCTGCTAGGACACCTACCTTACCAACAAGCACCAGAATCCTCTCTGGAAGCAGTGACAGCCGATGGCAGTATTCGCTTGCGATCGCCCGCCGCCCAAGCTTTTGAGAAGATGCAAGCAGCCGCCGCCGCAGATGGGGTGGATCTCGTGCCGCTTTCTGGTTTCCGCTCCACTGCCGAGCAGAAATACTTATTTTTCGATATCAAAGCGCAACGGGGACAAGTAACAACTAAGCGGGCGGAAGTGAGTGCCCCTCCTGGTTACAGCGAGCATCACACGGGCTACGCGATTGATGTTGGCGATGCCCAAGCGCCAGAAACGCATATAGTAGAGAGCTTTGAGCAAACAGAAGCTTTTGCTTGGCTAAAAGAGAATGCCGCCCACTATAGCTTTGAGTTGTCCTTTCCTCGGGATAATCCCCAAGGCATTAGTTACGAACCTTGGCACTGGCGCTACGTGGGCAACCAAGATAGCTTAGAGACCTTTTATCGCAAAAGGGAGTGAGTCGCTTCGCTCCCAGGATGGGGAGGGAAAACAAGCAGAGGGGGAGAGGCTGAATCTGTCAGAGTTTCCCCTTGTCCCCTTGTCCCCTGTCCCCTTGTCCTTCCTAATTCTGCCCTCTGCCTTTAAAGGTCACATCCATAACCAACGCAGGATAGTGAAAATAATTGCTCCCAAAATCGCTGCTGCGGGGACAGTAATTACCCAGGCAAGGGCAACAGAGCGCACGGTTTGGAAGCGGACTTTTTGCCAGTTTTGCAGTAGTCCGATGCCGACAACGCCGCCAACGAGGGCGTGAGAGGTAGAAACGGGCAACCCCAAGCGGGAAGCAAACAAAATGGTGCTAGCGGTGGCAAGCTCGGCACAAAAGCCACTACTAGGCTGGAGGGAAATAATTTGTTCACCTACAGTTGCAATCACATTTTTCCCTTGAACTGCTAAACCGGCGACAATGCCCAAACCTCCGATAACTAGAATCCAGGTAGGAATGCTGAACTGAGCCAGGGGAATAGAACCAGTGCGAAGAAGATAGGTAATCGCCGCTAAGGGAGCGATCGCATTCCCGACATCATTCGAGCCGTGGGCGAAGGCAACAAAGCAGGCACTCAAAACCTGAAACCGTCCTAACTGCCGCTCTACCAGTTGGGATGGCTCCTGCGCTCCTTCCTTCCTATCCTGGGAGCCTTCTAGCTGACTCCAGCTTACCAGAGCAAGACTAATAGCAGCGATCACACCCGCGCCCAGGGAAAGATCGCGGTTAGGAATCGCTAGAGAATCAAACAAGGGCAGCTCGAATAGCGTGGGCAAAACAATCGCACCGAAAATCCCCAACAGGATGGCACTCAGCCAGGGAATCCACTCGCGTAGCTGCCTTAAAGGGTCACTTTGTTCCAGAATCCCTCGTTTAACCAAACTATAAAATAGGGCGGCAACTGCACCACTAATCAGGGGTGTGACAATCCAGGCGAGGCAAATGCGACCAATGGTTGTCCACTCCACTGCCGAAATCCCTGCTGCCACGCAGCTAAATCCGGTGATCGCTCCCACAACGGAATGAGACGAGGCGACAGGCAACCCTTGAAGTGTGGCAATTTGCAGCCACAAACCACAAGCCAGCAGCACTGAAACCATGCCCAGTAGCAACACTTGGGGATTATCGGCAAATTGGGAAGAATTTGCTACCTGAGTGGCTAAAGTGGTCGAAACGCCTTGACCAAAAAGAACTGCCCCTGCAAACTCTAGCACTCCAGCAACTAACAGAGCCTGCCGCAGGGTCAGCGCCTTGGCTCCCACAGCCGTACCCATCGAGTTGGCGACATCATTGGCTCCCAAGTTCCAAGCCAAATAGAATGCCAATAATGCTGTTAAACCGAGCGGAATTAGAAGCGGTAACACAACTGTTCGCTCCCGCCGGGGAGGAGATTTTCTACTATTACCTTATAGCAGTTGAAGCAAACTAAAGATCATCTGCTCGATCAAAACTCAAATCCAGTATAATAAGACAGACACGGGGCTCCCCCCTGTATCTCGTCTCAACAGTTATAGAAATGACCGAATCTAGCGATCACGCTACCTCTGGGCTAACTCCCCAACAGTACAAGCGTAAAATGCAGCGACGCAAAGAGGTTCAAGCGCAACGCTTGAGCGAACGATCACGCGAGAAAGGCTTAATTATTGTTAACACTGGCAACGGCAAGGGGAAAACAACGGCAGCACTGGGCATAGTGGTGCGATCGCTTGGTCATGGAAATCACGTGGCAATTGTCCAATTTATTAAAGGAGCCTGGGAACCTGCCGAGCGAGCTGTCCTTAGTCACTGGGAAGATCAGTTAGTCTTCCATGCCACAGGAGAGGGATTTACTTGGGAAACCCAAAACCGAGAGCGCGACACCGAAAAAGCTCACTCAGCTTGGGAAAAGGCACTGGAATTTATCCACAACCGAGACTATCAGCTCGTCCTCTTAGACGAAATTAACGTGGTACTCAAACTCGGCTATCTGCGCGTGGAAGATGTCTTGCAGGGGCTAGAGCAAAAGCCAGAAGACTCTCACGTCATTCTCACTGGCAGAGGCGCACCAGAGGCGCTCATCGAAAAAGCCGATTTAGTCACAGAAATGACACTCATCAAGCACCCTTTCCGCGAACAAGGGGTTAAGGCACAACCTGGCATTGAGTTTTAATATCCACTCAGGCTGAACATCAATAGTTATGGCAGACGCGGGGAGACAAAGAGCAGGGGGAGCGGGGGAAGCAGGGGAGCACCAGGAGCACCAGGAGCAAACAAGCCCACCCATCTCCTCCACTCCTCCGCATCTCCTCACTCCTCACTTGAATAACCTTCGCTATCATCCCTCAGTTGGGCACGCTCAATTCCAAACCTCTTGTTTATGCTCGCTCAGGCAGGTGTTGAGGATGCGCTTGTCATTCTCGCTTAGGGGCTGAATGCGCTCGTATCCTTGCAGTCCCAGCGAACGGGGTGGTTGCCCCCCTGCTGCTGCCACTGGCGATTTTTCCTCCAGCGCGATCACATAGGGATGAGTTGCGTCTTCGTAAGGAGCCACCACCGTCAGATCCATTTTCTGCGGCTTCAGGGTGCCGTAAAAACAACTAAACTCGGAGCGAGGCATGTAAAATGCTCCCACGAGTTTGCCTTGGTGGATTTTGAATACCAGATATTGTTGACCAATTCTATTCGGCTCGGAAGACTGACCATAAAGGTAAGTTCCATCATCCATTAAGGAATTAGATGGAGATGCCTGGGCAGTAGAAATCGGGAGTACCTTCGGCGAGGATGAGGTTTCCAAACGAGACGCTAACAGGGAAACAGAACCGGTTGTTGCCAGTCCGATGCTAAGAAACCACCCAAGATTGAATAGAGGATATTTGACCATTGATTCTAAAGAAATATTAACCAATTCTGCCTCCCCCCCTAAATCCTTTATAGCAACTCCTACTACTTACACAGTATTTGAACCTTATATAGTTATGCTTCTCTCATACGAGAGACAGTATTACTTTTCTGCCTGATTTGTTGAGCACGTTAATACTAAAAGAGCGATAACGGTTGTCCGCTATCGCTATTAGAGCTTCCTTCGGTTGCCTCATCCTTAACTGTCTATTTAGTCAACCCAAATTTATTGGGCTCCTACTCTCTACATAGCCAGGATAGATGAAGGAATTGGTAAATGAGTGAAGAGTGCTAGCTTGCCTAGGAATTAGCTAGCAGCGATGTACTCTTGGACATTGGAGCGGAGTTTGCGGAGTTGGGCGAGAGCTTGGTGCTCTAGCTGACGGACGCGCTCGCGGCTCAGGTTGAGTTTCTTACCGACTTTGGCTAAGGACATTTCATTGCCATCCTCCAGCCCGAAGCGCAGGGATAGCACTTCTCGCTGTTGGGAGGTGAGTTCTGAGAGGATGCCGTCTAAGTCTTGTCGCATCGACTCCTCGGTGATGTAAGTATCTGGAGAACTCTCATCGTCTTCTAGGAGATCGGCTAGTTCCGTATCCTGGTTATCCCCAACGCGAACATCAAGAGAAATCGGTTGACGAGCAATGCTCAGGTATTCTCGGATTTGAGAGGGTTCTAGGTCTAGCTCCTCGGCAATTTCGCTCGGGGTGGCGTTTCGACCCAGTTTCTGAGCCAGTTCTCGTTGTACTTTCTTGATTTTGTTGAGCTTTTCGGTAATATGGATAGGCAGGCGAATCGCACGGGCTTGTTGGGCGATCGCCCGAGTAATCGCTTGGCGAATCCACCAGTAGGCATAAGTGGAGAATTTATAACCCCGCGTCGGGTCAAATTTTTCTACTCCTCGCTCCAGACCCAATGTTCCCTCTTGAATTAGGTCGAGGAATTCCATGTTGCGCTTCTGGTACTTCTTGGCGATCGCCACCACTAAACGCAAGTTCGCCTCGATCATTTTACGCTTTGCTCGATTTCCCTGCCGCAAAGCCTCTTTTAGTTCAGACTGGCTCATCTGAACCTGCTCTGCCCACTCTTGGTGGGTAGGTTCGCGCTGTAGCTCTTTTTGCAGTTTTTCTTGTTCTTCTAGCAAGCCCATCATTTTCTGAACTTGCTTGCCGTAAACGATTTCCTGTTCGTGGTTTAGCAGTGGTACCCGACCAATCTCGTGCAGATAAGTACGTACCATGTCAGCCGATATAGTCGGCTGTTCGTTGTTGTTATTGTTGTCGATTTTGGCAGTGGGCATCGCTTTAGTCGTGACTCCGTAAACAAGCAACAGTTCTGTCGCTGAGGTTGCTCTCTGGGAACCTTCCCGATTTTTACCTGTAAGGGTAGTGGTGCGAGGTGAGAAACTACATCTTGCAAAAGAAATAGAAATGTGCTGTCCTCGTTTCTAGCGAGAGACTTACTGTCGGACAGCCATGGAAGCTAAAATCCATGGAACTACTCTCACCGAAGAAAATGAGCATGCTATCTTTCGTTTCTGCGAAGGAATAAATCGAAGTCGTTATGAGTTCGTATTATCATGTTATTACAATTTTAGACGCTCGTAAAGGATAAAAGTTTCGACCTCAGCTGTGCCTAAAGTTCCCTTCTCACCTTCCCGTACATGGGGGAACGACCAAGACTTGCCTAAGACTGACCCAGCTTTATGTCTCTATTACTATGATGGCTTAGTAATTCTTAAAATGAAAGAGAGTACAGATTCGGATTGCCGAACCGATTAAAAGTTATGATGGTAGTTTAACTACATTGGGGCAGAGGAGCAGAGGAGCAGAAGTGCTAGTCCTAGATTTCTAATACTGCTTGCCGATTGCCGAGTTAAAAACCTAAATCGCCCTTGGCAGCTTGAGCGGCTGCAAACACGTCCTCATCCGGCATTTCATTCCAGGAGGTATCGCCAATTTCGGCGTAAAAGGTTTCGTCGTAGGGACGGGTACGCACCACCACAGGCATAGGAACGGCGTGACCCAGGATTAGTGCCTGTTGCTTCGAGTCGAGTTTAGCTAGGACAGAGCGCAGGTTTTGCCCCCCAGAAACCCCCGTAAAAATGGCATCAATGTCTTTTTCGTCGTTAAGTAAGCAAGTGACGCGAGTGCCAACTTGGGACATGACTTCAGTGTCGATACCGGAAGGACGCTGATCCACCACTAGTAGGGAAACGAAGTACTTACGCATTTCTCGTGCGATGGTGCCAAAAATGGTTTGTTGCACCATGCTGGGGTCAAGAAAGCGGTGTGCTTCTTCAATAGTGATCATTAACTGGCGAGGGCGTAAGTCGGGATTTTTTGATTGCAAAAACTGCTCCGACTTGTGGACGTAAGATTTGTGAATCCGCCTGGTAATTGCATTCGCTGCCAACATATAAGAGAGCATATTGGAGTGAGAGCCAAACTCCACTACCACATGCTTCCCAGCATCGAGAGATTGCAAAATCTGCTCCACATAGTCGTGAGGGCAGGCAGAACGGATATATTTGAGACTTTCTAGGCGGGTCAATTTACGCTGTAGCGCTGCGATGGAGCCTTTGTGTCCCTGCTTTTGCTCACAAAATTCCTGAATATCTTCGTTGCTCATGTTCAACAGCTGAAGAATCCAGGATTTACCAAATTCCGATTGCAGGATATTGGCATTATCCAGGCTGGCTTCCGAAAGCCCTAATTCACCTCCTACGAGTCGCAAGTCTTCGATCTCGATTTGGTCGTAGCTGAGGTAAAGTTCCTGGGCATCCCGGACACCCCGGCGCTGAGTCGATTCGGGATCAAGGGTATAAATTTCCACCTGTCCTGGGAAAAGCTGGCGTAAGCCCTTGACGGTGTTGAATTGCTGACCTTCACTGACGGCTTCCCAACCGTATTCAGAGTGCATATCAAAAATGAGGTTAGCCGCTGCCTGTCGGCGGATAATGCCAGATAGTAGCAGGCGAGTGAGAAACGATTTACCCGTGCCAGATTTGCCAAAAACACCGTTGCTGCGCTCGACGAAGGCATCTAAATCCAGGCAGACAGGAACATCCATGTCTAGGGGTTGACCAACTGAAAAATTGCGGCGGTGGGGGTCATCTTCCCAGCCGAACACGGCACGGAAGTCACGTTCGCTGGCATCATAGACTTGACTAAAGTGACTGGGAATGGTTTTGACAGGCTGGAGGTCAATCGCGCTGCTGGTTTGTGCCTGGAAAGAACCGAGGGGGCTACTCCCATTGAGCGAAGTCGATGACGCTTGATGCCCTTCTTCCTCCTCTTCTGGGGTGAACATCAACATGGGAGAGAGGTTGACTGTCCCGTACGTGCTGCTGCCTGCCAGGACTTCGCGTAGAAAATCATCATTAGGGCTGGGAGGATTAGCAACAATTCGGGCACTGGCGGTTCCGAGGGTGACATCGGTGAGCAGGCAAAAGAAGCGCGATCGCGCTCCTTGCACGGTCAAGAATTTGCCTACTCGCATATCTTCCACGGAGACATCGGGATGGAGTCTCACCTCTAATCCGTGAGTTAGGGAGCCTTCAGTTACCGAACCTATGGGCGTTTCAGAATGGTCGTTTGTCATTAGTTATGGGCTAATTGTCCATCGTTAATAGCCAATTGTAAATAAACCTCTTGCGATTAACTATTAGCAATTAGCAATTAGCCCTCAACAAAAAACCAATCACAAATAACAACGACTTATTCGATATTAATCGAGGTCGGTTGAGAACCAGAAGAACTCATGCCTGTAGAAGTTGAGGGGTGACGATATTCGCTATAGAGGCGATCTCGCCACTCAAAAAATGTTTCGTAAGCCATATTGTCAGCTAATCCAGGAATACCTTTGCCTGCTAGTGCTGTTGGTAAATTGAGATAGGCACGAGCCGGAAACTTTAAGATAATGCTCACTCCTGCTACTGCCAAATCTGCCAGGGTGGGGGTGTCTGTCACCAAGTAAGAGCGTTCTCTCAGCAGTAAACTCAGAGCCTCTAAATCCTGCTTGAGACCATTTTGAGCTTCTTTGAGGGCATCTCCGCCCACACCGGCACCAGCCCCCAAAGTATCGAGAACTTCCGAAGGGATAGAACCGACTACAGTTTTGATAAAGTCGGGAGTCTCGTTGGGCAGAATGGCGGTGCGGAAGTTTTCATTTTGGTTTAATGCTCCCACAAAAGCAGTGCGACCTTTAGTTGCGATCGATTCATCAGCCCACTCTTCTATTAATAGGCAAAGTCCTCGTTCCCTGGGATCAGTGGGGATAATCGGTCGTTCTGGATACTGACGTTCGAGATACATCGCAATTTCAGTGGAGTCGGCAATCACTGTTTCCCCGTCTTTTAACACTGGCACTTGCCGCTGACCTGACATCTGGTAGACTTCCACTTGTCCCACGCCCGGAGTCACTTCCACTTTGCGATATTCCAGTCCTTTATAGTCAAGGATGAGGCGCACTTTTTCGCAGTGCTGCGACAGCTCAAATTGGTATAGCTCCAGCATTTAATTTCTCCTGGTAGTTGATAGAAGTTAACACTGCCAATTTAACGCTATTCAACTTTCCACTATTAAACAAGGGCGATTGCGCTGAGAGTCAGAACTGAATCTCTGCCTATCCTGCTGGTGTTGGGAAGGATAGCCGCAGCTTTGCTGAGTATTTGTTTATTGGTTAGGGCAAGCACAAGACCAACACCAACACCTACACCAATCCCATAATTAGCGGGGATGAGGTAGAGTGGGATCCCTGGGGTCTCGTATCCTAGAAAACTCGCCTGCTTGAGAAGCTAGCAGTAAAAATGCCTGTATTGTTCTGATTGAGTCTAGGGCAAGCGATCGCCTTTTGAGGCGTCGCAATGCCACTGTAAAATAAAAAGCATCAGTCATTCAATCTGGGGTTGTGGAGGGACAGATATTGAACGAACTTAGAGCAGCGCTAGAGTTAGCCACAGAAGAAGAATTACAGCAGTTGACGCAAATTCTGTTTTGCCGTAAGCTTAATCCGCTCGATTATTTGCAAACGCCTGAGCCAGCCGAAGTGCAAAGTCAAGATCCAGAGGTTTGGCTGGACTCCCTAGAAGAACGGTTTCGCTTTCTAGCAGCGGATGGAATGACGGTAATGCGAGGGCGTACTCAGGAGGTAAGCTATCGGCAGGTTCTCATTCAAGTTTGTCGTTATCTGAAGCTTCCCTACTCGAATAAGCTCTCTACTACGGATCTAGAAGCAGAGGTGTTTCTGAACTTAGTGAGTCGCGCCTGGAAACGCTTACCCGCATCAGAACAAAAATCCTTGACAGCACGGGTGAAGCGATCACTTGCCAACTCCAACTTCTCTGAACCCTTGCCGGCACAGTTGCAGGAGGAGCCATTTAACTTATTCCTGAAAGGCAGCAGTGCTTTGGCAGTCACTTCCGTTCTCCAGCCTTTACTGCTGCAACAAATCGCGCGTCAGTTTGCGTTTCACTGTGCCAGTTATCAAGCGGCTAAACAGGCTTTGGTTCAAGGTGGAGCAGCGGCAGCAGCAAAGTTTCAAAGTCAGCTCGCGGTGCAAACGGCACAGAAAGGGATGGCAATGAGTACAGCACGCTACGGTGCAGCTCGCACGGCGTTTGCCTTCGTAGGACCAGTCTTGTGGGGATGTTTTGTAGCGGAACTGGGTTGGAAAGCGATCGCAACAAATTACGGTCGCATTATTCCCACTATCTTTACCTTGGCACAAATCCGTCTCACCCGCGTTGAAAACTGGGAGCCTGCTTAGTGAATTCAGAATTCAGAGTTCAGAATTCGGAATTAAACTCGCACCTTTGCACGAAATTTAAGCCATCTCCTGCCCTTCATTTGAAATAAGGAATAATTACGAGTTGTCGCGCCGCAACCTGGCTCATGGCACGGAACGACTCCCTAGCCCCCTATCCCGAACTACGGGGCATTTGGCGATTTGTGCAACTCATGCTATTCATCTTCCCTTTACTACCAAGTTGGGGAGGAGTCGGGCTAATTGTTGCCCTAGTGGCAATCTGGAAGCAACAATACCGCCGGATTATTCAACGCCCTCTCAATTGGGGACTGGCAATCTTAAGTATTGGGCTCATAATTACTTGTTGCTTCGCTGCTCAACCCCTCGATGCTTTCCTAGGCTTAGCAAATTTGCTCCCCTTCTTTGCCTTGTTTGCCGCCTTTAGTGTCCTCATCCAGACACCTGCCCAGTTGCGGGGGATTGCTTGGTTATATGTCCTTGCTTCGGTACCAGTCGTCATCTTGGGGTTCGGGCAAATATGGGGGGGATGGACTAGCCCGGAGCAACTGCAAGTCGTCTTGGGCTGGGTGTTGCAAGCCAATGGCAATCCCCCAGGGCGCATGGCTTCGGTGTTTATGTACGCCAATATTCTCGCCGCCTTTCTGCTCATGGTGCTGCTTTTGGGGCTAGGATTGTGGGTAGAGAACTACCAAGCTTGGCGGCGACATTCAAGGAGGCATCAAGGGTGGGTTTTATTATTTTTGAGTGTGGTGTTGCTCGGAAACGGGCTGGCACTTGTTTTAGTCGATTCCCGCAATGCCTGGGCAGTGGCGATTTTGGGGTGTCTTGCCTTTGCCCTTTACTTGGGCTGGCATGGGTTGGTTGCTGGCGTGGGGGTTGTCGTTGGTAGTGTCCTCTGGGCTTCCTTTGGTCCGCCACTGGGGCGCGAGTGGCTACGCGAGATTGTCCCGTATCACTTTTGGGGACGACTCTCGGATCAGATGTATCCTGATCGCCCACTGCCGATGTTACGGAGAACGCAATGGGAGTTTGCTTGGAATCTCACCCAAGCGCATCCTTGGACGGGTTGGGGACTGCGGAACTTTACCGCACTTTATGAGGCACAAACGGGTTTCTGGTTTGGGCATCCTCACAATTTGCCGCTGATGTTGACCGCAGAAACGGGGATTCCCGCTACGCTTTTATTGTTGGGGTTAGTGGGCGCAGTGCTTGCCAGAGCAGTTTTGCTACTGGGAATCTGGTCAGCCGTAGCACCCACAAAAGGCGGGGTGGAATGGCATCAGGACAAAATTATGCTGTTCGCGTATTTGGTTGCTTTTGGCGGCTGTACCCTATTTAATTTACTCGATGTCACCCTGTTTGATCCGCGAGTCAATACGTTCGGATGGCTACTGTTGGCAGCACTTTCTGGAGTAACCTATCGTTACCGCACACTTTTGCTGTGGCGAACTTTCAAAAGAAGGCAGAAGGGACGAAGAGATCATGAGTGCCTTACTGGGACTGGGAAATAATCACTTGTAGTGCAGCGAGCTTAGTTAAAATATTTTCAGAGGTAGCATAGTAATCGTATAGCAACTCACGTGAGTCAGGGTAGGCGAACTGCGGGCAATCGAGTGAAACCAGCTAGCGCTAGGCTAGCAAACAGCTACTACGCGCTTCTGGGGGTACATCCATCTGCTTCGGCACTTGACATTCGACGAGCATACAGGGAACTGAGCAAACTTTACCATCCAGATACCACAAAGCTGTCACCTGCGATCGCTAAGGCAAAATTCCAACAGCTTAATGAAGCCTACGCCACACTTAGTGACCCAGAGCAGCGCAGGCGATATGATCTAAAAATCTGCTATCCTGATTACGATGTTGTCACAGCTCCCCAAAAGTCGAGATATCCGGCTGCTCAATCTCGGTCTAGAACCACATCGGCAGCTTACCTCGATGACTTTGAGCGTCCCCTTTCAGCAGGGGAAGTTTTTGCCCTGTTCATTCTTGGTCTCACCTTTCTAGGTTGCTTGCTGTTGGCGATCACGATTGGGCTAACCCGCGGAGATGCTGCTTTCCAAGTACCGGAATTACGTAGCGAGCAAGTATCCTCTCAACAGCAGCCAGCAGCATACCACCTCGAAGCATTACCAGAGCCGGGGTCCACTCCTCAAAAACTAGACCAGGAAAGCACTCAAAACAACTAAATTTTAACCTTATGACCAAAACAATTAAAAATCGAAGAAAAGGCACAGGTTCCCCTTTCTCCTAGGAAAGTGAGAAAGGAATCGAGTCCAATTTTGTGAAAGCTTAATTTCGGAGGGGTTGTGGTTCGAGGTTCCCTCGAACCTTTAAAAGCCCCTTAAGGTTCCCTATCGGCGATCAGTGGTGTGTCGAAGTAATTCGGCACCCAGCGCCTCCGAAAATGTAAGAACCCCGAACCGAAGAAATTTTGAATTGTACATTTTGAATTGATATGACTCTTCCCTCCGCTGATACTCCCTTGTACAATCATCCCCTTCCCGAATTGGAGCAGTGGCTTCGGGATCAAGGATGCCAGCAAGATAATAATGACCTTAATTATTGGTACATCAAGCAACCAACCTGGGAAGCAGAACTCTGCCTCGAAATTGAGGAATTAACTGTACGCTATATTAATGCGGCAGAAGGGAACAGCGACATTAATCGCTCCTTTAAGTATTCCCTCTCTCGTGAGGATGTCGAAGCAGCAGTTTTCTCAGGACCATAATCGGGAATGGGTAATCTTAACTCCGGCAAGCAAGGGAACTACCCTCACAGTAGTAATTTAGCTTCCAGCACGCTACGTGATCGCCTAATTTCTCGAGTATGAATTACTAAAACGCGCACAACGGAATTTGCTGAGGAAGCGCTTTGTCAGATGAAATCGGTTTGACTACTCTCGATCAATAACTCTCCGCGTCCCCCCATCTCAAGGACACGGGTGGCGAACTTGGGAGGGCCTCAAGGGCGCGAATTACTTCGCAAGGGGCTGTCTTCCGAGGAAACCTGGGAAGTTTATAAGCCTACAGCCCCTCCACCTTGAGATGTCCATCGCGTCTGCCATAATTACCGATTCCAAGGGTATAAAGCCCTGCCCTTCTAGGGCAGCTTTTTATTTATTCTGCTGTTTTATGTAAGCAGTACGCAAAAGATAACTTAAATAGAGACATGATAAACCTCACGTACCGATATAAGCTTGAGCCCACTAAGGCACAGAGCCAGACAATGAGCGACTGGCTAGAAACCAGTCGTAAGGTCTGGAACTATGCCCTTGGTGAGCGCAAGGATTGGTACAAGTCTAGGTCATGCCGGATAGACGCTTGCTCGATTAAGAGTGAGTACGTGATTCCTGCTGATACCCAACGTCCGACTTTTGTTAGTCAGGCTAAAGCACTAACCGAAGCCAAACAAACCAACCCAGACTTAAAGGCTGTTCAGGCTGCTGTGTTGCAGCAAGTACTGAAGCGATTAGAACGTGCTTTCACTTCTATGTGGGAGCGTGGTTTTGGCTTTCCACGGTTTAAAAGCCTGGACAGTTTCGGTCGCTAACCTTCCCTCAGTTGGCAAACAACCCGGTGCAAGGGAATAGGATCAAAATTCCTAAGATGGGATTGGTCAAGGTTCGCTGGTCACGTCCTATCCCTGATGGCTTTGTGATCAAGCAAGCCCAAGTGGTTAGGAAAGCTGCGGGTTGGTATGTGATGTTAACTCTTCCATGCGATGTTGACGTGCCATCGCCAACTGCTAAGGGTAATCCTATGGGGTTAGATATGGGGCTTCAATCCTTGGTGGCAACTTCCGATA
>PXPT01000158.1 GCA_003021505.1 Cyanobacteria bacterium QS_4_48_99 | reverse complement strand
CAGCGGTAGGGCATACCGTCAAGATGCTTGGCGAGGGGTGAAGCGTAGGCTCCCCTACGACCCAAGAATCCCACGCGCTTTAAGCCGTGGGAGTGTCAATCAGAACTCAATCATACTGTTTCTTCTGTGCCCACCTTCACCTCAGTCTCGGAAGTAGAGTTACTCGCTGTATTAGTGCGCCAGAAATTAGCTAAACTCTTGATAAAGCCAGCTATAGGCACTGCAATCAACAGCCCTAGTATTCCACCGACTTTCGCTGCCACTAGCAAGGCAACAATCACCCAGACTGGATTTAGCCCAGTAAATCCCCCAATCAGACGAGGAGCAACCGCATTCTCAATTATTTGTTCGATCACGGTAGCGACAACCAGCACTTTCACTCCTAGCCAAAAGCTTTTCAGTGCCATCAATAAACTAACTAAGCAGACACTCAAAGGGGTACCAAAGGGAAACAGCGCCATGAAGCCCACTCCCAACCCAAACAGCAAACCAAAAGGAATCTGCAATAGCAAAAAAGCTACAGTCATGGAAGTTCCCATAATCGCTGCCAACGATGCCTGACCGATATAGTAGTTATTGAAGTTCTGTCGCAGTAGTTGTCGCACCTGAGAAGCTAACGACGAGGGGAACCACTGATAAATTCCGTCCCAAATCTGTTCCCCACTCCATAAAAGGTAAAACGTAAGCACTAAGGTAAGGATTAAGTACAAAACTTTGCTCACTGTCCCCAATACCACACCAAGAACTTGACCAATCAGGGAACGCAATTGAGTCGAAAAACGCTCTGTCAGTTGGGTTGCTAAACCACTAAAATCAATCGGTAGCTTTTGGGCGACTGCCCAATCATTGAGAGATTGGAGTTGTTGGCTACCAGAGTCAATCCAGCTTGGGAGGCGAGAAGCCAAATCGTCAAGCTGTCTGAATGCGATGGGTGCTAGGGTAATGCCCAAAATCCCTAAGAGTAATAAGGCAACAAAGATTACCAATAAAACAGCCCAGCCTCGTCTTACTCCTTTTTGCTGGAGAAATTGCACCGGATAGTTCAGGATGAAAGCGAGTAAGGTGGCAACCACAAAAACGGTAATGATGGGCTGGAAATACTGCAAAACTAGGAGCAATAGCCCACCATTCAAAACGATTAACGGAAAGGCTAGTCCCCAGGTTGCCCAGCTAGGCAAGCGGTTGAGGGATTTCATAGGCGTCATGGTTGAGCTAGTTCCATATCTACTGGCGCAACAAGTCTATACTTTAGGCAAAGTCACCGAATAAGGGCTTTGGGCAGAGGGCAAATGTTGTGTACCACCTCTTTTACCTTGTGCCTTTACAATCAGTGCTTTCCAAGCGCGGTTGCCTCGGTCATAACTTGATGACTAGATAGCAAGAGATTATCATGGTAAAGAATTAACCTGAGTGTAATTACCTATACTGGCAGAAGGAAAAAGCCAAGCTAGCATAAGGCCAAGCGTTAAATTCGGGAAAATCCGTTCCACGACTGGACAACCTTGCATATTTGGCACCGAACTGAGCTTTCATCCCGAATGCTAAATCCTTAAACAATCAAAAGTTGGCAATCAGGTGTGGTGCCTGGAGGAAAAAAAAGTGTTTATACGACTCGCGCAGCAACACCGTCAATTCGTTCGAGATCTGGTCATGAATCTCCAAGCTCTAGCAATTGTGTTGGAGAAGCGAGGATATCCTGCTAACTGCTACACCTGCGGCGGGGAAATGAGCAGTGCCTCGTTTATGGTGAGCTTGGAAGATAACCACTTAATTCGTTTTCTAGTCTCCGACTATGGGATTACCTGGACGGAGATGCGCGACGATAGAGAACTGCTGAAGTTAGAAGGGGCGGAAGCGATTGGTCAACTACAGGATTTAGCTAACCTGGTTAAATACCAAGTTCAACCTGCTCACTCGGGTTCGGAAAGCAACCAGCAGGTGTCTGTTCCTCACTAAAGAGCTTTGAACAGAATCCCAAAACTTGACCATTTTCACTCGAAATTACTCCCGCCTGAGTAAGTGGGTGGCGATGCGGAGCACTGCGCCTATCTCTCGCTTCGCGCTTGATGGCAGCAGATATGGGGAGGGGAAGGTGAGGGGTGAGAGTCTTATACCCTCACACATCTCGCACCTCACTTTCCCACTTTTGCCCTCTGCCTTCTTTTATTCCCCATCGGCAAAGACAAAGCGATATAATTCGCTCGGGTCGGGTTCTGGGCTTTGTTCGGCAAATTTGACCGCTTCGTCTATTTTCCCTTGAACTCGCTCCTCAATTGTCTGGAGTTCTTCTTGGTTCGCCAATTTTTGTTCAGTGAGGTAAGCTGCCAGTCTTTTAATGGGATCACGCTCCATCCAGGTTTGCTTTTCTTGATCAGAGCGATGTTGATCGGGATCGGCGAGGGAGTGACCCCGGAAGCGGTAGGTGAGTGCTTCGATTAGGGTAGGACCCTCGCCAGCCCTAGCACGGGCGATCGCTTCAGAAGCAGCATCACGCACTGCCAGAACATCCATTCCATCCACTTCAACGCCGTGCATGTCAAACATACCAGCCTTCTTGTAAATTTCCGGCTGGGAGGCGGCGCGATCGTGAGCCATCCCAATTGCCCAGAGATTGTTTTCGACCACATATACAATCGGTAGTTTCCAAAGGGAAGCCATGTTTAAACACTCGAAGAACTGACCATTATTGGTGGCACCATCTCCCAAAAAGCAAGCGCTAACCTGATCGGCATGGTAATCGCCTAAAGCCTCTCGTTGGTACTTAATTTGTAAGGCGGCTCCAGTAGCAACTGGTATTCCTTCTGCCACAAAAGCGTACCCCCCCAGCAGGCGATCCTCCTGGCTGAACAGGTGCATCGACCCCCCGCGACCTTTGCTACAACCAGTCTCCTTGCCGAACAGCTCCGCCATTACTGCTTCAGGTGAAACTCCGCAACTGAGGGCATGGACGTGGTCGCGGTAGGTACTGGTAACATAATCTTCACCCGAGCGCAGCGCTCGGATCACGCCTGTAGAAACTGCCTCTTGACCGGTGTAAAGATGGACAAAACCAAACATTTTGCCCCGGTAATACATCTCAGCACACTTTTGTTCAAACAAGCGCCCAAGCATCATCTCTTCGTAGAGAAGCAACCCTTCCTCTTTAGTAATTTGGGAGGGAGTATCTTGAAATTTCGGTACAGTTCGTTCGGAAACCATAAGTTGGTCGTATTTACAGCTATAGTTAATCGAGCTTGAGATGTTGCCTGTAACATCTACAGAAGTTACAGTAACGTCTATTGGGTAAAGCTTGCCCTGGTGGGTTAATGATGACACCCGAGTCTATCCCCGTGGCGGGCATTTCATTGTCTCGCGGGAGGCATAATTTGTCTAGCACCCACAGTTGTTAGATTAAATCTAATTTGTTGGGAGGCGCTGTATGAAATTATTCATTTGAAAAGAGTAGTTAGTGATTTTTCTCTAATCCAAAGTGTGAGCTAAAATTTTGCCTTGAAGGCTGTCGTTAATAAGCGGCAGCACTAAGCAATTAATTCTTATTCACTCTAAGTTAACAAGCGTGGCTCTGTGCTGGGGAAGTGAACCGTGCGAATTCCGCTCGATTACTACAGTATTTTGGGAGTGCCGATTCAGGCATCAACCGAGCAAGTTGATCAAGCTTATAGTGATCGCACTCAACAACAGCCTCGTCCTGAGTATAGTGAAGTAGCGATCGCTGCTCGCAAACAACTGCTCGACGATGCCCATGCGGTTCTGTCTGACCCAGAACAGCGTGCTGAGTATGACGCCCACTTTTTCTCCCAAACTTATCAATCACAACCAAATCTCCAAAACGAGTCGCAATTAGAGCAACTCGAATCTCATACCTCCTGGATTGAAATCGACGATGACCAATTGGCGGGAGCACTACTGATTCTTCAACAATTGGGAGAATACGAACTTGCCCGTCGTTGGGCTGAATCTTATTTGAGCAGCAGCAGTAGCCTATCGCCCGAAAGTGGGAAGCGAGAGACTTCACAGCGAGCGGACATAGTTTTAACCCTAGCGCTAGCCGATTTGGAACTATGTCGGGAGAGGTGGCAGCAAGGTGAGTATGAAAAGGCTGCTAGCTTTGGACAAAGTGGTCAAGACTTACTTTCGCAGGAGTGCCTGCTTCCCGAACTCCGGGGCGAGATTGAGGCAGATTTGTACAAGCTGCGACCTTACCGCATTTGGGAGTTACTGGCGCAATATGACCAAAGTCCCACTCGCCAAGGATTGCAGCTACTCCAACAAATGCTGGAAGAGCGCGGCGGGATCGACCGAACAGGGGATGATCGCTCGGGCTTGAGTGTGGATCAATTTCTCCGATTTATCCAGCAGATACGGGGCTACTTAACCACCACCCAACAGCAAGAATTGTTTGAGGCAGAGGCAAAACGCCCCTCCGCTGTAGCCGCTTACCTAGCCGTTTATGCTCGCATCGCAGGAGGATTTGCCTATCGCCAGCCTGCCCTCATTGCCGGAGCAAAGGAAATGCTGAGGCGTTTGGGCAAACAGCAAGATGTTTATCTAGAGCAGGCAGTGTGTGCCCTGCTGTTAGGGCAAACCGAGGAAGCTAGCCGAGCGCTAGAACTCAGCCAAGAGCCGGAACTCCTTGCCTTCATCCGCGAGAAATCCCTGGATTCCCCTGACTTGCTACCAGGATTGTGTCTTTATGGAGAGCATTGGCTACAAACTGAGGTTTTTCCTCATTTCCGAGATTTGGCAAACCAACAAGCATCTTTGAAAGATTACTTTGCTGATGAGCAGGTACAGCAAGAATTAGAAGAACTACTCGCCTCTATCGAGCTTCAGAATCAGGCAGCAGTAGTGGAGTCCCCACCACAGGAAAGCGAACAAGCGAAAAGGAAGTGGATTACTCCAGGAGTCAGCGAGCAAGCCGCTGCCCAAGCTCACCACCCCGAGAAAGCAGTTTCTGCTAGCACGACTACTACCCAGATGGCGACAATGGAGCCTCCCTCTGGTGTCTCTACCCAATTCACTCCCTCTCAGGGGAAACAGAATTCACCGAGAGGTTCAGCACCGAAACCGACTTCCAATCGTCCACGCAAGCGGAAAAAGCCTGCTACATCACCAGATTCAGAAGGGCGCGTAGCAGGAAAGAAAATGCGGAGGGATCGCTCTCGCCGAAAAAGGTCAATGAGACAATTGCTACTGGGATTTGCAAGTCTTCTCGGCGTGGCAGCAGTCGGATTTATAGCGGTGGGCGCTTACCAACGGTTCCAAAATGCTTCGCAGCTAGAGGGAGAGCAGCCTAGTGTAGGGATTAATCAGCCTCCTCTAGCCATTCCTCCGCCTGATCCCCAAAAGAGCGTAACCGAAAATCTTCTAACTCCTGAGACGGCTCGCCGGGTAATTCAAACCTGGCTGTCTACCAAGTCGCAGGCACTCGGTCCCGATCATCAGATCCAGCGGTTGGATAATATTCTAGTAGATCCTATGCTGTCAGTGTGGCGCGATCGCGCTAGTTATATCCAGCAAAATAATATCTACCGGACGTTTCAGCACGAGGTGATGGTGAAAAGGGTAAATACCAGTGAGGAAATCCCCAACCAAGCCCGTGTAGAAGCAGTCGTCCGAGAAGTTTCCAAATTCTATGAGCAAGGACAACTGGATCGCTCCGAGTCCTACGATGACAAACTGCGCGTTCAGTACGACTTAATGCGTCAAGCTGATCAATGGCAGATTAGGGAAGTTCAAGACGTAGAAATTTTGCAAGAAGGTTAGCGGATTATTTGAGTGAGGCGTGAGGAGTCGCTTTCTCTTTCGCTTCGCTTCCGCTGCGACTGCGCACGCTTTCGCTCCCAAGATGGAGGGAGGGGGAGACAAGGAGATGGGGGGATGAGGGGTGAGAAGTGCGGAGGTGCTCCAGGTGCTCCAGGTGCGGAGGAGATGGTTGGGGTTGTTTGCTCCTCTTCCACTCTGCTCCTCTGCTCCCTTGTCCCCTTCCGCGTCCTCTTCTCCCCTGCTTCAATGTTAAAAATTAATGACATTTTGAACCCGGTTTTGCCGATAATTCGTCAGTTTCCTGAAATTAGGCGCTTGAATCCTTGCTTGCAACTGGGAAATTTTGGTTAGAAATAGATAACATAGCGATCCCAAAGATCCCGAAACAGCCATTGCCGATCCCAGTAATTGGAGACTAGATCGTGGCAAAAGAACGCCCTCCCCTAGAAGAAATGACCTTGCGGCAACTACGCATAGTTGCCAGCGGATACAACATCTCTCGTTACAGCCGCATGCGTAAAGCGCAGTTACTTACAGCAATACAAAAGATAGAAACTGAGAGAATTTCTCACACTCCATCCCGCACCCTAGAGGCACAAGAAGCAATGGAAGCATCAAAATTTGGAGTCAGTTCTGTTGATCGCACGGGTGGTGCGCTGGCTTCGGTAGATGAAGGGCTTCCCGAACTGCCAGACGGTTACGGCGAAAGTCGAATTGTCATGATGCCGCGCGATCCCCAGTGGAGCTATGCTTACTGGGATATTCCCAATGAACACAAAGAAGCCTTACGCCATCGAGGCGGACAACAAATCGCTCTGCGGCTCTATGATGTCACTGACGTTAACCTGGATGAGCAGAGTCCTCACAACGTTCAGGAATATCCCTGTGACGAGCTGTCACGCGAGTGGTATTTACCGATTCCAGTGAGCGATCGCGACTATGTGGTAGATATGGGCTACTGCTGCGCTGATGGTCGCTGGCTCGTTCTCGCTCGTTCTGCCCCCATGCATGCGCCTCCCGCCTATCCCTCCGACTGGATTGAAGACAACTTCATCACCGTCAACTGGGAAGAAGACCTGCGTGGCAAGACTTTTCACGAGCTAGTTCCTCCCAGTAAGCAGGCAGCAGCCGAAGGCAGCACAGAGACAGGAACTTACGATGAAGTTTATGGTATGGCTGAATCCGCTGAAGCACAGCGGGTTGCTGGTTCCTTCTACGGTTCCATGCAGCAAGTTCCCAGCTCCGCGATCAGCTCCTACGTCTTTCCCTCTGGCATCGGTATGTAGTCAGGTGCAGGAATGTCGGGTGCAGGAATGTCGGGTGTGGGCTTTTCTGCTTCTGCCCTTCCCATTCGCCCTCGCCAATTCTGGTTAGTGGCAGATGCCACCGTTAGCATCGGCGGACGACCAATAGAAGTCAACTCCGACGGGACTTTCCGCATCCAAATGTCTTTTCAGGATGGCTTAACCGACTACCCCATCATGGCAGTTGCCGCAGACGGGGAGCAGAGTCGCTCCGTTCACATGAAATTCACCCGCGAGACACCATCGCACGAGTGAGTGAGTTGAAGGAGGAAGCAGGGGACAGAGGGGCAGGTGAGCAGAGGGGAAAGAAGTGAGGGCGTGAGAGGGTGAGAGTTTAGAAATACTGATAGAATCCTTGCATCAAATCAGCTAACTCCTCACTCCTGTACGGGCGAGCCGGCGGCTTGCCCCTACCCCTCACTCCTCACTCCTCACTTGCCCTCTCCGCACCTCCGCACCTCCGCCGGCAAACCGAGTCGGGGGGTTATTGTGGAATTATGAAACCTGAAGAAATTACCACCACTCTCGCCGAACGCTTTGGCACTGATGCCGTGCAGCGTCCTAGCTCTGATACTTGGCAAGTCGAAACGTCTCAACTACGGCTGCTAGTGCTTCTCTCAGAAGATATGTCTTGGCTGCGGTTGCTGATCCCAATTGTCTCAGCACAAGAGGCACAACCATTTCTAGAGCAGCTTCTCGAAGCTAACTTTGATTTGACTCAAGAAGTTCGCTACGCCTTGAACCAGGGCGTGTTGTGGGGCGTTTTTCAGCATCGCTGCGAGAGTCTGACTCAACGAGATTTTCAAAATGCAGTTGCTCGCCTAGCGTCCTTGTATGAAAAAGGCATGTCCGACAGCTTTAACCAACTGGTAGACCAGCGTATCCGCCAAATTATTCAAGCTGCCAAACTGCAAGGGCAAACCCTCCAAGAGACTCTGCAAACCCTAGAGCGATTTTACGAAGAAGGAATGTTGGGGGACTTGCAGCAAAGCTCTCAAGAGCGCGAAGAATTCCTGGGCGCGTGGCGGCGTCGGCTAGAAAGTCTTTGGAATGAAGTGGAACCTTAAAGATATCCCCATGGACATTGTGCAAATTCTCAAACAGGACTATCAGGACTTCCCCGTTAACCAGACGTATAGTATCTATGCCGAAAATGTCTATTTCAGAGATCCTTTGAACGAATTTCGTGGCGTGGAACGCTTTAAGCAGATGCTCGGTTTTATCGATACCTGGTTTCGGGACATCAAAATGGATTTACACCACATCCGCCGCTCAGGAAATACCATTGCAATGGAGTGGACTTTAAATATGACCTCTCCCCTGCCCTGGAAACCTCGCCTTGCCATTCCCGGCAGGACTGAATTCAAGCTTAATGACGAGGAACTGATTATTTCTCATATTGACTACTGGCACACCTCCCGCCTCGATGTCCTTAAGCAAAATCTGTTTTCTGCGGAGAAGATTAAAACATAATAAATGAATAAGGCAGATGGCAGAGGGCAGATGTGAGTGAATAAGGCAGAGGGCAGAAGTTGTCTACCATCTCTTCTACCTTTCTCCTTCATACGTAATCCTTATAAGTGCCTCCTGCCTTCGTTATTCCGAGGCATAAGTTTCGTTAATAAAATGTTGTTTGTAAATCAGGATTGAATCACGAATGCGCGTAATTCTCATGACAGGTAAGGGGGGTGTTGGTAAAACCTCTATGGCTGCCGCCACAGGGCTGCGTTGTGCCGAATTGGGCTATAAAACCCTGGTGCTGAGTACGGATCCCGCCCATTCCCTCGCCGATAGCTTTGACCAGGAAATGGGGCACGAACCCCAACAGGTGCGTTCCCATCTTTGGGGGGCAGAACTCGATCCCTTAAAGGAACTAGAAGGAAACTGGGGAGCTGTGAAACGCTACATTAGCGAGGTTTTACAAGCTAGAGGATTAGAAGGAGTGCAAGCCGAAGAATTGGCGATTCTACCGGGCATGGATGAGATTTTCGGCTTAGTACGCATGAAACGCCACTATGACGAAGGGAATTTTGATGTTTTGATTATAGATTCTGCTCCTACGGGGACTGCCTTGCGCTTGCTAAGTATTCCCGAAGTGGGCGGTTGGTATATGAGGCGGTTTTACAAGCCGCTACAAGGAATTTCGACTGCCCTAAGACCAGTGGTTGAACCTATTTTTAAACCTATTGCTGGCTTTTCCCTCCCGAATCAAGAGGTTATGGATGCTCCCTACGATTTTTACCAGGAAATTGAAGGTTTAGAACAAATTCTGACAGATAATAATCAAACTTCTGTGCGTTTGGTTACTAATCCTGAAAAGATGGTAATTAAAGAGTCATCTCGTGCCCATGCTTACTTGAGTTTGTATAATGTTGCCACCGATTTGGTAGTAGCGAATCGGATTATTCCTGAGGAAGTGAGTGATCCGTTTTTCCAGCGTTGGAAGGAGAATCAGCGAGTATATCGGCAAGAAATTCAGGAAAACTTTCATCCTCTACCGATTAAGGAAGTTCCTCTCTACTCGGAAGAAATGTGCGGCTTGGAAGCTTTGGAAAGGCTGAAAGAAACGCTCTACGCAGAAGAAGACCCCACTCGGGTTTATTACAACGAAGAAACAATTAAAGTCATACAAAACAATGATGAGTACAGTTTGGAACTTTACTTGCCAGGAATTGAGAAGGATAAAATTCAGCTCAATCAGACTGGGGATGAATTAAATATCCGCATTGGCAATCATCGCCGTAATTTGGTGTTGCCACAAGCGTTAGCTGCGCTGCAATCTTCGGGAGCAAAAATGGAGGGAGATTATCTCAAGATTCGTTTCAGTGAGGCGGCAAAAGTTTGAGCAGCAGTTTTAAAATTGGGGTAAGCTAACGAGGTGTAAAATGAGCAATACACGCAAAAAAGCTAATGTCGTTGAGATTGACGCAGGAACCGCTCTTTTCATTGTCTCTGCATTTCTGCTTGTGCCCCTTCTATTGACTGGTTTTATCTGTCAGTAAGCATAGAAAATTGCTAGATTACAGAGAAGCGATCGCTCTCTCTCCAAACTACTCACAGGAGCGCAAATGGGCTACAAATTCTTGATGTTCTGTGGTTGGTAGTCCCTGCTGCAAAACTGCTAAAACCTGAGCTAAGTTTCCTTCTCGCAAGTTTGCGACTGATAGCCACAATCCAGGGAACCTTTGAGAGCGAATTACACCTGTAGAATCTGGCTCCAGCGAGACATATCGCCCTTCGTTAAGACTAAACCAATCGAGGCGATTTTCATAGATTTGCCAGACAAGGTATTCTTGCACACCGTTGCGGTGATAGGCATTGAGCTTGTCGTTGAGATCGTACGAAGCACTACTGGCGGCAATTTCTGCAATTAGTTCTGGCGCACCTTCGATATAATCATCGTCGCTGATGCGAGAGTTGCCACCTACATTCGGCTCTAGGCGCAGTAGGGCATCAGGTTGCGGCTCATTCTCAGCATCTAGGCGTACAGTGGCATTGTCGTGCAAGTTAATGCCGGGTGTAGTTGCTGAGTAGGTTCCCAACCAAGTCACGATTTTCGCATGGGGGCTACTGTGGCTGGTAGCGCGTACAGGTGAAGCCAAGTACACTACTCCTTCGATTAATTCAGCTTTTTTAATCTGCGGTATTGCCTGATAGCGACGTTCAAATTCTTGGCGAGGGAGGCGATCGCCACTTTCCAAAGGCGGTAAATTAGTGGTATGACTAGCTGGCATCGGGTATAGCTTCCTTATATTGAGTCCGGTTGAACACCTAATAGTCATTAGTCATCAGTCATCAGTCATTAGTCAAGTTAATTAAACGTTAGCTACTCGGGGACTACTGACTATGGACTAAGGACTGCCCCGAAGGGGCAGAGAGATTTTTCTTAAGGGTAATCTTGCGGATTTAAGATTACTTTCCAATCGATTGTAAACAGCATGGGGATTAGAATTTTTAGAAAACAGTGAGTTTAGATGTCATTGTCATTGGTAGCGGTATCGGCGGATTAACTGCTGGTGCAATGCTCGCTCGTTACGGAAAGCGGGTGCTGGTATGCGAAAGCCACGCTATTCCCGGCGGTGCAGCGCACAGTTTCTCGCGCCGGGGGTTTCAATTCGATTCTGGTCCTTCTTTTTACAGTGGCATCGGCAATCAACGCCCAAGCCTCAATCCCCTGCGACAAGTGCTGGATATCCTAGGAGAATCGCTGGAGACAGTTCCCTACGATCCCCTGGGATATTTCCACTTCCCCGAAGGTACGTTTCCCGCTTATAGCAACCTTGATGATTATCAACGGGCAGTTGCCGAGTTTACTCCCCAAGGGGCAAAGGAATTGGAGCAGTTTCAAAGGCGGATGTTGTCCCTCTACGACTGCCTTAAAGATGTACCTGCGATCGCTCTGAGATCGGATTGGCAGCTATTGGGTGTCTTGATGGGGCGCTATTTCCCTTCGCTGTTAAAAATGTTGCCTCAGTTGGGAACAATCCAGGCTTCTGTGGGCGAGGTTATGGATAAGACAGTGCGCGATGCTTGGCTACGAAGGTTGATCGACTTAGAATGCTTCCTTCTCTCTGGGCTGAAAGCGCATGGAACCATTGTCCCAGAAGTGGCGTTTATGTTGGGGGAACGTTCCCGTGCTGGGGTGGAATATCCAGTAGGTGGTAGCGGTGCAATTGTCGATGCCTTAGTGCGCGGATTAAAGCGTTGGGGAGGCGAGTTGCGGCTACGCTCTCATGTCGATCGCATTTTGGTGGAATCGGGGAAGGCAGTAGGTGTGCGGCTACGTAATGGTGAGGAAATTAAAGCGCCTGTAGTGATTTCTAATGCCACAATTTGGGATACCTACGGCAAATTATTGCACCCGGAAGACTTACCAGGCGCTTACCGCAGCGAAAGTTTAGCAACGCCAGCGGTAGATAGTTTCATGCACCTTCATCTCGGAATTCGGGCGGAAGGATTAGAGAAGTTGGCGGGACATCATGTCGTTGTTCACAACAGCGATCACGATCTTACCGAACCCGGAAATACTTGTATGATTTCTCTCCCGTCCGTGTGGGATGCCAATCTTGCCCCGGAAGGACATCATGTTATCCATGCCTACACTCTCGAACCTTACGAGGGCTGGCAGCGGGATGAGAGTTATCAGGACAAGAAAAGGGAGCGATCGCAATCCTTATTCCGTGCCCTAGAAAAAGTAATTCCTGATCTCAATAAACGCATCGCTGTAGAACTCATCGGCACTCCCCTGACGCACTCCCACTTTCTCCGTCGCTACCAAGGAACGTATGGTCCAGCGATTGATGCCTCGAAGGAGATGTTTCCTGGTTTTCAAACGCCCATATCTGGTTTATATCGGGTTGGGGATAGCACCATGCCGGGAATTGGTGTGCCAGCAGTTGCGGCTTCGGGGATTTTGTGTGCGAATACTTTGGTGTCGCCTCGACAGACTGGGGAATTGCTTAAGTGAACCGCAAAAACAAGCCGACGATTAATGTTGCGACGTTTAGCATAATTGATACAGCAGTTTGCGACTTCCCGAGGTACACCTTGGCTGAAATCGGGGAAAGGTAAAGGATTGAAGGTTGAAGGTTAAAAGTTGAAAGTTAACCTGCAACCTGTAACTTGTAACTTGCAACCTGTAATCCCTTCCCCCTTTACCCTTTAACTGTTGCGTAGCAACTCCCGTAAGAGCTTTGACATAATAAAAAAAGCCGCTTTCATTTCTGATGAGTGTCACTATTTCTATCAAAACTATCGAACTTGCTGCTGGCAGCCACATTAGGATTCATAACCTGTCTTGGCTGGATTTTGAAGATATTCTTGCTGAACTAGAAAACGAACGTAATACTCGCGCTTCTTATTATCAACAAGTTCTAGAAGTAGTGTCACCCCTGGCGCTTCACGAACCCCAATCGAATTATTGCCGATATTGTCAAAGCGATTTTGGAGATTCAGGGAAGCTATACGAGTTCCTGAAATATGGATTTATAAAAACGATCATATTTGTGTTTATTTGTTATTCGAAAAAATCACTATATTTAATCTTCTGGTAGTCTCGTTTTTCCAGAAATTTCCTATTCTAGAAAAATTCTAAATTAGTTTTTTTAAAAAAACTCCATCAAGGAGCTACTAAAATGCTGAGAGACCTTAAAAAAGTTGAATCAATAACTACGGGAACAATCATTGATTGGGATGTGGAATACGAAAAACTATTGCTAATTGCTAATCGTCAATCGTTCGCTGCCATTAGCCATTAGCTATTTTGAATTGTTTTGTGATCCCGTTTCCTGATAAACGCAGACGCGATTACCGCCTTGATTTTTCGCTGCATAGCAGGCAGCATCAGCCGCTTTCATGACACTGCTAGCAAGTTGGGAAGTCTGTTCATTCAGTGGTGTGATGCCAATGCTGGTACCAATCTTAAAAACTTTACCTTCCCAGATAAACTGGAACGCCTCAATCCGTTCACGTAGCCTTTGAGCAGCTTTGAGTGCCTGCTCGAAAGAGCATTGGTAGAACAAAATTACAAATTCATCTCCCCCCAAACGTGCCAGAATGTCAGTTTCTCTTAAGTCAGATTGCAACAGGACACTGATTTGTTGTAAGAGTTTATCTCCTGCGGCATGACCACAAGTATCATTGACAATCTTGAAGTGATCTAAATCCAGTAAACAAACAACGTGTTCCTGTGGGGAAGTTTGAGAAGCTGTGCGTGCTTTCTCTAAACGCCTCTCAAATTCCCGACGATTATATAGTTCTGTCAAACTATCACGAGTGGCTTGCCATTGATACTTTTGCTGACTTTGAAAAAGTTTTTGCTGACTTTGAAGGAGTTTTTGCTGATTTTGAACAAGCCGTTGATTGGCTTTTGCTAGGACTGCGATACGCTTTTGAGACTTTTCCCGATTGCGAGTGAGCCGTTGGTGGGCTTTTTCTAGGGCTGTAGTGCGTTCTCGAACCAGTTCTTCTAGCTTTTTATTCCTATTTCTCAGTCCCTGTTCTGCCTGCTGATGCGCTTGGACTTTCTTTTTGAGCGCTGCTAGGGATTCAGCTTGCCTAAGCCCCACTTCCAAATGGCTCCCAATTTGAAGAACGCAATCAAATTCAGTTTCTTGCCATTGTCGCGGTTCCTGGCATTGATGGATGCACAGTAAACCCCAAAGACTATTATTTTGCAGCAGCGGCGCATGTATAAGCGCTCTCACCTGAAGTGAAGCTAAAATCTCGTAGTCGCAACTGCTGATTTCAGCCTCATCAATGTCCCTGATTGCGAAGATTTGCTTGGGTTGCTTCTCCTCTATCAACTTCTGAATACTTTTGTCATCCACGGAGGGGAAATGGGGATGAACGTCCTCACAAACGAATTTGCTATTACTCTCGCCAGAATTGCCACAGAAGCAAAAAATTGCTACCCGATCTACTTTCAGCAGTTGCCGGAGTTCGGTGGCAGTGCTTTGACAGAGTTCCTCGGTGTCTAACTTTTCTCGAATGCGAGCGATCGCGCTTGCCAACGTTTTTTGCCGCGCTAGCTGATTTTGAACTGGGGAAAGCACTTGATTCTCTGAAAATTGGGTACTCATCTACACTTCAATGCTTAGTCAGTTATAAGTTTGCTAGGTTAGCAGAAATTTAAATTAGCTTCGTAACTCGAGGAGTATGAGCAACTCAGTAACAGCTACCGCTTAGAACTTATCGGCACTGCCTGACACGGATCGCCTTCTCATTGCTGCACTCGTTACTCGCCTGGCTATGCTTTCTCTCCTTAGTAAGACAGAGGGGATGAATTGTTGCAGAAGGAGAAATGGTATGACTTACGCTTATTTTCCCCATTACCTCTAGCTCCTCTGTACGCGCAATTTGCTCATTTATATCGCTTAATTATGCCATTCAACAACTCTCAGTTGCCAAGTCTAGATATTACCCTCACTTATATAGTCTCATTTGGAAACGACAAAACAGCAAAAGTGACCCAAAAGTAACATCCGAATAATCTAGCAAGGAGTCGAGTCAAATGAGCAAGATTCATGGAAGTTTCTAACAGCACTAGGATTAGCCGCCAGTGCCGCAACTTTGAGCTTAGTTGCCGACACCCATCCGGCTGAGGCAGTTACCCTAGACGGTGGCGCAATCTCTAACTAATTCAGCAACTTACAGCAGTTTTCGACTCCATCAGCAACGGCTACCAGTTGCGATTTGCAGGCAGACTTTTAGTAACTTGAGAGATAAGTTTTCGGTAGTACTAAATACGTAGTGATGAATGAAATTTACTAATGTAGTATCGTTATAGTTGTACAAATAATTAAATTGTTAAACACTCAAAAAAAACATCTAAAGGTGAAGTTTACCAGGAAATTCGATAGAATTAGATAGTGAATAATACAAATGCTTAAATCCTTTTTGGTCTGATCTCAGAATCACTATTGTATTCTCCAATTTGTGAGTCTAATCGAACAGTAAACAACGATAGCACTCATCACGCCCAACTTCAGTGCCCTTGCCTGTGGACGACAGTTCCTTCAAGATCATTTCAAGAAAATAATCTCTCCCGAAATCAAGAAATTATTGGTAATTCTTTACTATAAAAAATAGTTTAGCTGCAATCGCTCGAGTTGCCAATGTTTCTGAAAAATGCTTGCAAAATTATGTTAAGGCTCACTATGCTGAAATTCCTCGAAAAGCGCAGCTCAGCTCAAAAAAAGGAAAAATAATTTTTCAATGTGACGAAGCTTGGTCGTTTCTTGGAAACAAAGAGAACCAACCATGGATTTGGTTAGCCTTGGATGTCAACACGAAAGAAATTGTTGGTGAACACCAACGGTGAACGAGGAGAGTCCGGAGCAATAGGATGATGGAACTCCCTTCCAGGGATTTACCGACAAGGCGCTGTTTCCTACACGGATTTCTGGGAAGCTTATGCCAAGGTTGTTCCTCAAAAGAGACATCGACCTGTTGGAAAAGAAACTGGTTTAACTAATTTAATTGCAAGATTGAACAACACACTTCGTCAAAGAGTTTCTCGATTAGTTAGGAATACTTTCTCCTTTTCTAAAAAGTGGGAAAATCACTTAGGACCCATTTGGAACTTGGTTCATCACTACAATGCTTCTCTGGTAGTTTAGTGCTTCTATCACTACTTTTACAAGACTACCAATTTTTCATCATAGAGGGCTGGGTTTATCAATTCCATAACCCTGCGCATAATCAACGTCAAGCTGACTGATTTGAGTCAGAGTCGAGCCATCTTCAACGTATTCAGCAATGGTTTGAAGTTCCATTAAATGAGCAATATTGTTAATCGATTCTGTAATGGCGCAGGAAACTGGATCGCTGACAAGGTTTTTAATAAAAGACCCATCAATTTTTAAGTAATCTACGGGTAAAATTTTTAGGTATTCAAAAGAAGACATTCCTGTACCAAAGTCATCTAAGGCAAACTGAAAGCCGAGTGATCGCAGGGAATTAATCAGTTGCACTGCCTTACTCAAGTTATAGATCGCAGCGGTTTCGGTGACTTCAAAGCAAATAGCGGTGGGTGGAATTTTGTAGATTTCAAACTGTTTGTAGACAAAGTCAATCAAATCTTCGTCATTGAGGCTAACGCCAGAAAGATTGACGGCATACTGATTCGGAATTTTCCGAGATTGACAACTATTTTCTGTCAGCGGATACTTTTCTTTCAAATAATCAAGCAGAGAGCTGATTACCCAGCGGTCAACTAAATGCATAAGACTGTAGCGTTCGGCAGCCGGTATAAAAACGCCTGGTGAAACCACTTCGCCACAACCATCATCGAGGCGTAAGAGAATTTCAAATTTACGGTTGGTGGATGTATTTTTACAGTCGACAGGTGCAATCGACTGGTAATATAACTGAAAGCAATTTTCCTCAAGAGCTTTCCTAATCTGCATAGCCAACTGCATCTCGTTAAGCTGTACAGTAAGCTCATTATCGTCAGCTTGGTAGACATGGATGCGATTACCACCTTGCCGTTTAGCTGCATAGCAAGCCGCATCTGCTACACACAAACTGCTGGCAACACTGGGAGTTTTTTCGTCGATCAAACTGAGACCAATGCTAACACCAATACTAAAAACATTATCTTCCCAAACAAACCGGAATACCTCGATGGCTTCGCATAGTCTCTGAGTAGCTTGAGTTGCCTGTTCTAGAGAGCATTGATCAAAAAGGATGGCAAATTCATCACCTCCAAGACGGGCGGCAATATCAGTTTTTCTCAAATTGGACTGCAATAGAATACCGACTTGACGCAACAGTTCGTCTCCTGCTGCATGACCACAACTATCATTGACAATTTTGAATTTGTCTAAATCTAAGTAAGCAACAACATATTTCCGTTGGTGAGTCTTAGCAGCCTTAAGTACTCCTTCCAAATATTGCTCGAATTCCCAACGATTAATTAGCTCTGTTAAAGCATCATGAGTAGCTTGCCATTGATAGATTTGTTTGGTATCAATAAGTTGTTGATTAGCTTCTTGGAGTTTTTGGATAGTTTCTTCTAGTTGTTTATTTTGTTTGGTAAGCGCTCTCTCGGCAGATTGACGCTCACTCACTTCTGTCCTTAGCGCAGCTATCAGTTCAGCTCGTTGGAGAGCAACTCCCAGGTAGTTAGCAATTTCAGTGACAAACTCAATGTCAGTCTCTTGCCAGTGTCGCGGTTCCAGGCAGTGATGGATGCACAAAAAGCCCCATAGGTATTCATTTTGCATGAGGGGCACAATCAAGTTGGCTCTCACCTGAAATTGTGCCAAAAGCTCGATGTGGCAGTCACTGAGTCCAGCTTCGTAAATATCACCGATTGCCTGAACTTTTCCCTGAGCGTAATGAACAGCGTAATGCTCTCCAAAGCAATGGTCATTCAGCTTTTGACCCACAACTGAATTAAAGTCTGGGTGAACGTGCTCAGCAACAAATTCACCTTGATTCCAATTCGAATCTGGGTAGAAGCGAAAAATCGCTACACGGTCAACCTGGAGAAGTTGTCGCACTTCAGTGGTAGTGCTTTCGAAGAGTGAATTAAGTTCTAACTTTTCTCCAATGCGGGTGATGACTTGAGCTAAGGCTTTTTGCCGAGCTAGCTGAGAGCGAACTGTGGCGAGTACCTGATTGGCTGGATTCTGGGATAAATTTGAAACTTCGGCTTGGTTAGTCATAACTGTCCGATTGGCCGTTACATTTGAGGATGTTGGGGAATGCGCTTTTAGCACTTTTTGTCAACACTGTAATAAATTTTACCTTAAACTCAGTGTATTAGCTAGTTTTCTCTGGCGGCAGCTTTCCATGCCCAAGCCTTTTCCCATCATCAGAATCTCTCCACATCAACAGAAGGTAGAAGGCACTCTTGCAAAGGGCAAAAGTGGGAATGAAGAACTTTCACCTTTCGCCTTCCGAGAAGCCTTTTGCCTTCCGAGACTCTCCGCGTCTGCCATAACTAGGGGTGTTTAATCGGAGTTGATATCAGGTTCATCAGCTAGCGTTTCTTGCAATAGCGGTGAGAGATTTCGATTTAAACGCCCTGTTCGGATAAACTCGGCATAGGTATCGGCTTCAATGTCTAAGAGTTGTTCGCGCAACTGCTCCATGGTGAGCGATCGCAGTTGGGGATATTCGTTCTGCAACGTTTCAATTTCCTCCTCGACACTCTGGAGCTGTTCCTGTACTAACTCCTGCTGGTAGCGATAATAGTCAGGCTCAATTTCGGGTGACAGCTCCGTTTCCGAGAGATACTGAAGTACCCGCTTCAGGGCAACGCGACGGGCGAGTGCCTCGGAATATCTTTGGCGTTGCGGTTGATCGCCAATCAGATTCAACTTCTGTAGAAATATCCGGATGGTTAAACCTTGAACAAGCAGGGTAAATAGTACCACGCCAAATACCGTTTCGATAATTTCTTGCCGCCCTTGCAAAGCAGCGGGTACGCTCAAAGCCAAGGCGATTGTCACTGAACCTCTTAAACCACCCCACAAAAGCACGGTTTGCTCTCGCCAGCCGATTTGGGTGTTTGCCAAAACGTTGCTTAAGCCACCTAAGCCGTAAATGACGATCGCTCGGGTAACAAGTAAAGACGCGATCGCCACTAGAATGAGATCTAAACTGTCTCCTAAACTGGCGATGTCAATGCGATCACCAATTAGTAGAAAAACAATAGAATTGACAAAAAACGCCAGAAACTCCCAGAAATCGGACACAAGTAGCCGCGTGCGTGGGTTCATGCCGATGCGAGAGCCAAAATTCCCCAAAATCAAGCCCACCGTCACCACGCCAATCACGCCAGAGCCGCCTAACTCCTCTGTAATTAAATAAGTGCCGTAAGCTGAAACAAGCGTCAGGGATTGCTCTACAAGGGGCAAATCGAAGCGTTGGGTAAGGTAAGAAATCCCAAATCCAATCAGACTACCTACGCCTATCCCGATGCCGACAAAGGTAAAGAAACGAGTAATTGTGGTGGTGACAGAAAAGTCTTCTATGCCCAGCGGGATTCCCACTAGCAAGCCAAACGCCACAACTGCCACCCCATCATTAAATAAACTCTCCCCCTCCATCAAAACCGTTAACCGCTCTCCTGCCCCCAGTTGACGGAACAATGCCACCACAGAAACGGGATCAGTTGCAGCGAGGGATGCCCCCACTAACAGGGCGATGGGGAGAGGAAGATCTGTGAATTGATTGAGGGCCAAAGCTATCCCGAGCACAGAAATAACTACGCCGACGACGGCGAATAGGGTGACAGGCAACAAATTGCGCTTCAGGTTTTGCCAGCGGATATTCCAAGCGGCTTCAAACAACAGCGGCGGCAGAAAAATTTCCAGAATCAATTCTGGCGAGAGATTAACTAGTCGGATATCGACAAACGCCAAGCCTAACCCCACGATTACCAACAGCAAGGTGTAGGGAATTTGGCGAAACCAGCTAAAAATCTGCGAAAGCGTGGCGACGCTCAAGGATACCGCCAGCACCACTAGAAATTGCTCTAATTTTTGCTCGATTGCCGCTTCGCCGAGGGTGGCTTCGATGCTCATGGGGTAACTCCAGCTCTAATAGGCAGCTAACCCCAGTATTGTCTCACTAGCGAGGCAGTAGCAAGAGATTTTTCACTCCCGCTGCTAGGCTAGTAGTACGTGTTATACAAATACGACTGAAGCAATGCTTACTGTCAGGCTAGATCAAGAAACAGAACGGCAATTAGCAGAACTCCTGGCTCACGAGCAAGACACTAATCGCAGCGAACTAATTAAACGCCTCATTCGCGATCGCTGGCTTGCTTTAAAAGCTGGGCAAACTATTGTTGAGAGACGGGGGGGGACATCCTCAGCATCTCCTAGAGGATGCTCCTGCTAATTGATCAGAACGCTCCCATAGCAAACGAGCGATCGCAGACTATCTCAAGCAACATCATTCGTGAGTCACCATCCACTTATCCTCGTAGATAGTGGGATCTTATTTGCTTACTACAGTGCCAGGGACAACTATCACAACCAGGTTCGCTCCTTCTTTGAAAGCTGCACTAGTAAGCTAGTAACCACGCCTAGCTGTATCACAGAGGTGATGTGGTTACTCAGCTCTAATGGGCGCACGCAAAATGAGTTTCTTTTAGACGTTGCTCAAGAACTCTACGAGTGCGTTTCGCTCCTGCCGAAAGACTTTTCCCGCATTGCAGAACTGAATTCCCAGTATGCAGATTTGCCCGGTAATTTCGCTGATCTTAGCCTGATTGCCATTTCCGAATGTCTAGAGATTTCTGCGATCGCCACCTTGGATAGCGACTTTGATGTTTACCGACTTTACCGTAAAAAAACTTTGAGCGAGTGTTTCTGCCAGCGTGAAATGCAAGAGCTGTTCCATTAAAGCGAGTGATTAAACTCACTAAAATATAGCGGTTATCAGACTCATCAGGTACAAAATCAGAATGCGATCACTAGTCAGAGTGGACTTCAGGTGTACTCCACTTAAGCGAGAACTGCTATAAAATTTTAGCAAATAATTAAAATACGGGGTTCAGGAATTATTTTCTTTTCTTTGTGTTGTTTACGGTTATTTAATTCCCTTATTTTTAGCTACATATCATAAGGTTTTAAAAACATGCGATCGCTCCTTAATGATTCGATAATATACTACTATTTTTTGGAAAATAATTTTTTCTAGCACCGCTACTGAACAATCAATTTCATCCCATATTTGCCTTCTCTATCAATATTTCGAACTACGCTTGCCTTTAACATAATATATAGCAGCTTTTCGTAGCGTTCGCGCCTCACCCTTATTAACGCCAACTCAATCAATGCCATGAGTTTGTTCAACACAGATCGCATACTCGTCCCTGTCGATTTCACCGAAGCATCTTTTCAGGCACAAGCGCAAACCTTAGAATTCCTCACAGATGCCTCCAAACTACATCTCCTCCACGTACTGCCCCGCCTCAGTCCTGGCGACCCAGGAGTGATGTGGAATACTACAAATGACCAGACACGCAAAGAGCACGTAGAAAAGGTCTTCCGCGAACGGTTTACTGGACCCGAATATGAAGGGGCGCACTTTCAAGTCGTCATCGGAAAACCAAGCGCGGCGATTCTCGACTACGCCCAAGCAAACAATATTGACCTAATTGTTATCCCCTCCCACGGACACAAGGGAGTCAACCGATTCCTGCTTGGCTCGGTGGCTGAACGGGTCATTCGGTTTGCACACTGCCCAGTTCTCGTGTTGCGGAGGTGAACTGGTAAGTACAACAATGCTAGGATAGGACTCTCGAATTCTTAGTTCAGATGAAACTCGTTTGTAGTCAAAGTGACCTTAGCACTAATCTTTCCCTAGTTAGTCGTGCTGTTCCTTCTCGCCCTACCCATCCGGTACTGGGCAATGTTTTGCTCGCAGGGTCGGAGGAAACTCAACGAGTCAACTTAACAGCATTTGACCTCAGCCTTGGCATTCAAACTAGCTTTGCTGCCCAAGTAGAGGCAACCCAGCAAGTAGCAGATACAGAAAGTAGCACGCTCACTCTCCCTGCAAAACTCCTCAACGATATTGTCTCGCGCTTGCCCGAGGGTGAGATTACACTTTGGTGGGAAGCTGACGAAGCTGAGGAAGAAGGGCAAGGGTTTAGCGCTACCCTAACTTCCGCCTCTGGACACTATCAGTTTAAGGGAATGAGCGCTCAAGATTTCCCAGATTTACCCGTCATTGCCACAGGCGAGGAAGCATTGACATTGCCAGTGGAAGCTTTAAGCCAAGGGCTTGGATCCACACTCTTTGCCGTCAGCACAGATGAAACCAAGCAGGTGCTAACAGGCGTTCACATCACTCAAACGGATGAAGCCCTTGAATTTGCTGGCACGGATGGGCATCGCTTGGCAGTTGTGCAGGCACAGAGCGAGAATTCAGAACTCAGTAATCAAAATTCAGAGCTTGCAGTCACGATTCCAGCTAGGGCACTAAGGGAATTAGAGCGGATATTGGGAACGCGCACCCATAGTGATTTAGTTGCACTTCGTTGGGATGAAGGTCAAGTTACCTTTGAGTTGGGTGACCAACGCTTGACTAGTCGAAAATTAGAAGGTGATTACCCCACCTATCAACAATTAATCCCCAGTCAGTTCTCTAGGCAAATGAGCGTGGAACGGCGACGGCTGTTAAGTAGCCTAGAGCTTGTGGCAGTCCTGGCAGACCAAAAAAATAGTATTGTCAAATTTAGCCTTGACAGCGACAATCAGCAACTTTCTCTCTCGGTAGACGCTCCCGATGTCGGCAGTGCTAAAGAGTCTATGCCAGCACAAATTACCGGCGAGAGCACCGACATTGCCTTCAATGTTAAGTATTTAATGGATGGCTTGAAGGCGTTGAAGGCAAATGATATTCAAATGCAACTGAATTCAGGAACTCAGCCTGTTATTTTTACCCCACTAGGTGGTTTGAAGATGACTTATCTAGTCATGCCGGTGCAACTACGAAGTTGAATGTTTCATGAGTTCAACCGTCGAAAATGGACCTGCAACCCATCACGCGGATGAGGAGTAGGGACTGCGGCCATCTCTACATCTTGCCCTGGCAACAACTCCCAGTCATAGTCCCGCACTAGACGAGCTGCAAACAGCTTTATAGAAGAGTAAGCAAAACCCACGCTCTTTAGACGTGGGATGTAGCGTGGTTAGCTTTAGCTCAGGCGATTTAACTAGACTGTACGTAAAAGTTAATTTAGAATAGAAGTATGATCAACCTTACGTACCAATACAAGCTTGAGCCCACTAAGGCACAGAGCCAGACTATGAGTGATTGGCTAGAGACCAGTCGTAAGGTCTGGAACTATGCCCTT
>PXPT01000157.1 GCA_003021505.1 Cyanobacteria bacterium QS_4_48_99 | reverse complement strand
TGGTGGCACTTCAGGGTATTTTTCCTTGAGGTAGGGAAAGCAGCCATTGCTCACCAACCTGCCCTGCTCGGGCAATTCCAGCAAGTGAAATGCCTTCGATCGGTCAATCCACTCCCGCTTCCCTCGGTCAATTATGTTCTTTTGCCGAGATTGAACAAACTGCCGTTGGCAGTCATGGCATTGGAAACGCTGTTTACCATTATGGATGCCACCATTTTTGACCGTTTAAGAACAAGCACAATTTGGGCAGGCAGGCATGAGTGGAGAGCAGAAGCAACAAACTTTACTTCTTTATCATTACATCTTGGGAACTACCGTTTCGCAGGGAGTAAAGAGACGATTGTAATCATTGCGAAGACTAGGGATGAGGTTGTTTCTAAAGTTGCAATTCGGCTGATGGGAGCGGTACGATACCACTGTAACGTACAATGATGACAAAAACTTTTAACAAAAGGACAGTGAAGGCGAGGGCAGGAATAAGGGGGAGACAGCCTGTGTAGTAAAGTATGAGGATAAGTAGGGGCGCGATCGCGTGGTAAATTCCTAACCGTTTTAAGGCTGCATCAAGAGAGTCTTGTTTGCGAATTTTGCGTAACTTCACTGTAAAAATTGTTCCCGAGAAGTAGAGGCTACACAGTCCCCACAATCTGATCGCAGTGGGAGTAAAGCTGTGGGTAGTGACAAGGTAAGTAAAGGTAACAACTAAACACACCGCAGCAAATGTGACCAGTTCATTGAGAATTGATTTTTGTCCCCGACGAAACACAGAGATGGCATCGACCATCAATGCCAACCCAGCACAGCCGTAAATAGTGAATAAAGGGAACAGCACACCACTAGCGGTAAAAGCGAGATAAAGCGCGATCGCGCCGGCAATTCCCCTATAAACCACGCCCCAAAACCAGTAACGAGGCTGCCAAGATTTCCGCTGTTTAATTTGTAAGACTAAAGGATGTTCCGCCTGAAAACCACAGAATGCACAAATCAGAGCCAAAGTCGTTTCCCAGTTCCACTGTTGGACGAGGGCGACTCCGATTAAGAAAGACACCAGTAACACCACATAGACACCATGTTCAGGGGAAATAATCGGTTTGTACCAGGCAGGGGATTAGGTTTCCTTGGTTCCTCAGTTGCTATCGTCACAGTGGGAACTCCTGAGCGTTCTAGCTTTTTTCAACTTGGGCAGCAGCGGCTGCCGCTAAAACTGGAGATTCTTCCTCAGTGTGGGGACTATGGAAGGTTTTTTGCACCTCTGGTTTTTGACATGCGACCATTGTTTTCACGTGCTCTTGTTCATCATCGCGAATGGCGACAAAGACATCGTAAAGGTTATCAACATTCGGACGGCGTTCTTCGGGCGCGCGATTAGATTGGAATTCATCAAACATATAGAGACCGCCATCGCGGTAATACTTCACAGCAATTTCGGGTGCAGGCTGTTGTTTGAAAATCTCGCCTTGTTCTTGTAAAAAAGTATCGTAGGTGTGATAAGCATGCATTATGACCTTCCACTAATTCCATGAAACGATAGGCGGAATGGGGAAAAAATAAGTACACTACTACCACTACCCAGTAGTAAATCAGAGCAGCACTGCGAGCCAGAGCGCGATCGCGCCAATTGTCACCCCCGCCAAGAGCTTCTATAATCAGCAAATGGTGTAATTCGTTCCAAGACTCGGCGAAATGAACTTTTAGCCAATCCACCTCTCGCCACCAGCCTAAGGTTTCATACAAGTGCAACACGGAGAGATAGGAAAAGTAGGGAACTCGTGCCACTGTTTCCAAAACGTAGAAGCAGCGAGGGTAGGGTCGATCTTTTAAAGGACATCAATTACCAGGGCTATTTCATTCTAAAAAGAAATAAAACCTGCTCCAGGCCAAATCCACATTTTCGCTGTGCCTGAGCCATATTTGTAAATCCTGCATCTCGATAGAGATTAATAGCTAGATTTCTGGCAAGCGCCCAAATTTGGGGGAAGGGAGTAGTTCGGATTCGAGACTTGTCTTCTCCTGGATCAATTACAAAGACCAAAATGTTAACAAGTAAGTGAATCATAAGCTGTTCTCCTTTGATTGCATAATCAGATTGCGAATTCCTTTTTCTACTTGCAATTTAGCCTGTTATTTAAATATTTAAATCCTCAATCAATGCGAAACTCTGCCGTAATTGTTCTCTTGCATCAGCAGCTAAAACCACGCACAGCAAAGCAACTGCACTTTGCCACTGTTGACGAATTTGAGTATCGTTTACGTTGTTAAATAAACTCACTAAACGGGGAATCGCTTGCTCTAAAGCCACGGGAGGAACTGGACGATGTAATTCCACCAGATGCTGGATGCTTTCTTGGTTGTTAAGGAAATTTGCAACCCAAGTTGTTGTATGGTGGGGGCTATCCGGAACTCGCTTGATCTGAAGTTCTTGCTTGAGCCAAGTGTAAAACGCAGGTAACTGATTTTCTAGTACTGACTTGGCAGTGGGTAGGGTTTCTCGTAAAAAAGAGATGTCGAGAGATCCTAATTCAGTTTGAAATTCCTCTTGTTGGGGTAACTCAGTTGCACTTAGGGTGAGTAATTCTTCTACTTTCGGTGCTGATAAATTGAGATGTTGGGTGAAGGTGTCGACGGTTGCTTGTTGATTCATTTTTTATGTTCTCCTCCGTTAGTTCTCCTCCGTTAATCGACTGTTCAGATTCTGATTAAATTAGCCAAAAAGTGAGATTATTCGTTGCTGTTAGTGCATGTGGTGCGTGAGTCGGCATATAAACCACCACACCTTGAGTAAGCGTGATTTTTTCACCGTTAAGGGTTAACTTTCCTTCTCCCTCGATCAGCATTACTGTGGCATTTTTTGGCGAAGTATGTTCTTCTAAAGTTGTCCCTGCTGTCAGACAAAAGAGGTTTTGTTGAGTGTGAGCATCCTTAACAAAAATTTTGCTGAGAATACCGGTCTCTGGATACTCAATGAGGTTTTTTACAGTGTTGGTATAGTGGGTGTCAGCTTGGGTGATAGTGGCAGCCATAGTTTATTCCTACCTTACTGGCGCAAAGTGCGATATAACCGAGTTGGTATTGATATTGGGTAAAAGTATCTTTCATCTGCAAGACCCGTTGTCTGATCTCAGCTTGTGTCAACACATTCCAGGCAATTTTTAGAGCTGGTAATAATCCCTCGTCTTCGATGACTCGTTTGGGGCTTAATAAGCCCACTTCTCCTGTTTTTGACTGTTTAATGGTTAATCCTGCTTTTTCACAGGCTTGTTGCCACTCTGCGCTGGATAAGGGTTGAGCATTGACACGAATTACTTCAGAAAGGGCGTGATCACGCATTTTTCCATCTCCTAAGCCCAGCATTTCATGAGAGAGGAACTTTCCTTGGGGTTTCAGCACTTTCTGGATGCCTTCCAAAATCTTGGCTTTCCCACTTGCAGACTGCATGGTTAAAATCGCCTCCGCAAAAACATAATCGAAGGTTTCGCTGATGTCTGCTAGGTTAAGAATATTCCCCTCACGAACTTCCACTTGCCCCTCTAGACCTGCTTGACGGATGTTTTCTCTCGCAATGCGGACACTATCAGGATTCCGTTCAATTCCGACAACTCGCACCCCATAACGCCTAGCAAGCCCAATGTCACTCTTCCCGAAACTGGCTGCTAGTTCTAAGACAGTTTCCCCAGGTTGAAAATCTGCCCAGTCTAGGAGTTGGCGAGTGGCTTCTAACCCTCCTGGACGAAGTACGGTTTTTCCGGCTTTGGCAAGCACTTCATGTCCGGGGGCAGTTTTAAGATTTAAATTTGATGATGTTGTGGTACTCATGTCTGTTTTTTCTTGGTGAGATTATCCCCATTTCTCGAGACTCAGTATTTTTCTGGTTCGGAGACAGTGCTCTAGGAAATTGGTATAGTTTTAAGCTGACAAAAATTTCCAACTACGTCTTTGAGGTAGCTCAGTTTTACTGATTTTTTTTGATGTTGGCGACAGTGGAACAACTGCAACAGCTATGGATTCTACAGAATCTCTCTTCAGAAAATTTGCATCAATTACAGCCCTACGCGGAGCTTCGCAGGTTTCAAAAAGATGAAATGGTGATGATTGAGGGAGATATTCTCCCTGCAAGTTTATTTGCTCTGATAGAAGGGAAATTACAGATTCAGAAAACTGCAACTACAGGAAAAGAAACGGTGGTGCGGATGATTCGATCAGGAGAGATGTTTGCTGCCCCTGCGATGTTTGGCGATCGCGTTGCGCCGGCCACAGTGGTGAGTCAAACTGTGTCGGTAGTGGTAAGGATTGATCAAGCTGCAATTCTGGAAGCGATTCGGGAAACACCTGATATGGAGCTGCGAATTTTGGAGACATTTAACCAGCGTTTACAGCACTTGCATGAGACGGTACATGGTTTAATCTCTGAGCGCGCGATCGCGCGGTTAGCCCGTTTAATTCTCTATCACGCCAGAGAAGAGGGAACGACCAAACAACAGCAGGGAGAGGTGTTGAATGTCCAACTTTCCTACTACCAAATGGCACGGATGATCGGCATTACCTACGAAGAAGGTATTCGCTTGTTAAAAAAAATGGAAGCAGCAGTGACCTATCGGCGGGGAGGGACAATTATTTTCCATGATTGGGAATTACTAGAATCTTTTGCTAAAGCAGAGAACTTAGAATAAAAAGTGCACAAAAGGCTTAACATCTAGGAGTTACGCCACCCAAATTCCATTTCAAGGAGATCACGATCCTGCTCGAGGCAGCCGAGAGCAGTCGTATCTGAGCCAATTGCTAAAGTTTGTAAAGGTCAGACAAACGGGATTCGCTCGGGGCTGAACAAGGTCGACCCGATCCGAGACCGATATGGGTTTTCTCTAACTCTCTCCTTGGGGGGTCTTTACTTTCTTGTCTTAATCTTTTTTACAGAGATGGAAGCAAAGCCCACGTTTTGTAAACGTGGGATGTAGCGTGGTTAGCTTCAGCTAACGTGATACCCCACTTTCCTATCACCACGCCCAT
>PXPT01000156.1 GCA_003021505.1 Cyanobacteria bacterium QS_4_48_99 | reverse complement strand
TCTGGGGTCGGGGTTGCTGGCGATTCATTTTTGGAGAGTCATGGTACTACTATAGAGACTGACCTCCTATGATCTCTAAAATCATCTAGGATTGCTATACAGGCTCAAGTTGTTCTCTTGTAGTGATCTATTTTGCTTATTCAGTAATAACCGCCGTTCCCCAGGATAAGTAAATTACCATCAAGGAGAAAGGAATTAAAAATAATAATGCACCCATTAAAATTACGAGGGCTTGACGTTTCCTACTCCAGCCTTTGTAAAAAACATCAACTCCCACGTGTTCGTCATGCTTGAGGGTATAGGCAGCACCGAGAAGAAACACAAGCGCAAATTAAGTACCACTGCGTTCCAATTAAGGCATTGGAAATTCAGTTTTGCCCCACTGAAAGCCCTAGGTAGCGCCCGACAACGTTCCAGACTCCCACTAGTACCATTACTAGCACTAGCCAATAGGCAAGGCGACCTACACATTCGTTAAAGGTGTCAATAATTCTGGCGATTTGTAGCAGTTTTTGCAAGCTTGTTCTGAGTTATTCCATGCTTGTAATTTTCCCAACTCTACCCTGCAAACTTGGCATTATTCAATAGGCGCGATCGCATTTTTAGAAAAGATTGGGAATACTCGGAAAGAATTGCCAAAAATGAAATAATATCCACAAATGCAACCATGATCGCTTTCTTCATTGGTTGCAGACTTTAAATCTGCGGCTATCAAACGACTCAAGGAGGAGTAACGAGGGATGAGGGATGAAACGTAGCTTGCATTAGGCTTTATCCTTCCTAATTAATCCTTTCCCTTTTTGCGTCTCCCGTATGGAATCCCTTCCGCGTCCTCTTTCTTCTCTGCTGTCTTTTATTCTGCAAAGTCGGGGCTAAAATTTTGCTGTAATACTTGCTGAATTAGTTCGGGTGTCACCTGATCTGTCACAGTGGCAGCACCAACTCGTGTGGGAAGGACGAAGCGGACTTTCCCTGCTTTGACTTTTTTGTCACTCTTGAGTGCATCTAAAATAGCTTCAATCTCCAGCATGGATGGCACTTGGGTGGGGAGTCCTGCTTTTTCAAGCAATGAGTTCTGACGTTGGGCATCAGCAGCATCCCACATCTGCATCTCAGCGGCAATTTCACCAGCAGCAACCATGCCAATCGCTACAGCCTCCCCGTGATTGACGAGGCTGTATCCGGTTAGGCTTTCAATCGCGTGACCAATGGTATGCCCATGATTCAAAATTGCCCGCAGTCCCGCTTCTTTCTCATCTTTGCTGACGATATCGGCTTTGGCTTGGCAGGAGTGGGTGAGGATAGTTTGTAACAACTCCTCACTGATGTAGTCCAAACTGTCGAGGCGTGTAGCTTCTTCTAGTTGGAGAAATAATTCGGCGTCCCAGATCACGCCATATTTAATTACTTCTGCCATTCCGGCGCGAAATTCCCTAGCAGGTAGTGTCTTTAAGACTTGCGGATCGATGAAAACGAGTCGCGGCTGATGAAAAGCACCAATCAGGTTTTTTCCCCTGAGATGATTGACACCCGTTTTTCCGCCAATTGCGGCATCAACCATCGCTAAAAGAGAAGTGGGGACTTGCACGACGTTAATGCCCCGCAGCCAGGTGGCAGCGGCAAAGCCAGCCATATCACCAATCACGCCGCCACCTAAAGTAACTAGGGTGGAGGAACGTTCCAGGTGGTTTTCTAAGGCGGAATCGTAGAGTTTCTGGACAGATTCAAGCGTTTTGTGGCGTTCGCCAGCGGGAATAATTTCGCTAGACACCTCGAATCCGGAGGATTGGAGGGAAGCGATCACTTGTTCTCCGTAATGAGCAAAAATTTGGGGATTGGAGACTAGTAGAATCTTTTTGCCCAGATTCATCGCACCGAGACTCTCGCCGAGATGGTTAAGACTGCCTGGGGCGATCGCAATTTCGTAGGAATCGTGAGCTAAATTAAGTTCAATAGTAGATTTCATAAGCTTGGAGCTGCCCGAATAATGGTAATGGCGAACCGCGAATACACAAAGAGCGCAAAGAAAGCCACCTAGACCAAGGTATAATAATCAACTGGCAGGTTTTTCAGAGGAAATATATATGAGTGCTGTTGTTGCTTATCTCGGGATTATCCTCGGTTTTACTGCAATCACTCTGGGGCTGTATTTTGGCTTTCGTTCCGCCAATCTCATTTAGTTAGGACTTATGCCAGACAACGCTCGATAGTTGAGGTGACTGACTGCGCCAAGCTACGCAAGTCGTATCCGCCTTCTAACCCAAAGAGGATGCGACGACTCAGTTGTAAGGAATAATCTGTAAATACACCAAAATCCGACGGTTGCAGAGACATTCCGGCTAGCGGATCGTCATGGTTGGGATCGTAGCCCGCACTCACAATTAATAAATCGGGCTGAAAGTCCCTTAGAAAGGGCATCGCCTGATTTTCCATTGCGGGTTGGTACTCTGCTAGGGTTTTGCCCGATGGCATGGGCAAGTTCAACACATTATTATAAGCTCCCCGCTCATTTGCGTCTCCCGTTCCGGGATAACAAGGTGACTGATGTAGGGAACAGTAGGCAATTTGGGGATTATTTTCCACGAGGCTTTGAGTGCCATTGCCGTGATGAACGTCCCAATCGAGAATGGCTACCCGATTAATTTCGGGTTTTTCCAGGGCATAGTGAGCTCCGATCGCGGCATGAGAAAATAGACAAAAGCCCATCCCGGTTTTGCTTGTAGCGTGGTGTCCCGGCGGACGAGCGAAGACAAAGGCAGGGTTGTCTGTGGCAATTACTCGCTCAATCCCATCCAACCAGGCACTTGTGGCAAGTAAAGCCAGGTCGTAACTCTGGGGAGAAACCGGGGTATCCATATCCAACATTCCTCCCCCTTTCTCAGCAAGCTGCCGCACTCGGTCAATGTAATTTTGGGTATGCAGCTTTTGTACCCACCGCAGCACATCTCTATCACTTGGTGGTGTCGGTAATTGCCACTCAATCTGGTCCGTCCAAGGTGCTGCCTTTAAAGCATCGACAATGGCGCTTAGGCGTTCTGGGCGTTCTGGGTGAAATCGTCCCGTGTCCTGCTTGAGAAACGCTTCCGAATAAATAACTGGCAGCATTGGTTCCCCCTCAGAAATTCTCACTTCCATCCTACAAACAGAAGGCAGAAGTTTCTGTGCAAAGACGCGGAGGGGAAATAATGCCCTGCGCGTTAGCTTATCCTTTGTCCCTTTGCTACGCTGCCCCTGCTCCCCCGCTTTCAGAACCGTCGTGACCGCCTAAAATTGCGCTATAATTGTACTAGAAAATCACAGATTTGACGATTCTGCCTAAAAAAGCGGTTACTTGTGCTTTTTTTTGGATTTTAGTTGCTAGATTTTCAGTTTTAATGGAGCGATTCCACCGATTTTGAATTGATTCCACTTGTTGGAATTTTGCGAACCTCGGGGTTCGGCAGTGAGGTGTGAGTGCGTGAGTGTGTTTGAAAGCGTGAATTTCGTCTTCCTCACTTGCTTCCCGTGCGTCAGTGCGTAAATTTTTTATTGGAGCCAAGCGACCATGACTTCCTCCCAGGCGCGGATTATTCCGACTGAGCTGAGAAATGAGATGTCCCAATCTTACCTAGAATACGCCATGAGCGTGATTGTAGGTCGGGCACTTCCAGATGCTCGGGATGGTCTCAAGCCAGTACACCGCCGGATTCTCTATGCTATGTATGAGCTAGGACTAACGGCGGATCGTCCATTTCGCAAATGCGCTCGCGTGGTGGGGGAAGTGCTGGGTAAATATCACCCCCACGGAGATTCTGCGGTGTACGATGCCCTAGTGCGGATGGCGCAGGAATTTTCAATGCGCGATCCCCTAATCCAGGGGCACGGCAACTTTGGCTCGATTGATAATGACCCCCCAGCAGCAATGCGCTACACAGAATGTCGCTTGCAGGCGGTTGCAACAGATGCGCTACTGCGGGATATCGAGTCGGAAACAGTAGATTTTATTGACAATTTTGATGGCTCTCAGCAAGAACCGCTGGTTTTGCCGGCGCGGGTTCCCCAGCTTTTGCTGAATGGCTCTTCGGGAATTGCAGTGGGGATGGCAACGAATATTCCGCCCCATAACTTGGGAGAGTTAGTTGATGGCGCGATCACCCTCATTCACCACCCCGAAACTAGTGACACGGAGTTGATGCAGTATATCCCTGGTCCAGATTTTCCCACCGGGGGAGAGATTTTAGGTCGCTCTGGCATCAAAGAAGCCTACACCAGCGGGCGCGGTTCGATCACTATGCGAGGGGTGGCTGAAATTGACACGATTGAGCAGCGTGGACGTGCCGAGAAAGAGGCAATTATCATCACCCAGTTGCCCTATCAAACCAACAAAGCGGCGCTGATTGAAAAAATCGCCGAACTGGTGAATGGGAAGCGCATAGAAGGCATTTCCGATATCCGCGATGAAAGCGATCGCGAGGGATTGCGCGTAGTGATTGAACTGAAGCGAGATGCTTATCCGCGCGTGGTGTTAAACAACCTCTACAAACAAACGCCCCTGCAAATCAACTTCGGCGCAAATATGCTTTCCCTGGTAGACGGGGAACCCCAGCTTCTGGGTCTCAAGCAGTTTCTGCAAATATTTTTGGAATTCCGCGTCGAGACGATTACCAGGCGCACTGCTTACGAACTGCGGAAGGCAGAAGAACGAGACCACCTGCTACAAGGTTTGTTAATTGCTCTAGCTTCTCTCGATGGAATTATTCGGTTGATTCGTGCCGCTGCGGATACGGCGACAGCTAAAAGGGAGCTAGTGGAGCGATTTGGTCTTTCTGAGGTGCAGGCAGACGCGATTTTGCAGATGCAGTTGCGCCGCCTCACTGCCTTGGAATCGGAGAAAATTCAAGCCGAACACGAAGATTTGGTAGCTCGAATTGCTGACTTGCGCGACATTTTGGCACGGCGTGATCGCATAGAGGGCATCATTGAAGAAGAACTCCACCAGATTAAGCAGAAGTATGCCACACCACGACGGACAGCGATCGCATCCGAAGAAGGGGAAATCGTAGATCTTGACCTGATTGCCAACGAGCAGGCAGTGATCTTGTTAACCGAGCAAGGTTATATTAAGCGGATGCCGGTCGATACATTTGTGGCGCAGAGTCGGGCGACGCGGGGCAAGTCTGCTACCCGGATGAAAGAAGATGACGGCGTGGAGCATTTTCTCAGCTGCTGCGACCATGATTATATTCTCTTTTTTAGTGATCGCGGTGTCGTTTATTGCTTGAGTGCCTATCAAATTCCGGCAGCTTCTCGCACGGCGCGGGGAACGCCAGTTTTGCAAATGTTGCCCATTTCCCAGGACGAGAAAATTACCTCCATCGTCCCCGTAAGCGAGTTTACCGAGGATGAGTATCTGGTAATGCTCACTCGCAAGGGATACGTCAAGAAAACTGCCCTCTCTGCCTTTAGCCACATCCGCACCAATGGTTTAATCGCCATTTCCTTAGCCGAAGAAGACCAGTTGCGCTGGGTGCGACGCGCCCACGAACAAGACAGTATTATCATTGGTTCTCGTCAGGGAATGGCAATTCACTTCCAAGCCAACGACCAGCAGCTACGTCCTTTAGGTCGGGCAACGCGAGGCGTGAAAGCCATGAAGCTTCGCGCTAGCGATGAGTTGATCGGCATGGATATTCTTCCTGCGCAGGTAGTAGCCGAAATTGCTACTGCCACAGAAGAGGCAGAGGAGGAAACAGAAGAAGCTAGTGCGGAGGAATCGGTCAGCGAACCCGGTCAAGGTCCCTGGCTGCTAGCAATCACCACCGGAGGCTATGGCAAGCGAGTGCCCGCGCCCCAATTCCGACTGCAAAATCGTGCTGGGAAAGGCGTGATGGCAACGAAGTTTCGCGGGAAAAAAGACCAGTTATCGGCGCTGATTGTGGTGACTCCCGAAGATGAGCTAATGCTGGTGACAAACCGAGGAATCATTATCCGTCAGGCGGCTGATGCGATTCCCACTCAGTCTCGTAATGCCACCGGGGTAAGAGTGCAGCGTCTCAACGAGGATGATGCGATCGCGGCAGTTGCAGTGGTTCCACCCTCAGCCCAAGCAGAGGAAGCATTAGGGGAAGAGTTAGAAGAAGCGTGACTAAATTGAGGGCAGTGTCTTACCGGTAAAAAACGCTCTAAAACCATGTTTGTTAGGGCTTTTAGTTTATAGCGTTTTGCAGTGAATTAGTACCTCTAGTTCAGCACTGGGCACTGGGCGTAAATTCGGTGTAGGTCACTCGCTGGAAAACGGCTATATTTATAACTTTATCCTTCCTTTTTTATAACTTTTAAGGGCTACCCAAGCTATTGAGGTTTCTATAAAAATAGAGATTGTGCTATCAGTTTGGAACGAAAGCATTAATTAGTCCATTAAATCTTCAAATTATGGAGGCAAATAGGTGAAGATTTCAGACCTAAACTATCTGGAAATAGCGCTCGCAGAGCAAGAGATTTTGTCTGGTGGAAGTAGCATCAGTATTATTCAAAATAATACGAGTATCATTAATCAATACGCATCTGCTCAGGGAGAGGTCTATAACACCGGAGGAAATGTAGAGCTAGTGGTGATAGCAAGCAACGTTAACGATACCGAGCAATTAAACCTGGTTGATCTAGTCAATTAATCTTTTGTAGTACAATTTTGTAGTACAAAAAGGGAAAGAGAAAAATTAATTCCCTTCCCCTTTAGGACAGATTAAATTGGCTACTTAGATGAGTCTAGTTGGGCTAGGCAATGTCAACTAAGGCTTGGGTGAGTAAACCGACATTTGTTTGCGGGCTGATGTTGGCGTTCGCTCCCACTAAGCTGCCCCCAGCGTCCTGGTCTATGTTTTGGCTATTACTCTGGCTGCTGGTGAGGAGCGCATCGTTATCACTGTTGAGAATCCCGTCTTGACCGCCGTAGATATCGCTAGTTTCGCCGGCAGATTCTAGATAGTTCAGCTCGGAAATTTTCATATGTTACTCCTTGGGTTAGTTTTGAGTGGAAATAACTTAGTTGGGTTGTTGATCGTTCTAAAAGTACCACTCCTGATTGTGGGAAGGGAAAATTTCGTTCCCTTCCCTTCTAGGCAGATTGAATCTGCTGCTCAGGTGAGTTAAGTTGAGCTAGATAGCGTCAACCACGGCTTGAACAGGCACACTAGCATTTGTTTGCGGGACGACGTTGATGTTCAATCCCAGTAAGCCGTTCCCAGCGTCCTGGTTGGCGCTACTGCTATTATCCTGGAGGTTTTCGAGACCAGCGGCGTTTTGACTGTTGAGAATTCCATTATCTTGACTGCCGTAAATATCGCTAGTTTCGCAAGCAGCTTCTAGATAGTTTAGTTCGGAAATTTCCATGGGTTACTCCTGTGATTGGTTTTGGAGGAAACACTTAGTTCTTGAGGGCAGATTGAATCTGCTCTCTGGCGAATCTAGTTGCGCTAGAGGAGGTCAACCAAGGCTTGGGTGGGTAAAGCGGCGTTGGTTTGCGGGCTGAGGTTAGCGTTCGCGCCTATTAGGCTGTTTCCAGCGTCCTGTTTTAGGTCTTGGCTATTACTCTGGCTGCTGGTGAGGAGCGCATTGTTATCACTGTTGAGAATCCCGTCTTGACCGCCGTAGATATCGCTAGTTTCGCCGGCAAATTCTAGATAGTTCAGCTCAGAAATTTTCATCTGTTACTCCTTAGGTTGGTTTTGAGTGGAAACAACCTGGTTGGGTTATTTACAATTCCCAAGATAATAATCCTGACTGTGGAGAGGTTGCCATTTTGGCATTTTTTTTTCTGGAAATTATTGCTCATTACCAGTACGTACTCTCGAATACTTCGGTTATGGTGAATCCAGAAGATGAGCCTATACTGGTAACTAATCAAGGAATCATTATCCGTCAGGCGGCTGATGCGATTCCCACTCAGTCTCGTAAGGCCACCGGGGTAAGAGTACAGCTTCTCAACGAGGATGATGCGATCGCAGCTTGCAGTAGTTCCACTCTCAGCCCAAGCAGAGGAAGTGCTAGAAGAGCAAGTAACAGAATTTGTTCCACGGACAAAAATTTCAGCAAAGAGGGCAACAAAAGTATATTTGTAGTCTTCAGGAGTTACAGCGATATGCGAAGCATGACGACGGACATCTCACGGTGGCGAAGTAATTGAGGGGGCGTGGCTTGAAGTTTCCTCAAGCCTTTAAGAACCCCGTCGCCACCCGTGTCCTTGCCCTCCGGGCTTATCGCATAAAAGGCACAGCCGTTTTTGAGTAGGAAATTACTGATATTTGTGGCTTTACTTTCGTGATTAATACAGATCCAGTTTCGAGGTAAGCTTTAACTGATCATCAACTTTAACCGATAACGAATGACATCTGACAACTGGAATGTCCTTGCCGAGCGTTCACTGCGAGGTGAATTACTGAGCCGTGAACAGGCACGTTCAGTGCTAAACGCTCCAGATGAAGTCCTACTTGAGCAATTAGCGGCGGCGTACCGAGTGCGTCGGCACTACTGGGGAAATCGGGTACGACTCCACTTTCTTCTCAATGCCCAGAGTGGTCTTTGCCCAGAGGATTGCCACTACTGCTCCCAATCTAAGATCTCGACAGCAGAAATCCAGAAGTATCCTTTACTGGCGAAGGACAAAATACTCCATGCTGCTGAACAAGCTGAGCGCCAAAAGGCAGGAACGTTTTGTTTCGTGATTTCGGGGCGCTCTCCCACAGAATCGACTTTCAGTCAAGTTTTAGAGGCTGTCAGGGAAGTGAAGGCGAAATCTGACCTGAAAATCTGTACTTGCCTGGGGCTTTTGAGTTCCGAGCAGGCACAGCGTTTGGCAGAAGCGGGGGTAGATCGAGTGAATCACAACCTCAACACCTCAGCAGCACACCATCCGCAAATCTGCACCACACACACCTTTGATAACCGCGTGGCGACGTTAAAACACGTCAAGGCGGCAGGCATCACCACCTGTTCTGGGGGCATTATCGGCATGGGAGAATCGGACGATGATGTGATTGACTTAGCCCTATCCCTGCGGGAACTAGAGGTGACTAGTGTTCCGGTTAATTTTTTGATTCCCATTCCTGGCACGCCTTTTGAGGGAACAAATGAGCTAAACCCGCGCCGCTGCCTGCGAGTTCTCTGCCTGTTCCGTTTCTTGTTGCCCACTCAAGAAATTCGCATCGCTGGGGGTAGGGAAGTCCATTTGCGATCGCTCCAGCCGTTAGGACTCTACCCGGCCAACTCCATGTTCATCGCTGATTATTTAACTACGCCTGGGCAGGCTGCCGAACAAGACTTCGAGATGATTCGTGATGCTGGGTTTATTTTGGAGGCATCGGATGGCTCTCCCCTAGCGTTGCACAATCATAAGAGGGTGAAGGTGGCAGAGGAGGCTCGAGGAGCCCAGGAGCAGAGGTGAAAGCTTACCAAAAATCATGGGTCTAAAGCCCCTTCCTTTAGGAAGCTCTGTGATCTAATTACTTCTAAGTAGGGACGGGTTGTCCCTAAGAAAGCTCGCTGAGCGGTTTTGAGATCGGGGAAAGTGTCTGGATTCAGTTCCGTGCTTTCTAGATTCTCCCGTAGAAGCGAGAATTTCCTTCCCTCATGTAGGAGAGTGTCAAAGAGGAATAATACCTCTGTGGGGCGAGCCCACGGTTCACCCCTCTTGCCTTCGTTTTCAACTTTCAAACTTCTAACTGCTTATAGAGACGGGTAATCTTAGCGATGACTTCCTCAACACTTAGCTGGTCCGTTTGAATCTCGATCGCATCGGCTGCTTGTCGCAGGGGAGCTACCTGACGGTTACGGTCATAGGCATCACGTTGTTCAATCTCGCGTTCTAGCTCTTCTAAGCTTAAATTGGCTGAGCCTTGTTCTTGGAGTTCTTGCCAGCGTCGGTTCGCACGCTCAGGCACAGAGGCAGTCAAAAAAACTTTCAAATTAGCATCTGGGAAAACGTGAGTCCCAATATCCCGTCCTTCAGCGACAAATCCTCCTTTTTGTCCCCAGCTTTGCTGCTGTTTGACTAGTTCGCGGCGCACTGCGGGCTGGGCGGCAACTGCGGAGACATGGGCAGTCACTTGCGGTGTCCGAACTACTTGCGTTACATCTTCCCCATTGACTAAAACACAAATGGGTGCTTGGGAAGAATTAGCGGCAAAGAGCTGAATTTGGGCTTGACTAGCGAGTTCTGTGATCGCGGGTTCGTCATCAACGGCAGTGCCCGATTGCAGCACCAGCCAGGTTAAAGCCCGGTACATTGCCCCCGTATCGAGATATAGCAGTCCTAATGTTTCCGCTACCCGACGGGTTACGGTGGATTTTCCCGCCCCTGCGGGACCATCAATCGCTACAATGGGCTGACGCTGTCCAAGCATGACATTATCAATTAAGCGCACCGAACCCACCCAACAAGCGATCGCCAATAACCCGGCTTCATCCACATTCAGCAGTGGCTCTAGTGTTTTAGGATGCACGAGTTCCACGTACTCCACCTTTACCTCTGGCGCGAGTGCCAACTCCCCTCGCACTACCTCCACTAATGTAGCGCGATCGCGATCACCAGCACCGAACGCTTTCTCGGCTTTCTGCAAGCTGCGATATAGTACTAACGCCTGCTCCTTTTGCTCCGGCATTAAGTACTGATTCCGAGAACTGCAAGCCAGTCCAGACGCTTCCCGCACAATCGGACAAGCCTGAATCTCGGTAGGCAAGTTTAAATCCTTCACCAAACGCCGAATAATTGCCAACTGCTGAGCATCCTTTTCCCCAAAATATGCCCTCGTCGGCTGGACAATATTGAGCAACTTGGTGACTACCGTGGCAACCCCTTGGAAGTGTCCTGGTCGAAACGGAGCGCACAAAACCGACATCATCTCTGCCGGAGGCACAACCTGGGTTGTCTCGTCTGGAGACGGTTGCTGCCCATACAATTGTTCCACTGTGGGGGCAAAAACCACATCTACCCCCAACTGTTCGCACCACTTGCAATCCTCATCCAATGAGCGGGGATACTGCTCTAAATCTGACCCTGGTTCAAATTGCAGTGGATTGAGAAAAATACTAACCACGACTCCCTCATTTTCTGAGGCAGCACGGGAAATCAAATGCAAGTGACCAGCATGGAAAGCCCCCATTGTGGGAACAAAGCCCAGTTTACTCCCATAGTCTACGGTGGGGCTTTTGCTTTGCCAGTAGTATTCTAAATATGAGCGCAACCCAGCAACTGTTCTGAACAGACGCACCGGAACCCCCCAAACAAAACAGAGGAGCGGGGGAACAGGGGGAAAGAAGTGAGAGCATGAGAGAGTTGGGGAAGCAGGAGGGTAGAGGAGAGACTAACGCACTCGGAAACTATTTCCCCTCTGCACCTGGAGCACCTCTGCACAGAAACCCCCTCACTCCTAACTTGCCCTCTCGCACCTCCGCACCCTATCACTTACCTGCTCCCTCACTCCACACTGTACACGTTTAGGCAATCTAACGACCAAGGATCTCTAACCGCACTGGCGCGGTTCCTGGTTGCAGAACACCTAAAACTCTCGCAGCAGCCTTTGATAGATCGATCACTCGACCTTTTATAAAAGGACCGCGATCATTAATACGAACAATCGCAGAGCGATCATTTTTGATGTTGGTCACCCGCACCTTCGTACCAAAGGGTAAACTCCGGTGAGCTGCTGTCATTTCATGGGAGTTGAATTGTTCGCCATTGGCAGTAGTGCGACCATAGAAGCCGGGACCATACCAAGATGCTCTTCCCTTAGTATGCGATCGCTGTTGTCTCTGAGCAACCAGGAGTGGCTGAGGCTGGGGTTTCTCCCCTACCTCCCGCAGCTCCTTGGTTGCCTGTAGAGCCTTGTATTGTCTTTGAGATTGCTCTTTTACGACTGCAATGGCGTTTGTCATCTCTGGCGATGCGACAGCAGAGTTTTCCCCAGAATCAGGAGCAACTCCCCTAGCTGATTCGGCATAACAGGAAACTGCACCAAATGCTGTAGCTAGTAAGGCTACTGTCAGGCGATTGCGAAATTGCTTCATCGGTTACTAGCTCCCCAATACGTCCAACCGCACTGGTGCCACTCCTGAGTCAACGATTCCGATATTTTTAGCAGCAGCCTTAGACAAATCAATCACCCGAGTATCTCCAAAAGCACCCCGGTCATTGATGCGGACAGTGACAGAGCGACCATTATCGAGGTTAGTCACCTCCACCTCAGTCCCAAATGGCAAGCTGGGGTGAGCTGCTGTCAGTTCCTGAGGGTTGAATTGTTCGCCACTAGCGGTTTTCTTACCGTCGAAGTCAGGACCATACCAAGATGCCACCCCACTAGTTTGCGACGGTCTCGTCTCACCAGTAGATGACGGTGCTATCCCACTAGTTTGCGAGGGAGCCACTCCGCTAGTTTGCGATGATGGTTCTACTGATTCCCCGCCCGCATTCGCATAGCTGTATACACTCGTCAAAGCTGTTATGAATAGAGCAGCCGTAATGCTTCTGCGAAGTTGTTTTTTCATCACTCCTCCTCATGAAAGTTCAATCGAGATTGAGATTTCCTATTACGGGTTTACTTTCCTGTTCGGAAACTGAGGTAGTATACCACAAAGCTTGAGTTTTGGGGAATCAGGCAAGCAAAATTGAGGTAAGATAAGTGACTCAATTCCTTAGCAACACAGGAGTGGAGTTCATTCATGGATTATCGAGAAGCAGGTGTAGATGTTGGAGCGGGGCGATCTTTTGTGGAGCAAATCCGCAATCTTGTTCAAAGTACCCATGGCAGTGAGGTTTTAGGTGGATTGGGCGGCTTTGGAGGATACTTTCAGTTGCCCGCAGGCTATCAGGAACCCGTTTTGGTATCTGGAACGGATGGGGTGGGCACGAAATTGAAGCTGGCACAAGCGCTCAATCGCCATGACACAGTGGGCATTGACTTGGTAGCAATGTGTGTCAATGACATTCTCACTTCTGGAGCAGAACCGCTATTCTTTCTAGATTACTTAGCCACTGGCAAGCTGAATTCAGAGCAGCTTGCCCAAGTAGTTGCGGGAGTTACTCAAGGATGTCGCCGGAGCGGATGTGCCCTCTTAGGGGGAGAAACGGCAGAAATGCCTGATTTTTATCAGTTAGGGGAATATGACATTGCGGGGTTTTGCGTGGGCATTGTCGAGAAAAGCGAGCTTCTCGATGGTTCTCGAGTGCAAGAAGGAGATGTGGCGATTGGTTTGGCAAGTCAGGGAGTTCACAGCAACGGCTTTAGCTTGGTGCGAAAAATTGTTGAGACAAGTGGATGGGATTGGGACACTTGCCCAGAACTGCTCGCTCGCGAAAGTTTAGGAGCAGCCTTGCTGACACCAACTCAGATATACGTCAATCCAGTTCTCGAAGCGCGTCGCTCTGGCATGGAAATTCACAGTATGGCTCACATCACTGGCGGTGGTTTGCCAGAAAATCTTCCCCGTTGTCTCAATCAAGGACAATCGCTTCAGATTGATTCTCAAAGCTGGGAAATTCCACCTATTTTTCGCTGGTTGGCTGAGGTAGGTGAAGTGAGTAAAGCGGCAATGTTTGAGACGTTTAATATGGGGATTGGTTTCGTGCTGCTGGTACCCCCTGAGCAGGTCAATCAGAGTTTAAGCTGGTTTCACTCGCACGAGGTTGCTGCATATGCAATTGGTGAGGTGGTTGCCGGGGATGATGGAGTAATTGGACTCCCACAATAACCTAATCCCTCTTGAATTTTGTACGGGCGAGCCGCCGGCTCGCACCTCCCTTAATTTTGAATTTAAAAAGGCGGCACCCAGATTCGAACTGGGGATAAAGGCTTTGCAGGCCCCTGCCTTACCGCTTGGCTATGCCGCCATGACGCAATAATTAATTATAGCAAAGAAAGTGTGCGAAGTAGTGGTTGAACACTTACTGAAAGTGTTGATGTAAGCAAAATCACGCAAGAATCGCTCCGAGAACACAAACTGAAATGACTAAGTTCCGCTAATCTAAGATTAGTGAAAATACATAAAGCAGTTTTCGACTGAGTGAGCTACACCTGGATTGAGATTGGGAAAAGGGAGCAGGTGAGGGAGTGAGGGGTGATGAGTGAGGAGTAAATTAACTAGTTTGATACAAAATTTCCTGATTGGTATTTCCCATCCCCTCACGCTCTCACGCGCTCACACCTCACTTAACCAACAACCAAATGCCGTACCTTAGCCAGATAGCAAACCGCTTTAGTTTCTACTTCGGACAGATATTTAGTCAGGCAGTGCCAGCGAGGTGAAGTCTGGTTAATTCGGTAGCCCATTGATTTATAAATAAGTTGAGTTATGACGTTAAAAGCCTCTCCACTTTTGATTGCTCAAGTTACAGATATTCACCTACTGGCTTCTGTTAAAGAAGAGTTGCTTGGTCTTTCTACAGAAAAGTCATTTGAAGCTATAGTTGAGAGTTTGAAAGAGCGATCACCTCAGCCAGATTTGCTGTTGCTAACTGGAGATTTATCTCAGGATGAATCTGTAGAATCTTACCAGCGCCTGCAAGAGAAGCTAAAACCGCTCTCCATTCCGAGTTATTGGCTACCAGGCAACCATGACAAGCCACAGGTAATGCAGGAGATTTTACAGGAAACTCCCATTTCCTCAGACAAGGCTTTTCAAGCCGGAGGGTGGCAGTTTTTATTACTCGACTCTACCGTTGCTGGAGAGGTGCATGGCTACCTATCACCAAAAACTCTGAGTTGGCTGGAGAGTCAACTAGAAAAGGCACAGCATTGCCCAACCATAATTAGTTTACACCATCCACCTTTATCAGTTAATTCTGATTGGATTGATCGCACTAAACTCCAGAATGCAGAAGAACTGTTCTCTATCATTGATCGTTACCCACAAGTTCGCTTGGTGGTATTTGGTCATGTTCATCAGGAATTTGATCGCTGGCATAGGGGGGTTGGCTACATGGCAAGTCCCTCGACTTCGGTGCAGTTTAAGCCCAATTGCGATCACTTCTGCTTAGATGAGATTGAACCAGGATTTCGACTACTCCACCTCAAGCCAGATGGCACATTTGAAACCCAAGTGGAGCGGGTGACACTTACCCATGCACTCAATCTAGCAGCCACAGGGTATTAACCAAAATCACTGCTGTAGGGGCAACCTCAACTCGCTTCGCTCCCATTCAAAATAAAGTGAGGCGTGAGAGCGTGAAATAGTGGGAAATAGTAAGAAATTTTTCGAGCAAACAAGCCCATTTAACTCCTCACTCCCTGCACTCCTCACCTCTTTTACTCGGAACTGTTCACCCCTCTCTCCTCACTCAAGTTTGAATTTTTAATTTCTAACCGACGCGCAGAAATCTGCCACGCGCGAGCATCGTTTAATTTTTGGTCACGAACCTGGAAACACACTACTTAGACTCAGCGAAAGCTCAGAAATACCAGGGATTGCAACCGCTTCATTTCGTAGCGCAATTTGTTTGATACGATCACCAAAATTACCTTGAGTATCCTGATAGGGCTGGCTGTGTTGTTCGAGTTGAGTAGTAATCAGATTGACAATCCAGTAGTTCTGAACTTGCTTTTGTGCGTATAAAGATAGCTTGACAGTCTGGTCATACTCTAAGGTTGAGTCGGAAACTTCTACTACTAGTAAAAGATTTTCTGGGTAGGGATGATTGGATAAGTAGTCGTCAGGTTGCCCCAAAGCGATCGCCACATCTGGTTCTGGTTCGCTGTCAGTAGGCAGAATAATTGGCTCCTGTCCTCGTACCACTGCGCGATGTATCGCCAACCAATCTATCCAACTCTCGCACTAACTTGGTATTGCAGACTGAGTGGGGCGTAACCTTAGCCGCCATTTGCACTAGTTCCCCTCGAATTAACTCCACCCGATCCTCTTCGGTGAGGAAGCCCAACTCAATCAGGCGGTGATACTCAGCCAGTGTAAAGCGCTTGCTCGTAACCGGGGTCATCTTATTTTCCCATTCTCTCAAGTTCTTCTCGTAAAACTCGCCTTAGCGTCTCTTCTAACGGCTCACAACGCTTTTGAATGTATTGGCGCAACACGTCGTTAATTAAGGTTTGATAGTTTCCCCCACCTGCGAGGTGGACTTGTTCGCGGAACCATGCCAGCACATCATCATCTAACCGGATGGTAATGCGAGTCTTCCCTGGCGACATTGGTTCGATTGCTCCCCGCTTGCCCTGGCTAAAATCATACTCATCTTCCATTGCTTATTCCTCCTCATATTGCTTTCGCTCACGGCGCGTCGCTTTGAGAGCAGAAATAACCGGATCTCATCGCTACTCCACGTATATACAACAACCAGAACTCGAGCAAAAGCATCCATGCCGATTGTGATCAACCGCTCTTCATCGAAACGTTCATCTGAGATGGTGATTGCCAAATCGTCTGAAAAGACTGCCACTGCATCAGCAAAGTCAACATCATGCTTGCGAAGATGGGCTGCTGCCTTGTCGCCATCCCACTGATATGTCATCTAATAATTATATGCATATTTGTACATACTGAAGGGTAGTTGCCTATTGGGAGTAAATGTTTACTTAGGATGCGCCCAATCGAAAACAGCGATTCATCAACCTCCAGCACTGCGATACCCTAGATTGGGGATAACATACTTTTTTCACTAAACAACGATATGACCTCCACCGTTTCTAGCCCTCCTCGTCCCATTCGCATCGGTACTCGCAAAAGCAAGCTGGCAATGGTTCAGACAGAGTGGGTGCAACAACAATTCCAAAAACAGTTTCCCAACCGAAGGTTTGAAATCGAGGCAATGAGGACCCAGGGAGACAAAATCCAGGATGTTGCCTTATCCAAGATTGGGGATAAGGGACTGTTTACGAAGGAATTGGAACTGGGTTTGGTTAATCAGCAGGTGGATTTGGCAGTCCACTCTCTCAAGGATTTGCCTACCCAGCTTCCAGAAGGATTGATGTTAGGTTGCGTCACCGAACGAGAGAATCCCGCTGATGCCCTAGTAGTGCATGAAAAAAATCAAGATAAGCAGATTGAGACGCTACCCGAAGGAGCAGTGGTAGGAACCTCCTCGCTACGCCGATTAGCGCAACTGCGCTATCACTTCCCCCACTTGGTTTTTAAAGATGTGCGGGGAAATCTCAATACCCGCATCTCGAAACTGGATGCTGGGGACTACGATGCCATTGTTCTGGCAGTGGCAGGATTGCAGCGCCTGGGGATGGGCGATCACATTCATCAAGCGCTTCCTGGTGAGGTTTCTATGCACGCGGTTGGGCAGGGAGCATTGGGATTAGAATGCCGCGAAGGCGATACGGAAATCCAAGAACTGCTCAAAGCAATCGAACACCCACAAACGCGCGATCGCACTTTAGCAGAACGGGCTTTTCTGCGACAATTAGAAGGCGGCTGCCAGGTTCCCATTGGTGTCAACACGAGCGTTGAAGGAGAAACCCTAACCTTGATTGGGATGGTTGCAAGTTTAGATGGGAAGCGATTAGTTAAAGATACTGTTAGCGGTAATACTAGGGATGCTGAAAAAATCGGGTACGAACTAGCAGTACGCCTACGCGAACAAGGAGCAACCGAAATCTTGGAGGAAATTTTTGCTGAAATTGAGCGAGGTTAGAGGTTTGTGGACCGACAATTGATGAATATAGACTAAGCAGAGGGGCAGAGGGGAGAAGAGTTTCTTGTTGCCAGTGGTTCCATGATCGCAACCCTAGTTATACATAAATTAGCGTTCCGAAGCAATATAATCACTAACGAACGCATTGAGGGAACACAAAGCGAGTATGCGAGTTTTATTTGTTGCTGCGGAAGCTGCACCGATTGCCAAAGTAGGGGGGATGGCAGATGTTGTCGGTGTCCTACCCAAAATCCTGAGACAAATGGGGCATGATGTACGTATTTTCTTGCCTTATTATGGCTTCCTGCCTGACAAAATGGAAGTTCCCTCTCAGCCAGTCTGGGGCGGTAGTGCCATGTTTCAGGATTTCGATGTTTTCCAGACAGTTTTACCGGGGACGGAAGTTCCACTTTATCTGTTGGGGCATACCGCTTTCGTGTTCCGCCGGATTTATCGCGGCGATGATGAAGATTGGCGCTTCACCCTGTTTGGGAACGGGGCAGCAGAATTTTGTTGGAATTACTGGAAGCCGCAGGTTGTTCACTGCCATGACTGGCACACAGGGATGATTCCGGTGTGGATGTACCAATCCCCCGATATTAACACTGTGTTTACGATTCATAACCTCGCTTATCAAGGACCAGGACGTGGGCGCTTGGAGCAAATGACTTGGTGTCCTGGGTACATGCAGGGTCACAATACAATGGCAGCGGCTGTCCAGTTTGCTGATCGAGTGAATACCGTTTCTCCTACCTATGCCCAGCAGATTCAGACGGCCGCTTACGGCGAAACCTTGGAAGGGTTACTTTCCTTTATCAGTGGTAAAACGGTGGGTATCCTCAATGGTATTGATACCTACGGCTATAACCCCGCCACAGATCAAGCGATTCAGCAGAATTTCACCGCCGATACTGTCGAAAAACGCCGCGCCAACAAGCTTGCCCTGCAAGAGGAAGTGGGCTTACAGGTCAACGGTGGTGCTTTTTTAATTGCAATGGTGACACGGCTGGTGGAACAAAAGGGGATTGATCTGGTGCTGCAAATTATAGACCAGTTCCTGGCTTATACAGGCTCGCAGTTTTTGCTACTGGGAACAGGCGATCGCTACTATGAAACCCAGCTTTGGGAAATGTCATCCCGTTTTTATGGGCGAATGTCGGTCCAGTTACTCTACAACGATGCCCTTTCCCGACGGGTTTATGGAGGTAGCGATGCTTTTCTCATGCCTTCGCGCTTTGAACCCTGCGGCATTAGCCAGATGCTCGCCATGCGATATGGCTGCGTTCCCATGGTGCGGCGCACGGGTGGCTTGGTGGATACCGTTTTCCCCCATAACCCCAATCAGGGCACTGGCACAGGCTACTGTTTTGACCGCTACGAATCGCTAGACCTCTACACTGGTATGATTCGAGCTACCGAAGGCTTCCAATACAAAGATAAATGGAAGCAGCTACAACAGCGGGGAATGCAGCAGGACTTTAGCTGGACTAAATCTGCTCGCAAGTATCTGAAACTGTACCGAGATATTCTTGGACTTCCCGAGGAGGCTACAGAGGCGGAAACCGAGTCGGTAGCAAAGATTGTCAGTTGAGGCAGAGGGGCAAACAGGAGCAGAGGATAGGAAACAACGCACTCCGAAACTATTTCCCCTCTGCAGCTGGGCACCTGGAGCACCTCTGCACAGGATTCCTCCTCACGCCTCACTCGCCCCTCCACACCTCCGCGCAGAAACTACTGCCTTTTTAAAAAGCCTCGAAACCAATCAATGTTAAGCTGATCACAGTTGTTCAGCAAAGTTGCCTCAATTGTCTGGTTCAATCGACGATTCTAAGTTCCCTGCAAATATTTTCCGGTGGGATAGCGGGCTGACGGTGATTCATCAGCATATCCCTGCCACTCCCGTAGTTGTTGCTGATGTTTGGGTTCATGCAGGGACGAGTGCGGAGCCAGATGAATGGGCGGGTATGGCTCACTTTCTGGAACATATGATTTTTAAGGGCACCAAGCACCTTCCTCCAGGGGCATTTGATGAGGTAATCGAAAATTGTGGCGGGATGACTAATGCGGCAACGAGCTACGACTATGCCCATTTCTTCCTGACTACAGCCGCTCCCTATTTGGGAGAGACTCTGCCTTGCCTAGCAGATATACTACTGCACCCCACTATCCCAGACGAGGAGTTTGCCAGAGAGCGAGAGGTGGTGCTAGAAGAAATTCGCGCTAGCAATGATGAGCCAGAGTGGCTGGGATTCCAGACGTTGTGCCAAAGTCTTTATCAACGTCATCCCTACGGACGTTCAATTTTGGGAACTGAGGCACAGTTAAAGGAGCGATCGCCTAATCAAATGCGCTGTTTTCACGGGACTCACTATCAGCCGGAAAACATCAGTATTGCGCTCGTCGGCGGCATTGAGCAAGAATCGGCACTCTCGTTAGTTGATCGCAGTTTCGAGCAATTCAGCGTGCGCTCTGAATGCCCGCCCAGGACAGCGGAGGCAGAACCTCCCCTAACCGGAATTCGTCGCAATGAACTACGCTTGCCTCAGATAGAGCAAGCTCGCTTATTAATGGCTTGGATGGGACCAAGCGTAGAGCAACTGCAAGATGCTTTTGGCTTAGAAGTGCTATCTGTGGTGCTATCGGAAGGGCGTTCTTCTCGTCTGGTACGAGAGTTGCGCGAAGAGAAGCAATTGGTACAAGATATCGCCAGTGGTTTTTCGCTTCAGCGGGATTCTAGTCTATTCACTATCACTGCTTTACTCGCACCAGAAGAGGTGGAGGAAGTGGAGAAAATAATCTGCGATCGCCTTTCTTTGTTGCAAGCGAAACCAGTCAGCGAGGCAGAATTAAACCGCGCCCAGCGCTTGCTATGTAATGACTTTGCCTTTTCAACCGAAACACCGGGTCAATTAGCAGGTTTGTACGGCTACTACAACACGATTGCCACAGCAGAACTATCCGTGGCTTATCCGCATCGCATTCAACAACTTCAACCCTCAGATCTCCAGCGAACCGCTAACCAGTATCTTTCCCCGGAACGATACGCTGTTACTGTCATGAAGGGAGAGTGAGGAGTGAGCGAGTGGCAGATAAACTGGCTGGTTTGATAGAAAATCTTATTCCTATTTCCAACCCTCTCACGCTCTCACGCCCTTACGCCTCACTTTCTTCTTGCCACCACTCGGTAAAGCGATCGTTCAAAATCGCGGCTCGGATCTTGCGAGTGAAACGAATGAGTTCTGTCACGTTATGCAACGATAATAGGGTATTGCCCAGCAACTCACGCGATCGCACTAAGTGAGCTAGGTAAGCACGGCTAAAATTCGCACAGGTGTAACAGGGACAACTCGCGTCAAGGGCAAAAAAGTCTTCTCGAAACCGAGCGTTTTTCAAATTCCAGCGTTCCCCTTGTACCAAAGCGACACCGTGTCGCCCCAAGCGAGTGGGAATAACGCAGTCAAACAAATCCACTCCAGCCGCGATCGCTTGCACCATTTCTCGGTAAGTGCCTACTCCCATGAGATAGCGAGGCTTATTTAGCGGCAAATGGGGAGCTGTTGCTTCCACAACCGCATGAATCAATTCCTGAGATTCACCCACACTCACCCCTCCAATCGCATAGCCAGGAAGGTTGAGTGCTGCCAACGACTGGGCAGCCGCCTCTCGTAAATCGGGATGAACCCCACCCTGAACAATTCCGAATAGCGCCTGGTCATCAGGATGTTGGTGCGCTTTTATACAGCGCTCTAGCCAGCGATAAGTCCGCTCTGTCGCTGCCATCACTTCCGAGCGTTCTGCCGCGTGGGGAGGACATTCATCAAACGCCATAATCACATCTGCCCCCAAGGCATTCTGAATCTGGATAGAGCGCTCTGGGGTCATTTCAATTATTTGCCCATCCCTGGCAGAGCGAAAAGTTACTCCCGTCTCCGTAATTTTGCTTAGTTCACTGAGGCTAAACACCTGGAAGCCACCAGAGTCGGTGAGGATGGGAGCGTGCCACCCCATAAATTGATGTAGCCCCCCGGCACGCTCAATAATTGCCTCTCCAGGCTGCAAGTGCAGGTGATAAGTATTTGCCAACACCATTTGCGCCCCGGCTGCTTGAAGCTGCTTTGGCGTTAGTCCTTTAACCGTTGCTAGGGTTCCCACTGGCATAAAGCCGGGAGTCTCGACTTGCCCGTGAGGAGTGTGGAAAACCCCAGCTCGTGCTCCTGTCTGACTACAAGAGGCTTGACGTTGAAAGGAAAATCCCACTTAGAGTTATTAATTCCTCCTTGTCTCCTTCTCCCCTTGTCCCCTTTTCCTCTGCCTTCAAAAAGGGTAATCGTCGTCATCAAATTGTACATCACGCTTGGCAGAAAGGACTTGCGTAACCATCGCTTCAATCGCCTCAGCATCCATGCTCATAATGTCTTTCTCTTGTAAGAGGTTCGAGGTGGGAATTAGCCGCAGTTGACGAAAATCCTGAATCAAATCGAGGTAAGTTTGCTGTTCTGGGGACTGATGTAGTTGCAAATAGTCGAAACTCCCAACATTAATGTAGAGTGCATGATTCGCAACCAGGGTGGATTGATGGGAATCGGCAAATACCTCGATGACATAGCCTTCCCCCTCGCTTTGGAGGTTGCCGTCAAGGAAATGGTGATAGCGGACATGCTCTAGATCGCGCAGCAACCTTTGCATATCCTTTTTGTTGACGATGATGCCGCTGTCGATAATACAAGGAGCTGGTAAGTGTGAGGATTTGTCGTAACTCATGGGAATTGAGCCTTGGATTGAAGAGAGGCTAAGGTTCGTGCAACAAAAAGATACGATACTTAACTGAGATTCTGCCCCAAGCTAGGGCGAGTTCCACACTCAGTACGGTTCGCTCAGTCAGTCCCAGCACAATGTTAACCTAAGTATCTCTCACTGCTTACAGTACAATTAACTAGAATTGTAACTGGAAATTGAGCATGCAGCGATTGAGCCTTCCAGATGTGGTGCAGTGGGGAAGATCGCTCTTAGGCGCAGTTGTTTTTTATACGACGCTTCCCTTACCAGGGAACTGGCGGCTGGAGTTTGAGCGAGTGGCTCGCTGGGCACCTCTGATTGGGCTGCTAATGGGCGGATTACTGGGACTGTTAGATGCGGGGTTACATTATTATCTCGGAATGCCCGTATTAACTCGTAGTGCTTTAATTGTTGCCCTCTGGGTGGTATTCACAGGCGGGCTACATCTGGACGGGGCGATTGACACGGCTGATGGTTTCGCTGTTGCCGATCAAAAGCGGCGTTTGGAAGTAATGAGCGATAGCACCGTCGGTGCTTTTGGCGTGATGGCAGCCGTCATTCTATTGGGGTTGAAGACTGTAGCTTTGAGCGAGATTTCTTCTTACCGCTGGCTAGCATTGATGGCATCTGCGGGTTGGGGACGTTGGGGACAAGTAATGGCGATCGCGCTTTATCCCTATCTCAAGCAGACGGGGAAAGGAGCGTTTCACCAACCGACTATTCGCTCTCTTCAGGATAGTTTGGGGGGACTGCTGTTGCTTTTGGGATTGAGCGGACTAGGAGTCTGGCTGGCGCCTGAGCAGTGGTGGATATGGTTAGGAATAGCCGGAGCAGGTGGCGCGATCGCTTGGGGCTTAGGTGTTTGGTTTCACCGCCAGCTCGGAGGACATACGGGGGACACGTATGGCGCTGTCGTGGAGTGGAGTGAAGCGCTTTTACTCTGCCTACTTGCTAGCATGATTCCTAATTTGTAGTTTCTAATTCGTAATTCAGATTAAATCCGTTTGATTACCCAATAATAAAAAACCTCTCCGCCCCTTACGGGCAGTCATCAGTCGTTAGTCGGTAGTCACTGGTAGCTAATACTTAACCTCTGTAAACGTTAACCCAAACATGACTAATGACTAATGACTATATATTCCGCGTCTGCCATAACTCTAAGTAAAGGACAAAAACTGTACTACCTCCAACAACTGCTCGAAGTTGCGATCCCAGTGGAGCAAGATAGAGCGGAGATGGTCTAATCGGTGACGAAAAAGGCTTG
>PXPT01000155.1 GCA_003021505.1 Cyanobacteria bacterium QS_4_48_99 | reverse complement strand
TACAAACTGTTGAGTTATGACTGCCGCAAACCCCTTATAGATTACACTCGAAGAGTTTTTAAAATACCAGAAACTAAACCTGCCAGTGAATATATTGATAGCAAAATTATTCAAACCCCATACCAAAAGCCACTCCAGACTTCAGGGAAATTTAATCGACACGATCAATGAAGTGGTTGAAAAACAGCGAATAGGTTATGCCTTTCCAGAATTGCGCTTACCTTTGGAGGGCGCTCAATTGTCCCTGATGTGGCAGTTTTTGGTTGGGAACAAATTGAGTTGGACGAGAATGGAGAACCTGTAGATGATGTATTCATTGCTCCAGCTTGGACAATTGAAATCTTGTCGCCAGAGCAGAGTTCTAATCGAGTCATCCCATTTTTCCTTGGATATGCATGTTCTTAAAGGCCCGGACTGCCCGGCGAATGAACCGGCGGTTGGTGAGCGAGCTCTCGGACCGAGAGCGTCTCCAGCTGAGGGAACAAACACTGCTGGAGCTCCTCCAAGCTGGCAAAATTCAGTCCCTTGAACCGTGCTTTGAGCTCTTGCCATAAGCGCTCGATGGACTGGAGCTCGGGGCGAGCTGCAGGCTGGAACACCCTAGGACCTTGCTGGGCCACTGCAGGTCAGCGGCCAGGTGAGCCCCAGCCTGGTCCAACTGCAGCAACTGGAAGCACACAGCGTCCAGGTGGGAGAAGAGGTAGAACACCAACTGGCCGCTGGGGACCTCAACGGCTCCATAGAGCCAGCAGTGGGCTCGAGGCCACCGCACGGGTGCTACCGGCTTGACGCCTTGGCTTGGAGGGTAATGCCTCGCCCCAGCTCGGTTTTGAGTCCCCAGCGGGATTGTCCATGCAGAAGTAGCGCAGCGGCCGGGAGGCGCCGAAGTGCTGGTGCATGACGCTCAGCAGCTTGGAGAGGTTTTTTGGAACTGCCGCTGCTGCCGCTCCCTGGCTTGCGGAGCTCTCCGTTGCGGCACTTTGGCTGGGACTGCAGCTTCTCCCTTACCCAGCGATAGAGCTGCTGTAAGAACTGCTGACACCGAACTCTCGCTGCAACCACTCCTTGAGCTCGCCGTAGCTGCGCCAGCCGTTGGGGTCGCTCAGTTTCTGTTCCAACTCCTGCCGGATTGCGGGGGTTAGCTCGCTCGGTCGCCCCAAGGGCAACGGGTGCTCTAATAGCCCCTCCAGCCCTCACTGCTGGTAGAGCCAGAACCAGCGGTAGAGGGTGGACTCGTTGCACCCCATCAAGCGCGCCAGTTCCCGCCGGGTTCGCGCCTGGTCACTCTGGCGCAACTACAGCGCCCGCAGCTGGTCTCGGTCCCGAGCGTGTTGGTGCTGGCGAAGCAAGCGCTGTAGTTGCTGAGGGGATTCTGAGATTTCGAGGTTGAAGACAGTGGTCATGGCGTCCGCGGTCCTCAACCCGTCCCATCTATCCTAGTGCGCTGCTTGCGAAACATGGGATGAGAGGCGCTCAAAAAGCTTTCTCCCTTCTGCATCTGAATAAGAGGAAGCTAAGATTTTTACTGAAGTTTGAGCAACCTGATTTGCTAAAGTTTCCACAAAATCTTCTGGCCATTCTGGAATTCCTGGAACTTGTTGGAGATTTTTATAAAACTCAGAATCTTTAAAAGCGCCACGAAGTGAGTAATGCAACAAGGCTTCTAAATTAGGCTGCACTCGCGGCAAAACTTTATAAATTGTCAACTCTAAAAGGCGATCAGTTATGACCTCGACTTTATTCGCCTCGCTAACTTTTAGGTACGGTTGGGTCTAAAAAAGCGCGAGCTGCAAGGAGAATCTTGCTTTTCCATGTGTCATTGAGTTATAGCAGTTCTCACTTAAGTGGAGTACACCTGAACTCCACTCTGACTAGTGATCGCATTCTGAATTTGTACCTTATGAGTCTAAGAACCGCTATACCTGTGATACTTTATTGTTCCACGCTCAACAACAGATTGGTAATACTCATCCCGATTTAGATGTCCCTTCCTGTGGTTCAGTTTGCAAGAGAACCCAACCAACTACAGCTAAAAGCGCACCAACGGCGAGAAATCCGATATCCCAAGCTAACTCATAGGAACCTGGTTTCACGTGGTGGATATTGAGGATATGATGATCGATCATGCCTTCTACAAGGTTAAATAACCCAGCACCAATTAGTAAGGAACCGATAAACGTCTTGCTTAACCAAGGAACATCTTCGCGCTTGCCTGCATACCACAGCAAAACAACGCCAGTAATGCTCATCAACCAATCAAATGCGTGAAACAGCCCATCTCCTAGGGTGTTAAGCTCTAAACCACCGACAGTTTGGCTAGTTTCGATGTTGGTGAACATATGGTGCCACTGGAGGATTTGGTGTAGCACAATGCCATCAAAGAACCCTCCTTGACCTAAACCGAGTACGATACCAGCAATGATAAGCGGTTGGCGGTTAAGGTTTGCCCGCGTCTCCTTCTCTGCATTCATAAGAAATCTCCCAGCTACTTAAATCGCGTCAAGTTAACTCGGTAGCGTTGCTTTTTGGTGATAGAAACCTCTCCCACTTCTAAACGTCCCTTGCCCTGAACCGAAATCGAGTCTCCAGATTGAACGGAGTGGCTAGGCTGCTTCACTTCCTTCCAGTTAACGCGCACATTCCCGACAGAAATTGCCTCTACCATTTTGCGGCGCGAGAGTCCTAACCCAGCCGAAGCGATCGCATCTAGGCGTAGGGAAGCTTCCACTGTTGTCATTTCTTTAGTAGTGGGGGGACGAACTTTCAATTCACTTAAATCAATTCGCTGCGTTTTGACAGGAACCGAGCGCACTTGCTCTAGATTCGTTTCCAGAAACTCCACCAACTCAGGAACCACGAGGACATGGGCACCGCGCTCTCCTAACACCACAATATCGCCAATTTTGTCTCGCACCACCCCAGTGCCTAAAATTGCACCCAAAAAATCCCGGTGAGAGGCAGTATCAAATAGAAAATTACCAGCAATATCCAAAGCCGCAACTTCAATCATTGCTTCATCCAAAGGCAACTCCGAGCGAGTCATACCCACTCGTTGCCGTTCCGCTTGGGGATAGCCGCCCCACAGTAGAAGCTGGAGTTCGCTTAAACGGGAAAACTTTTCCTGAATTTCTGCTAGCACAGGTGGCGAGAGAAAATCAGTTAAGACTAACTCCCAAGTATGAAGCGATCGCTCCGCTAAATCAATCGCGCGAGCAACGCTTTCTCGATGCTCCACTCCTTTTAAAAGTTCTTCTTTTGGCAGCATTCTCAACGGTTACAGGTTGAAGGTTGCAGGTTGAAGGTTATGTTAGCTACTAGTAGGCTCAGTGTAGCCTTGCAGATTTTCGGGTTCAAACTGACGCAAAATCCGCCTTGCCTGGTCATTGAGTTCCTCTGAGCCTTGAACCACGAGCAGATATTTTCCCGCGTTGAGCCGATTGCGATAGGGGACAGCCTCCCCGCCGCCAGATAATATACCCACGCCACCTCCCACGAAGAAAGCACCCATCAACGCAGCCACAGCTCCAAACAAACCACCGATCATGTGGTTCCCCTGGGCACCTGCCCAGCCGATGATTTCGATTCCCGTAAGTAGATTAAACACATAACCTGCCGCAAACCCAAAAGGAGCAAGCCAGATAGACAACTGCCTGATCTGTCTTTTAGCAGGCTGGCTGGGGTCAATCAAGCCAAATTCATCCGCGCTTTTGTAACCTTGACCGAGAATCGTAATCTTATCGGTAGGGATACCTTCTTTTTCTAGCGTGGTGTATGCCTCTTCCGCTTGAATACGATTGGAGAGTACAGCAATCAGATAATTCATATTTAATTTAGACTAAATCAGTATATAGCTAGGCTAGCAGCGCTAGTCATCATTAGCCTCTATCTCAAGATTGTGTCTTTTGTTCGTACTCAAAAGTCACGCGTCGTTTTTTTAATTTTTGCGTTTTGTGAGGGCTGATTTTGGGGGTTTGCCCAACCAGCAGAAGAGGCTTTTTTGCCGCCTCTGGGTAACTGTCCGGTGAGAGTGGCAGAATAAACTACGGTGGTAAGTCCTCTCCGTTGCTTGCGGGCGGGAAGGGATTTCACAGTCTTGCAATCTGGAGAATCACTCCTCACTCACAACCTATCCTCAATGGGATTGTATTGTAAGAGGGCGCTACACCAAAGCTGATCGCAACTAACCGAATAACCATGTCAAAGGTTCTCGTTTCCGACAATATTGATAAAGCTGGCATTGATATTATCTCTCAAGTTGCCCAGGTCGATTTCAAAACCGGGCTAGCGCCAGAAGAATTAGTGAAAATCATTCCCGAGTACGATGCCCTGATGGTGCGCTCTGGTACCCAGGTTACTCAGGAAATCATTGAAGCGGGCACTCAGCTCAAAATTATTGGACGAGCTGGAGTCGGTGTGGACAACATTGACGTGTCCGCTGCCACTCGTAGCGGAATTGTTGTTGTCAACTCGCCCGAAGGCAATACCATCGCTGCTGCCGAACATACATTGGCGATGATGCTGTCTTTGTCTCGTCTCATCCCCGAGGCTAACCAATCGGTCAAAAACCATCAGTGGGAGCGCAAGCGTTTCATTGGTTCGGAAGTTTACAAGAAAACCTTAGGGGTTGCTGGTTTAGGGAAAATTGGCTCTCATGTGGCAACCGTGGCGCGAGCAATGGGAATGAAACTGCTCGCTTATGATCCCTTTATTTCCTCAGAACGGGCAGAACAGCTAGGTTGCCGCCTAGTTGACCTAGAACTGCTATTCGCAGAAGCGGATTACATCACGCTGCACGTCCCCAAAACTCCTGAAACCGCCCACATGATTAACGCCGAAACGCTGGCAAGAATGAAACCCACTACCCGGATTGTCAACTGCTCTCGGGGCGGCATCATTGATGAGGACGCTTTAGCAGAAGCGCTGAAAGCAGAGGAAATTGCGGGTGCTGCGTTAGATGTGTTTGAGAATGAACCCTTGGGAGAATCTCTGCTGCGAGAACTGGGACCCAAAGTAATTCTTACCCCGCATTTGGGAGCTTCTACAGAAGAGGCACAGACGAATGTTGCGGTGGATGTTGCTGAGCAAATTCGGGATGTTTTGCTGGGACTCCCGGCGCGTTCAGCGGTGAACATTCCCGGACTGAATCCTGATGTGATCGAACAACTCAGACCCTATCTGGAATTGGCTGAAACCCTGGGTAAACTGGTGGGTCAACGAGCAGGTGGGCGGATTGATTTGTTAAATGTCCGGCTGCAGGGGGAATTGGCTAACTATCAAAGCCAGCCTATGGTGGTAGCAGCGCTGAAAGGACTGCTGTCCCCAGCCTTACGAGAGCGGATTAACTATGTTAATGCTAGTATTGAGGCAAAAGAGCGCGGCATCAGAGTAATCGAAACCAAGGATTCCTCGGTTCATGATTATTCGGGATCGCTCCTTCTCGAAGCGCGAGGAAATCTCGGAGAGCATTCTGTGACGGGGACACTACTGAGCGATGAGGAAATCCGCATCACGAATATCGATGGATTCCCGATTAATGTGCCGCCGAGTAATTACATGTTGTTTACCGTCCACCGGGATATGCCTGGTATCATTGGCAAGATTGGTTCGCTGCTGGGCAGTTTTAATGTCAATATTGCCAGTATGCAAGTCGGTCGAAAAATTGTGCGCGGCGATGCGGTGATGGTGTTGAGCATTGATGATCCCTTACCAGAGGGGATTTTGGAAGAAATTGCCAAAGTTCCTGGAATTAGGGATGCTTACACGATTAAGCTTTAGTTTTTGTTGCAGGTTGGAGGTGATTAACTTAGCCCTCCATCTTGCAGCAACGCTTCCTCGCGTTGGGAGGGCATAGGAACACATGGTGGTCGACTACTCCAGTAGCCATCCGAACAGCTCTCCGACAGTGAGACTAAAATCTCTGGCAAATTTCGGCACTGGCAACTGTGCTGCTGGAGCATCGAAAACCTCTGTTGGTCGATCCGACAAATAAACAAACACTGATCGCTCCATCGGATCAATCAGCCATCCCATCTGAGTTTCATACCTGAGACAGTGCAGAATGTTTTTCGTTACTTTTATCTGGCTTTGGTCAGGCGAGAGAATCTCAAGTGTCCAATCGGGCGTAATTGGAAAAATATTAGCAACCCCGCCATTGTTTTTACGTGGGATCCGTTCTCAAGTGAATACAGCAATGTCAGGCACAGTTGATCGTCCGCCCAAGGTACAGCGAAGCTCTGAAAAAGCGCTGCGCTGTGGCTTGAGGGCGGCTGCGTTATTGCGGCTGCCAATTTAGTCTGAATTGCGCTGTGCTCTCCTTGAGGCATTGGCTTTGGGATAATCTGCCCATCAATGTATTCGCTAGCGGGTTCTGTCTCTGGCAGCTTTAGAAACTCTTCTAGTGTCAGAGCTTGGGAGGTATCTGTACCATTAAAGCGTTTCCTTAAGGGAGCTTGTCACACTGCTATTCTAAAAAACGATCACTCAGCACGCAGCATCTATGATGAAAGAATCGACAGACTTCACTGCAGGCATTTTCAAATTGGGAGTGTAGCGACGTGACTATTCGCTGGTGGGAAATTCAGATTATTTGCCACCCTACGCTAGAAGATTTAATCTGTTGGCGGCTGGAGCGTTTTGGCTGTAGCGGGACAGCGAGTGAGTGGAAAGGAGAATCTCGCTTAGTGCGAGGCTATCTTCCCCAAAGTTCAGCGCAGCCTTCGGATTTTTCAGCGTTTTCTGAGTGGCTGCGCCAAGATGCCAAGGCATTGGAGGCAACCCCGCCGACAATGGAGTGGCACTTAATAGATGAGGAGGATTGGGCAAGTAGCTGGAAGCAATATTGGGAGCCGCAGGAAATTGGCGATCGCTTCTTAGTCTATCCCGCCTGGTTAACGCCTCCCCAAGCGAGCGATCGCACCTTAATCCGCCTCGATCCGGGAGTCGCTTTTGGCACAGGAATTCATCCCACCACGCAGCTTTGCCTAGAAGCCTTGGAGGTGCAGTTTAGCGAAGGTAGCTTGTGCGGAACGATTGCCGATATTGGCTGCGGTTCCGGCATTCTCTCTATTGGCTGCCTGTTGTTGGGAGCAGAAAAAGCCTATGCCGTCGATACTGACTCCTTAGCGGTGAGTGCCACCCGCAGCAACCGAAATTTCAACCCCATCGATACCGAGCGGATTGTGGTAGAACAAGGAAGTATTGGGGAGTTGATACAACTCACTAGCGAACCTTTTGATGGCATTGTCTGTAATATTCTCGCCAAAGTAATTATCAATTTGATTCCCCAGATGAGTGCCATTGCTCACTCCCAAACCTGGGGACTTCTCAGCGGCATTTTAATTAGTCAAGCACAATCGGTAACGGATGTTCTCGAACAAAATGGCTGGATAGTGACTACACGCTGGCATAAACAAGATTGGTGTTGTTTGAAGATCGAGCGCTCCTAAGCGTCGGTTCACAATTGCGAATTAGGAATTGCTTTCTGCTCTAGTTCATACACGGTGGCTTGGAGTTGTGCCAAAAGCGGAGTGGGAATCCTTCTAGCAGCTTCAAAGGTATCTGTAAGCGAACGATAGTACCAGAGCGTGTCTTGTTTGCCGCCTTTAAATCGCTCCCATATTTCCTCTCCTTGGCTCCCATAATCGGTGAGGATGGAAGCGGCGTTGTGGAGTTTATCGCAGATACTCACAAGCTGAACTGAGGGGGAAGCCGTTGAGATGCGAGCAATATAGTTTTCCTTGCGCTGTTTCCAAGGCAGCTTCTGTTCGCCTGTGGTGGTATCGGCAAGCGAATCTGAGCAAGCCTCCACAATCTCAGCAACTTCCTTACCAAACTTTTCCTGAATAGTTTTGAGGGTTTCTGATCCCCCTTTATCTTCGGCTGCATCGTGTAGCAGTGCCGCGATCGCTTCTATCTCAGTAGCACCATGTTCAAGCGCAAGATTGGCAACTGCCATTAAGTGGGTAATATAAGGAATGTTACTTCCTTTACGCTTTTGCTGGAGGTGTAAATTGCTGGCATAGGCAAGCGCTTCTGAAAACTTCTCAGTTAGCTCAGTCATTATTCATCAAGGCAGGATGATCAATTACGAATTTCCCTTTCTCCGCGCCCCCGCGTCTCCCCTACCCTACCTTAACTGCCTGGTTTAGACACATTGTAATCTTGGTGGGAAACCACGGCTTCGGGTGCCAGGAAGCTACCGCAGTCGCGGCAGATTAGGCGGTAATGGCGAGTAACGGGAATACTGATAATCCAGCGATTGTGGCGCAGTCGCTTGCCACGAAACTCGTGATAACTTTTTTGATGCTCTAAGTCATTAATAATCCTGCGCGTCTTGATTACGACGTTTTTTGGCAGTGCCGTCATATCAATGGGATCGTGGGCAAAAGTTTCTTTCCAATCCTGCTTTTGCTGCTTTTTTGTTGACCTGTCTTGTTGTTCTTGCTCGCATCGGTGGCAAATTTGACCGTATCCGCGATGACCACATCGGAATTTTTTCTTTCTTGTAGCCATAACGTAGTTCGCAAGTACAGACTGGCAACACCACAACCTGATCAGAGTGGTAAAAATTACTATTTTATAGTCTCATCGTAGTTAAATCAGTAAGCAGTTTTTCTGTGTGTTGAAAAATCGTTAAACTGTCCCATTGGTAAGCATTTGAAATCTTTTGCAAAGAATGGCGGCAAGACGCGATCGCATTCCTTTAACTTTCTTTCCATACGTGAATGCGCTGTCATACCGTTATCCTAGGATAATCAGAAACCGTAAAAGACTCAGATCGCTGTTAAAGTAGCAGAGTTACTGTCTTTTTACCTCTAATATTGCGCTAAATAATCTTGCAAATGAAACGCCTCTGGAATCGAACCCTTGGTCTAACAGCGGTCGCAGGACTATTTGTGATTGCAACCCCGATGCGTCCTGCCGATGCGAATAATCAGTTCCGCGAGTGCACAGAAGAACTCCTGCGTAGCGGTATTTCCCGGGAACGAGCGTCTACTGCTTGTAGTGCAGCCCTGAAACCACAAGAGCTATCCCAATGCGTTTTTGGTCTTCAATCTTCAACGCCTGTTGCCGCCGAAAATGCCCTCTCGAATTGTTTCCGGGTGAGACGTCCGCTGGATCTTGGTCGCTGTGTGTATCGGATTAACCGCAAAACCGCAGAGGCAGATCCCAACGCTGTTCTGGGTTACTGTCGCCGCAGTCTTTTGCCTACTCGCTTTTCCGAATGTGTTGTGGGCTTGAGTAGTTCGACGGAGTTAACCTCCACCCGAGCAATGAGGCGTTGCATTAAGGCTGAGGAATCTCCCCTGGAAGGAACGCCTGAATAGAAAAAATGGATGTAGAGTTGATCGCGCATCGGGGAGGTTCTGCGATCGCGCCAGAAAATACCCTCGCAGCTTTCTCTGCTGCAATTGGGCAAAAAGCCCAGGCAGTTGAGTTCGACCTCCAGCTTTCCGCTGACAGGATTCCTGTCATTATTCACGATGCCACAGTCAATCGCACTACAGACGGCAAGGGTCAAGTAAAAAACCAAACTCTGCAAGAGCTGAAAGCACTGGATGCGGGAGCCTGGTTTGGCACTCAGTTTGCCAGGGAGCAAATTCCCACCTGGGAGGAAGCCTTGGCAATTCTGAGGGAAACTCCTCTACAGATTTATCCCGAGGTTAAGCAAGCCGAGTATTGGTCTACTGCTGATATAGATTACTTGGTTCAAACGCTTCTGACTCAAGGCTGGCAAAATCGGTGCGTTGTGGCTTCTTTCAACGCTCAGTTTCTCCAACAAGTGCGCGATCGCTCTTTTGAAATCACTTTAGGTTACAACGTTGCTAATGTATCGGAATATACCGAAAAAATGCGCCAAGCTTTTAAAAGTGACAATAGCTTGATGCTGAGTGCATACCAGTTGTTACTCAACCATCCCCAGTTAGTGGAGAACGCCCGAAGCCAAGGCATAGATGTTGTTGCCTGGACTGTAGACAAGCAGGAAAATTTACGACAATTAGTCGAGCTTGGTGTGGTGCGGATTGTTACTAATTCCTTACTGGATGGGAATAGCGTTCCCCCGAAAGAGGGCTGAGATCAAGTCCGGTTAAACACCCACAGTTAGGACAGACGCGGAACCTGTAGTCATTGGTCATCAGTCATTAGTCATTAGTAACCAATAGTCAAACTCTGTAAGCGTTAGCACTATGGACTAACGACTAAGGACTAAGGACTGCGCCGAAGGAGCGGAGAAATTATTATTCTTCTCGATTCAACGCCGACATCATTGCTCGTTGACTCGCTGTCGCGTACACCTGCTCTAGATACTGTCTCACCGCCTGGGCATCGGAGGAAGCTAAAGGAACTGTTCCCAGAATGTCGAGTACCGTTTTACTCTCTGGAGGCTGAGCAATAACCACTAGTGAAGAGTCGAGTGGCTCGTCGTATTGCCAAAACTTCTCAATATTCAGCGGCGTTTGAGAATCTTGGGTTGAGGACTGGGAAATTCTCCTCTGCACCTCTGCACCTCCGCTTCTCTGCTCCTCTGCTTCTCCACTCCTTATCTGGCGTAAGCGATCAAGAATTTGTTCTCTGGTGCGTCCTCGTAGCTGGAATAAAACAAAAGGATCTTCACTAAAGCGATCGCCTAATTGATAATATACTGCCGCAATATGTTTGCAGGGATTTTTGGGATCGGGGCAACTACAACGAGAATGAACCTCTGATAGAGAGAACGGAAATAAGCTCAACCCGTTGGCAGTAAAAACTTCTTCAATGTTGGGCGGCATTTCCCCTGTCAGTAGCTGGGCAGAAAAAATCGCTTTCTGGGACATAGTTTCAATCACATAATCCCAGTCTTCATTACTAAAAATGTCTAGATATATCGAAAGTTCGTATGGCTCGTTTTCTGTGCCTTGTACTGTCGCTACTATCTCTGCGCCTTGAAATGCAATGCTGAGGATATTGCCTTCGGTGGCATACCTGCGTCCTCTCTCCAAACGCTTCTTAAAGCGATATTTATCAAGCAAATCGAGCCACCGCAGCACCCACCATTCCCGGTTTGGCACTTCATAACTCGTCATGTCGCTTCCCTCCAATTCAAAATGTAAAATTGTTCATTGCTAATTGCTAATTGTCAATTGTCGATCAGCCATTACCCATTAGCTATTTTGCATTTTTAATTTCTGATTTTCATTGTTAGTATTACGCCACCAAAAGCTGGCATAACTCGTCTTCTAGGGCTTCTTCCTGTTGAGCAGTTCCTCGAATTGCCTGGGTAATAATCTGATGAATATCGTCTCCCATGTGGTATTGCTTTAACCACTTTTGGGCAGTATTCCCATCTCGAAGAATGGTTTGTACTGGGGAGAGAAAACAACTATAACCTCGCTTTTTCGCCACCTCCCAGGCCTCTTCGTAGATGTGTGAAATCCAATCTCTTGCCAGAATTGCTCGACCATCCTGCCAATGCCGCAACTCAGCATCGAGGCTGTTGCGAGCAGCAGCCTGTTCGTTAGCGTCAGTTATGGCAATTAAGTCTTCTGAGCGGGTAGCAGCGGGTAAGCTACTGAGTTCTAAGGGGTCAAGTTTGGGGTTATGAAGCATCTGAGTGAGGCGAGCTTCGAGCAGGGCAGTCACCGCGAGTAGGGCAACCGGATCGACAACCAAGTCGCATATTCTTAACTCTAGCCGATTGAGATTGTAGGGGCGGCGATCGCCATTTGGTCGCACAGATGACCAGAGATGGCGCACATTTTGCATCCTACCTGCTGCGATTTGTTCATCCGTCCACTGAATGTGGTGGGCATGACTTTCAAACAGCGGGACGTAATCCGGAGTTTTTGGGAAGATTCCCCAGCGGGTGGAGTGATACCCTGTAGGATGTCCATCGAGGAAAGGAGACGAGGCACTGAGAGCGAGATAGAGGGGGGCTTCCACGTGGATGAGGCGACAAGCCTGCATGAGCTTTTCTGGGTCAGAAAAGCCCACATTGATGTGGACGCTGGCGGTGACGACTTTCGTGCCATACGTTTGCTCGATAAAGTCGTGATAGGGATTTTTGGGATCGGAGCGCACGAAGCGATCGCTTCCTCCCAAAGATAAGGTGCTGCCTGGAATCAGCGTGTAGTTCCCCAAGCGTTGCAAATAAGACCGAAGCTGGAGTCGGGGGCGTACTAGGGCACACAGCAGCCGCTCATAGTTAAAAAGAGGCGCAGTCGTGTATTCCACATTCCGAGCGTCTGGCTCCCGCACGAATCCATGCAAGTCTTTGACAATCCGATCCGCGAGAGCCACAACCTCCCCTTGAGGCGTGCCAGTGTACATTTCAATTTCAAAACCTTTAGATAGCAGCACAGTCTCTCCTTAGGAGATGGACACTCGCTTGAAACTCAACCATATAAAACCAACGCTACTCTATATCTATCGGGACCTGGGCATCAAATCCCCACTTATCCCCTTTCTAGTTTAAAGGCGATGCTGCCGAAACACCTCACTCGCTGCCCGATGTAGTAGAGAGTGCCGCCAAACCAGTCCTCTGATATCATCGGCATATCCCCCACCAATGAGGCAGGCAACGGGATAGCCAGCTGCCACGCAGGTACTCAAAACCAACATCTCCCGGCGATAGAGTCCAGTACCTGTAAGTGCCAATTTGCCCAGGCGATCGCTGTGGTGGGTATCTACTCCCGCATCGTAAAGAACTAAATCCGGATGGGTTTGAGACAGTAACTCCGGCAAGTGCCGCGCCAAGATTTGCAAATACCCATCATCATCTAATCCCGTTGGTAGGGCAACATCGAGATCACTGTTTTGCTTGCGGCTGGGAAAATTGTCGCCGCAGTGCATCGAAAACGTAAAAACACTGGGATCGTGCTGGAAAATCGCAGCCGTACCGTCCCCTTGATGGACATCTAAATCTACGATTAGGATTTTTTGGGCAAGTCCTAGTTTCTGGATGACGCGAGGCGCGATCGCTAAATCATTAAAAATACAAAATCCCGAGCCATAGCCAGGAAAAGCATGATGAGTTCCCCCAGCCGTATTGCAAGCTAACCCCTGACTCAGTGCCAGTTTAGCCGTCAAAATCGCCCCGCCTACTGCCGTACAAGTCCGCATCACCAAAGCGGGACTCCAAGGCAGTCCAATCCGGCGTTGAGCTTTGGGATCGAGTGTTCCTTCGCAATAAGCCTCGATATACTCCCTGGTATGAACCAGTTCGATCCACTCTCTGGGTGGAGGTTGGGGATTATGAATTTGCTGCGGCTGAACTACACCATCAGCGAGTAGCAGCTCACACAGTTGACCGAATTTGGGCATCGGGAAGCGATGACCTTCCGGCAAAGGGGCAACATAATCAGGATGGTAGACAATCGGTAAATCCATGCTTTTGAGATTAGCAATTAGAGATGGGAAACCGGGAATGGGAAAATTCCCGCGCTAACGCCCTCACTCAGATGCAACGCTAGGTTATGTTGCTGCTTACTTGATTAACGCCGCATTCTCTGATGTCGATAGCCAATCCAAGCATTGCTGAGTAGTCATGAGATGAACACCAATATTTTCCATCTCTTGCAAACCTCTTTCGTAAATACCAGAGATCCCATCAGTTACCATCGCGATCCGAAAATCACGCATGCTTGCACCATAAACAGTGGCACGCGGACAGTTGGGAAAGTTGCATCCGGCAATGACCACAGTATTCACTTCCAGGTTACGGAGATGAGTGTCCAAAGATGTCTGGTAGAAGCCATCCCAGCGCGGCTTATACATAATCCACTCCCGCTGACCAATGCGTTGAAGCTTGCTTGCGAGAAGCGTATCTGCATCCAGTCTTACATTAGGCGTTGGCTTTAGTTCATTGACTAGTTCTGCGCCTGTGCTACCGGGTGAAACAATCTTTTTTCCTTGTTCGATTATTTGTCTGCGGCTGGCATCTACATTGCTTCCGTCACGTAGATACAACCGCACAACATGAATAATGGGGCGATCATATTTACGATACGCTTCCAATAAGCGTTTCATCTGGTCTACTTTCTCCATTGTCCCTGGAATTTGAGCAATAGCACTGGGAAGCGTAAAATCTTGCTGTACGTCAATACTAAGCAGGGCAGATTTGTCCTTTTCAGGTGTGGTATAGTCCATTGCTTTAGTGATCCTTTTGATCGTTTTGACACGTAACTACGCCGGATACAGCAACATAACTATTGATTAGGCGCCACAGTAGCGAGCCAACGCTCATGAGAAGGGTATTTTACCGAAGATATTGGTGCTAAATACTGTATATAGGAAGCTCCTCAAAGGCGACTCACAACACTTCGCGTCTCAGATAGGGTTGCAGCGCTTCGGGAATCTTCACCGTGCCATCTGATTGTTGATAGTTCTCCAGAATTGCTGCCATTGTGCGCCCGATCGCCAATCCTGAGCCATTGAGCGTGTGTGCTAACCGCGTTCCTTTCTTGCCCGGTTCCCGAAACCGAATTCCAGCACGCCGCGCTTGGAAATCGGTAAAGTTGGAGCAGCTCGAAATTTCCCGATAAGTGTTAGAGGAAGGCAGCCAGACTTCCAAGTCATAGCATTTTGCCGCCCCAAAGCCTAAATCGCCAGTACAAAGTTCCACCACCCGATAGGGCAGCTTTAATGCCTGTAAAATTGCTTCCGCATCCCTCACTAGCGATTCATGCTCTTGTTGGGAAGTCTCTGGATGCACGATTTTCACTAACTCGACTTTATTGAACTGGTGCAGGCGAATTAATCCCCGCGTATCTTTCCCATAGCTTCCTGCCTCCCGACGAAAGCAGGGAGTATAGGCACAGTGATGAATCGGCAGGCTTGCCGCATCCAGAATTTCTTCTCGGTAGAGATTGGTGACAGGTACTTCCGCAGTGGGAGAGAGCCACAAGTCATCCCCTTCACACTTAAAGCTCTCCTCGGCAAACTTAGGCAACTGACTTGTACCAGTCAGCGATTGGCTATTCACCAGCGCAGGCGGCATTACTTCCAAGTAACCCGCTGCCGTTTGTTGATCGAGCATGAAACTAATCAGCGCCCTCTCCAGAGCCGCCCCAGCACCGACTAAATTCACAAATCGGCTTTGAGCGACTTTAACCGCGCGATTAAACTGGAGAATTCCTAGTTTTTCTCCCATTTCCCAGTGAGGAAGCAAATTAGAGATTTTCGGAAGATATTCATCTCCCCAGCGACGGATTTCGACATTCTCCTGTTCGCTCTTGCCTATGGGCGTGGACTCGCTGGGCAAGTTCGGGAACGACAATAAAAAGCTCAACTGCTTATTTTTGACTTCCTTTTCCTGCGGTTCCAGTTCGCTCAACTGGGTTTTAATCTGGTTGCCCTCCTCTTTTAAAGATTGAATTTCAGGGCTTTTCGGGTCACTCCCCGCTTGCATCTTCTGCCCAATCAGTTTGCCAATCTCATTGCTGCGAGCTTGTAGCCGCGTGCGAGCTGATTCTAGTTCTTGCTGCTGCCGATTCAGCTCCAAAATCGGTTTCAGGTCATATTCAGCACTGCGACGCTGCAGTCGCGTTTGGACAAGTTCTGGACTTTCTCGTATTTGTTTGAGCTCTAGCACTGACTCTATTGTCCCCTCGGCTCTTACTGTTAGAAGGTTAAAGATTGAAGGTTGCAGGTTTCTTCCCCTGCTTCCCCTCTGCCCCTCCGCTCCCCTGCTCTTTCTAGCGTGCAATACGGTCTAGTAGCCATAGAGAAGTAACAATCCCAGCAAAGTGAGCTGCGATCGCAATCACATTAGAATTTACCAGGAAAACATCTATGGGAAGAATAAATCGTGCAGAAGCGCCACCAACGCCTAGACCAGGACTCTGGGTTAAAGACTCAATCGTGAGGCTGCCGATAATCGCTAAGGTTCCCACCAGAATCAGCAACATACCCACCAAGTTAACGATCACTCCGTACCTAATCGTTCGCAGTGTATCTGCCCGACTAGGACGCTGGGCTGGGTCAGCACTTTTGAGAAGTTGAGCAATCCTCGCGTAACGAAAAGAAAAGTAGACACTTATCCCTAGAGCAAAAAGTCCGCAAGTGACCAACAAGATGCCTGGTTGAGTTCCTAAACCAGCTTCTTCGTCTCTAATCATAGGAATTCCGGTACTGACCAGCGTTCCTCCCGCTGCCACTCCTAAGACTAACTGAGTCCAGAGACCAATGGTGCCTGCCCATTTCAGGTTAGAGGAAACTCGCTGCACTGCTGGGGGAAGGTTGGGTGGCATCTTTGGCTTATTGCTCATCTTTTCTTACACAGTATATCCCGCTCTTCTAATGGAAACGGGAGAAGCTGCGCCCTCTCAGTATGGTTTGCAATCAATTAAGCGCCTCATGGTTGGGTTAGCTCTAGACTAACTTTTTTTAACCAACAAAGGCAGAGGCGAAAAGTGGGGAAGTGAGGGAGTGAGGAGGTCTTCTGTGCAGAGGTTCTCCAGGTGCGGAGAGTCGCTTCGCTCCCAATTAAACGATGCTCGCGCAACGATGCTCGCGCGTCGCAGATTTCTGCGCGTCGGTTAAAAATTAAAGTTAAAAATTAAAAATTTTGCATTTTGCATTTTTAATTGTTTTGGTGCGGAGGGGAAATAGTTTCGGAGTGCGGCGCGCTTCTCCTCTGCTTCTCTGCTCTTTGTGTCCCCGCGTCCTTTTTTGTCACCCTCTCACGCGCTCACGCCTCACTTTCCACAGCTCTCACGCTTTCACTTCTTCTCATCCCCTGACTTTTTCTAACGCACTCACGCTCTCACACCTTGCCGCCGATTTTGATCGCAGTGACAAATTATTCGACCAAATTGGGTAAGCTAATCCGCAGTAGAAGATAAATGTTGGTTGTAATTTTTACTTATTTTTTGTTTTTTTCAGTGTTATCCCACAAAGTTCGCTTCTGGCGAATTGCCAGAGGAGGCTACAAACCTATTTTGTAGCAAAGGATAGAGCGAGAGACAGTTTGGTTTTCCTCGAACGTACACTGAGAGCTGACTACCAACATTAGGACGATTAAAGCAGGTAGCTGGGAAATTTAACGGCATGCAAAAACAAATGGAATTTGAAGATATCTATCGTTTTTTTCGCGACCCTCCTCCTACGTATCTCAACAAGGAACTAGCTGTATGTTACATCATGGCTGTCTTGTTGCGGGGAGACTCCTATGGAACCGAACTTATCGAGTACCTAGAGAAGAAGTTTCCTGGTTATAGGCTCTCTGATACGGTTCTCTATAACGCTCTTAAGTTTTTAGAAGAAACAGAGACAATTACAGGTTACTGGAAAAAACTCGAAGGAAGGGGACGTCCCCGCAGGATGTATCAAATTCGCCCAGAGGCATACGAACGAGCGGAAGAACTGGCTGGCTTTTGGGAGGAATATATTGCTAAGGAGTAAAGGGATAAGAAAAGAACCTAGAGATTCGCAACCTGAACTCAGCAGCAAAGCTTCACAGAAGTCAAAATGGTGGTAGGGAATGGTGGCGCTGTCCACCTTTTCCTTGTCGAATCAAGTCGTGCCATGCTAGCTGTTCTAACAAGCGTAGTGAATAACATCCCGATTCTCTCATCAACGTTCCTGCTGACTCTGTTGTTGATGGTAGGTTTGTTTTTCTTTATTCGTGCCTCGGTTAAAGACAGAACCCAGCAATCGCAACTTATTGCAGAGGAATCCGAACAATCTCTTCTGCCGCAGTTGCAGGAATATTTTGACCAAAGAGCTTACCAAGTCGCCGCTGTTGACGCAGCTCAAAATCAAGTAACCTTCCAAGGGTTTGTTAAACCAAGCTGGTTTCTTGCCATTTTCCTTTCCCTGCTAGCTGGTTGTGGTGGGATTTGTTTGGCACTGGTTTTGTCGTTTTTATATCCATCAGCGGGTAATGTTTTTTTGGTACTGACTTTACTGATTGCCCCAGCAGCGGGCGTTTTCTATTGGAAGAAAGCCGGACGTCTCGAACAGGTATCTTTGAAAGTAGAAGCCCTACCCGAGGAGGGAGAAGCCGAACGTAGTTTAATCACGGTTACTGCCCATCGAGACGAGCTTATCCAGCTAAAAAGGGCGCTGCCCGTAAAACCTCGTCCAGAAAATGCCAGAGACGAAATGGTCAAAACTCAGGCGTAAGCGCAATGCGCTGCATGGGTAATGTACCGTTCTAAAATATATGCCCCACTCACCTCTTCTTAGACTGAGTAGGGCAGATTTTTCTGAGACACTTGCCTTGCTAGACAGACTAAAGATTTATGTGCCGCTGCCCACAGCAGCTACGGTATTGTTTTCCTCAGGAGCAAAAACTTGCAGACTAGGAAAGAGAAAGTGATTTTCTTCAACGTAGTGTGCCCCGAATAGTCCTTTTTCTGCCCAGAAGTAGCGATCTGTAGTATGTTCATTGCGTCTGACCACTAGTAACGCTGGAGGAGCGACTCCTTCGGAAGCGACATATTTTCGTGCGGCGGTGACTGGCTTGTCTTCGCCACATTCAAGACTATGATGAGGCACTAGTGCTAAAATTTTGCGTCCTTCCTGGCGACGGCGGCTTTTGCGCTTGCGTTTTCTAGCCAAACTGCTTACCTCCTAGATCAATGCATAAATGTAATCATAGTTACAAAATTCGTGAAAATTATATCGGCTTAAGCTTAAAAAATCAAACGCTCCCAATGGAAGGGCACAAGTCTTAACTTCACCAACAGTCTCCAGCAGGCGCCGTCGTCTTACGGCGGCGTAATCTCTGACTGAATTGGGAATTTAGAAAGTCTGGAATTCGGAGAAAAGCAAGAATTGGGTCCTGAAAAATAATAATTTGTAATAATTAGTTAATAGAGGGCAAAACTCAACGAAGCGCAGTATCAATATAGCGCTTTGGGATAGTTGGTCAGTATCGCTTATCAACCTAACTCTAATGGAGCAGGCGGCTGCTTCGGGTAGAGGCTAAATTAGAAAAAGAGAGACGGCGTGCCTTGCGTGATGTGGTGATGCTTCTCTACAGAGTGCGATCTCCCTCGCCCATGCAAGGCACACTGAGTAGGAAGTACTACCCTGGGCATAACAAGGAGCCGAGGGAGCTGCGATTCAGAAATATCTTCGTCCCATGTCTCATTTCAACCGCACATTTGTCCCTGCCAGCTCAGAATTTGTCACCCTCAGCCAATCTCAGCTTGCCTGGCTGAAAGATTGGATGGGAGCAACCAGAAGTGTGGTCTATTTAGCGAAAGAAGTGGTAGAAGGAACCCGTGAACTGATTTTGATCGCAGGGTATCCTGAGACAAAGGCAATCGGGCAAGAAAGCGATCGCTGCTCCCTAGCACCGGAAGCTCTAGGCAACCTGGAATCAGCGCCTCGGTTACTTTCACAAGCATCGCTAGAGGAAGAACAAGCGTCGCCCGATCAACAAGCCGAAGGTCAACAAGATTCACTCCAGCGCCAGCGGCACCAAATTGTCATGCCCTTGATCCACCAGAATGTAGTGATGGGGTTTCTAGTGACGGGACGCCAAGAGCAAGAGTGGAATGAGCAAGAATTTGCTCAGATACAGAAAATTGCCGACACCTTAGCGATCGCCTGCGTACTCGATCAACGTCAAGGATGGTACAAACAGCAGCTCAATCAGCAACAGCGCATCCAGGAACAACAGCGCGACAGGTTGGACGATTTACTGCACCAGTTGCGTAATCCTTTAACGGCATTACGAACATTTAGCAAGCTACTACTGAAACGCTTTCAATCAGATGAGCGCAACCGAACACTTGCCGAAAATCTTGCGCGCGAAGGCGATCGCTTGCGGGAGTTACTGCAACAATTTGATGATTACATTGACTTGATGGAAGAAGAAACCCATCTCCCAGCACCAAACGCTCCCTCAGTTTCGCCTTCCCAGAAAAATGATGCTACTTCCTCTTCCCTCCCACCAGGGGAGTCCCTGAGCCTGGAATCACTGGAGGTAAAGGAAGTTTTAGAGCCGCTGCTGCCCTCTACCGAAGCGATCGCTCAAGATCAAGGGATTAACTTTAGTGCAAATATCCCTCCCGATTTACTCCCAATCCAAGGTGATCGCAAAGCATTGCCCGAAGTGTTCAACAATTTGCTCGATAACGCTCTGAAATACACACCTGCCGGTGGAGAGATTCAGCTTCAAGCCGGAGTAAAGCAGGAAACTTCTAGCAGACAGTTTCAAGGTATTACCATTCACAACAGCGGTTCTGGCATCTCTCCCGAAGATCAAGAGCGGATTTTTGAGCGGCACTATCGGGGCGCTCAAGAGTCGGGTGAGACTTCCGGTAGCGGCTTAGGGCTGGCAATTGCCAAAGAACTGGTTGAGCAAATGCAGGGAACCATTGAACTTACTAGTTCCTCTGACTCAGGAACGAGCTTTACGGTTTGGTTGCCATGCCAGTAAGTAGATGAGTAAGGGACAAGGGGGACTAAGGAAGCAGGGGGAGCAGGAGAAGCACCAGGAGCAAATTGATTAATATCTCTGCTGGGCACCTCCGCACCTCCTCACTCGGATAACCTGTAACCTTTAACCCGTAACTTGCAACCCTACTGCTGGGCACGGATAACCAAATCCTCGCGCAAGGTCAGATCTAGATCGGTATCGGGTCTAACTACAAGTAGCTCCACGCTATTACGACCAACAAAACGATCAATTAGACTTCCCACAACGCCAGCTCCAGCGCCAATTAAGACTTCTTCCGTTGCGATGCATTGTTACCCGTAACAGCCGCGATCACCGCCGCTGCCGCAGCCCCAAGGGCAGCATTCTGAGCGATCTTACCGACATCCATGCCCTTACGCACCGTTTCCGTCTCCGTAATTACCTGAGAAGTTGCCGAAATTGGCTGAGTTTTGCCACTCGGAAGCACTAAACTCTGGGCAATGAACTGTGTGCCCCCCTCAGCAGGTTGCAGTTTGCCAACAACCTGACTACCAGCCGGAATTAGCACCCTTTCATCAGCGGTGGTGATGTTAGCTGCCACTTCCAGCCGCACCGGAACTGTTTCGTCCTTGCTCAGGAGGATATTCTCTTTGTTGTAGGAATTGTTGTAGGAAACTGGAATTGTAGCTCCCCCTGGAATTCTAAAACTAGTTGAATTAGTCGAATCGTTCGGATTAGTCGCTACCTTCGGTGAAGCAATATATTGCGAGCTAATCACTGGGGCTTGTCCTTGATCGACCAGGGCTTGGTAGATTAAAGCGGCAACTTCAGCCCGAGTTGCATTGCGACTGGGATGGAGAGATCTAACATTGGGATAGTTCACGACTAGCTGACTCTCAGTGGCGGCAGCGATGGGAGAGCGAGCGTAATTAGAAATGCTTAAGGCCTCGTTGTAATAGTCCAGAGTGCTACTAAGCGAACCATTAGCCTGATAGTCCAGCCCATTTGCCAGAGAAACTAACACTTGCTCGCGGGGATATTTTGGCTGGGTTGAAAAACTCCGCCAGGATAACCTGATAAAAATCCAACTTCGTAGGCTTCCCGAATGGCTGGGGCAGCCCAGTAACCCGAAGGGATATCCGCAAACTCAATAGCAGAAAGTTGTTCCGGCTTCTGGAAGGCCACCTGGAGCATCGTCGCAAACTGTGCCTGCGTTACTGGGGCATCAGGCTTAAAAGTGCCATCAGGAACCCGTTGATGATGTCGCGTTGGGTAAGAACGCCTAACAGAACTTCTGCAGGTGGTTGAACAGGATGAGCGCGCAGCCCAGCTTGAGAAAGGCTTGGTGCATATCAGCACGCCGCTCATCCCG
>PXPT01000154.1 GCA_003021505.1 Cyanobacteria bacterium QS_4_48_99 | reverse complement strand
TCACTGCAGTGTAGTCCCAACATGGGTGGAATTTCTCGGTGCTTGAGTGCTTGCATTCCCATCCTTACAGCTCAAGCCCGCTTTAGTTCTCTAGGGTCGGGGTTACTGGCAAGGAATGCTTCCAGAGTCATGGAAATCTTACTAATACTGGTTTCCTATGATCTCTAAAATTATCTAGGATTGCTATAGTACGACAGCTATTCCGACTGAAACTATTCCTTGCCAGCAGCTACTTGTCAAGGAAAAATAAGGGTTGCTAGAAATTATAGCAATTGTCATTCCTCCTCACCTTAACAGCGCGTTAGTGCAAATAAGAAATGACGAATGACCAACGACAACCACCCCTAAAAAAGTGGATTTCCCAGCCGTCCTTGGTAATTTTTCAGAAATATCTTTCCTCATCCTGAGAGGAAAATAATCCTAACAGAGGACCCAGGATTGCCCCAAAAATAAAGCCACCCGCATGTGCCCAATAGGCAACTCCCCCGCTTTCCATACCAATGCTAGCTGAGGTGTTGAGGCTGGCGATGCCTTGGAAGGCTTGCTGCAAAAACCAAAAGGCTAAAAAGAAAACTGCTGGCAGTCTGATGGTAAAAAAGAAGAAAAACAGCGGGATTAGAGTTAAAATTTCTGCTTGTGGGAAGCGGAGAATGTATGCTCCCATCACCCCAGCAATTGCCCCACTTGCCCCCAAAGAAGGAACCTCGGATTGGGCCGAGAAAAACCATTGCGCTAAACCAGCTAAAGCGCCGCAGGCAAGATAGAAAATTAAAAACTTGACTCTACCCAGTTTTTCTTCTATGTTGTTGCCAAAAATCCACAGAAACAACATATTAAAGCCAATGTGTAGCCAGCCACCGTGTATAAACTGGGAGGAGAACAGGGTTAACCACTCCGGTATGGGCTGATTGACGTTGATGCCGCTAAAGCTTGCCGTTAATTCCTGCGGAACGATCGCGTATAGGCGGAAAAAGATCTGCAATTGTTGGGGGTTCAAACTAAGCTCATGCAGAAATACCAGAACATTGATGGCAATCAGCGCGTAGGTGATATATGGAGTGGTTTTGGTGGGATTGTTGTCGCGCAGGGGAACCACAGCTACCTTCCCTCTTGATCTATTGGAAAAAAGATATCTTAATTGGTGATCGCTTGTCTGCTAGCTAAAGGAGGAAATTAGCAGTAATCCTTCAGCTCAAAGCTCATCTGCCCCCCAACCTGGTGCTTTCTGAGCCGCCCTTAAAACAAAAGCTGCTAATTTTTCTACTTGCTCCTGGGGCATCCAGCTTTCAGGCACTTGACGACACCAGAAGCTATAGTCGTTGCCGTCGTAAGTCATGGGATCGCGTAGAAAAGTCACCAAAGCGTTAATGCTATCGCGCGGTGGTGTCGCTCCTGCCAGATCTTCTAAAGAGAGAGATACACTTGGGTCAGGCAAGGTGGTTCCGCCCACATGACAGTTGAGACAATTATTCTCAAACAGTTCCTTACCCTGGGTTAACTCTTTCGGAGTAACAGAGCGAGTATTTCCCTGCTTATCTAGCTCAAGTTCAACAGGTTCGCTGGCAAGGTAACGCTCCACATAAGATTTCTCCGCCGCCTCTGCTGGTACGCTAGCGAGTACCATGCCCAAACTAGCAATATATACTACTAGCAGTAAGCGGCTTAAGGACAATTGGTGCACTATGAATTTTACGAGTTGATTCAGTTTCATGCTCGCTAGGTCTGGATATTTTGGTGAGTAGAAATAGCGGACAGCTTCGCGAGCGCAAAAACTCTCCAAGCCGTCCGCCTAGCTGTTAGGGAGCGCTCAGATTACTGAGGTTTCCACCTCAGAAGGTAGAAAGGTAGAAGGGGTAATAAACAACATCTGCTCTCTGCCTTATTCGATTACTCCCCGCGAGTAGAGAGCAGAACTTAGTTATAAGCCTTTCCGCCTCCCCATCTTTTGCCAACAATTTTGGGCTGAATCAGAATATGAGCCGCAATGTCCTTGAGTTCTTCTTGCGTAAGGTTCCTCATTTCCGGGTAAAGGTCAGGCCGCTTGGTATTAGGGTGATAATCACTCAAGTCTATCTCTCCATCATAGCTAGTGGGATTTTTCATGTAATCCACCATCGCCATGACGTTGTCCCGTGGCGGTATTGCCCCGGCGAGGTCCGACTGACTTAAATCGACGTTTGGGTTGGTTTTGGTAATGCCTGTGGAATGGCACTGGGAACAAGCATCGTTAAATAAGCGTTTGCCGCGCTGAACTTCTTTCACACTCATGGTTACTTCCTCGCCCTCCTCGTTTAAGGGGACTGTACGGATGTCCTCGTTTAGTTCAAGCGCTGCCGCACTGCCGATAGAAAGCTGAAAGGCAAAAAACAAAGTTGCCACAGCAATCCCAATGAATCGCTTCAGCATAGTTCTCCTCAAAAAGTTTGACTTATCCTAGATTTGACATGTTTACTTGCTATATGGCCTTAATCAACCAATTGCTAATACCTAATTAAACACCAGAAAAAGCCCAGCGTGGAAAAACCGGGAATGAGTTAGGCTTACTCTGCCTTTGTCACGATTGGGCTGAGTCTAATCTCAACAAAATTTGAGAAATGATTGCTTTGGCATCTTCCAAAGCCAGATGAGTTTGCTGATTTCGATAAGCAATTCCCAACTGGTCACATAAGTGGAACACTTCCTCTACTGAGAGGTTGTACTCTGCGGCAATTTCTGCAATCGATAGGTCTGCAAAGCTCATGATGATGATTTGCTCAGTAGCAAAGATTGATTAAGTCACTCTCATACTTTATGATGCCACTGAATGGTTCTTTTCCCAAGAAAAAAGGCTGGGGAAGCAGGTTCAGTCCAAAACTCTATAAACGAACTTCTTTGTCTTGATTACAGCAGGGGATGACAGGCAGATAAAACTGAGTGTAAATTGACAACGTTCCCAACTACAGTGATCGCAGGAGCTTCAAATTGGGATTGGTTCATCTGCTCTACAATTGTCTCTAAAGTGCCAAATAGCGCCTCTTGCTCAGGTCGGGTTCCCCAACGTATCAAGGCAATGGGGGTTTGGGAACTTAACCCAGCGGCTTGGAGTTCAGCAACAATGTGGGGGAGGTTGCGAACGCCCATATAGATCACAATGGTTTCGGAGGCGTGAGCGATCGCTTGCCAGTCCACTCGCGGTCGATATTTCCCTGCTCTCTCGTGTCCCGTTACCAACGTCACCGAGGAACTGAGATGGCGATGCGTAACCGGAATTCCAAAATAGGCAGGAGCAGCGATCCCCGATGTCACCCCAGGCACAACTTCCACGGACACGCCCGCCTCTATTAAGTCTTCCATCTCCTCACCGCCACGACCAAAGACAAAAGGATCGCCGCCTTTGAGGCGCACGATAACTGCATTAGTGCGAGTTTTGTCAATCAATAACTGCGTTGTCTCCGGCTGCAACCGGGTATGATTCCCTCGCCGCTTCCCGACATTAATCCGTTCTGCCGCCGAGCCAATCATCGCTAGAATTGCGGGACTGACCAGGGCATCGTGAACGACCACATCGGCACTTTCCAGTAGCCCTTTGCCCTTCAACGTCATTAACCCAGGATCGCCTGATCCGGCTCCCACCAAGTAAACTTTGCCCACAAAGCTGTTATTAGTCATTAGTGATAAGAGGTGAGTGTGTGAGAGCGTGGGGAAAGTGAGCGCGTGAGGGGGTGAGAGCGTGATAGGGTTAGAAATACCACTAAATTTTGTATCAAACTAGTTAATTTACTCCTCACTCCTTACTCCTCATCTTTCCACCTGCTCGACAATTAAATCGGCTAGCTCAGTGGTTGCGCCTAGCGGTTCTCCTAGAAGGAGTTGCACCCCCTCGAAGCTCGACTGGAGTTGTTCTACCAGGGAGGCGATCGCTTCGGTGATTCCGCCCGGAAACAGGAAGTAGGGGCAAATCGCAATACGCGGACAACCAGCAGCCACCAAGGTTTCTACCTGTTGGGTTAAACTCGGAGACACTGACCAGTAAGCAGGAGAAACCCCCAATTGAGCGGCCAGTGCTTCAATGGGCTGATTTCCCTGAGCGCGGCTGCTCCCATGGGATAACAAAATCTGGGCATCTGCCGATAACCTCCGAAACTGCTGCGCCAAGAGATGGTTCATCCCCGGATGATTGCCTAAATGGGGTAGTAGGGTGATCGCCATCTCTTCCCCAACTGCCTGCTGCGCGAGTGCCACTTCCGCCGGGATATCTTCGCTTACATGCATCCCCGGCAGCAGAAACAAGGGCAAAACTTGTAAACGCTGCCACCCAGCCGCCTGTGCCTGCTTGGCAAACTGCCGAATCTGTTCATGCAACGGCTCTGTTGCCAACTCTAACGAAGCGGTACTCACCAGTGGTTCTGGAACTTTATTAATGAGAGCTGTTGATCCCTGTTTTGGTTGAGTAAGCGCTTTCCTTTCTGCTAGGCGCTGGCGAACCAACTGAGCTAGCCGCGACATCGCTATTTGAGGACGAGGATCGCGGCTTCCGTGAGATACCAGTAGATAAGCAGATGACAAAGTCAAGGCAATCTTAATTAAATTTTAACTCTACTACTGTAATCCTATCTTTCTAGAGCAGAGATTCTGTATAAAGTGTTGCTTCAGCTAAATTGCCTAAAAATTCTTGCCAACTTGTAGTCGTTATGACTATGATTAAAATATTACTCATTCATTCAATTAGTTAAACCCCATGGTCGAAGAACGCAGAACTTTGACAACGGCTGACGGTTGCCCCGTTGCAGATAACCAAAACTCCGTAACCGCCGGAGCATCTGGTCCGCTACTCATGCAGGACGTTCATCTGCTTGAGAAAATGCAGCACTTCAACCGCGAACGCATTCCCGAACGTGTGGTTCACGCTAATGGTGCTGGCGCTTACGGAACCTTTACCGTCACCAATGACATCACTCCCTACACTAAAGCCAAGTTCCTCTCCGAAGTAGGCAAGCAGACGGAAGTGTTTGCCCGTTTCTCCACGGTGGCAGGAGAACGAGGAGCTGCCGACGCGGAACGCGATGCGCGTGGGTTCGCCCTCAAGTTCTACACCGAAGAGGGCAACTGGGACATGGTTGGTAACAATACGCCTGTTTTTTTCGTCCGTGACCCCCTGAAGTTCATGGACTTTATCCATAGCCAAAAGCGCCACCCCGAAACCAACCAGCGCGATGCGAACATGAAGTGGGATTTTTGGTCGCATAGCCCAGAGAGCCTGCACCAAGTGACCATTCTCTTTTCAGACCGGGGCATTCCTAAAAGCTACCGTCACATGAATGGCTACGGCAGTCACACCTATAGCCTCATCAACGCTCAAGGAGAGCGGATTTGGTGCAAGTTCCACTTCAAGACTTTCCAGGAGAACCAGTGCCTAACAGATGAGGAAGCCGAACAGGTGATTGCAGGCGATCGCGAGTCGGCACAGCGCGACCTATTCGAGACCATCGAGCAGGGTGACTACCCCAAGTGGCGCTTCTACGTCCAGGTAATGACGGACCAGCAGGCACAGGAGTTTCAGTATGATCCCTTTGACCTCACCAAGGTTTGGTCCCATCACGATTTTCCCTTGATAGAGGTGGGAATTCTGGAACTGAACCGCAATCCTGAAAATTACTTCGCCGAGGTAGAGCAGGCTGCTTTCAGTCCCAGTGCGACTGTACCAGGAATTAGCTGGAGTCCAGACAAGATGTTGCAGGCACGGCTCATGTCGTACGCTGACTCCCATCGCTATCGCGTGGGCAATAACTACCAGCAGTTGCCAGTGAATAAGCCTCGCTGCCCCGTGATGAATTACCAGCGGGATGGCGCAATGTCATTTGGCTACGGCGGCGGCTCTCCCAACTACGAGCCTAATAGTGATGAGAATACGCCCACCGAAGATCCCTCCCAGGCTGAACCCGCTTTACCACTAGGTAACGTAGCAGTGGATCGCTTTGACCACCGTAAAGGTAACGACGATTACACCCAAGCTGGGGATCTGTACCGCTTGCTACCGCCTGATGAGCAAGAGCGACTAGTCAAAAATATCGCAGCTAGCCTCAGCCAAGCGAAACGAGATATCCAGATGCGCCAGCTTTGCCACTTTTTCCGGGCGGATGTGAACTATGGCAAGGGCGTTGCCGCTGCACTAGGCATTGAAATCGACCCCTCGATGCTACCAACTGCTCCCGGCGCGACTCAGCCAGCACAAGTCTAGTTCTTTAGGGAGATGGGCTTCGCCCCAGGACAAGAAGAGGGGGAGATGGGGAGAAGGGGTTGAAGGTTGAAGGTTGTTCGCGTTCGCCGAAGGCTTTCCCGTTCGCGTTCGCCGTAAGGACTTCTCGAAGAGTAGCGTTCTCGGAAGGAGTAGGTTGAAAGTTGAAGGCATGTATGGGTTACAAGTTGAAAGTTGAAAGTTAGTCATAACCTGTAACCTGCAACCCGCAAACTGTAACCTGCAACCCCTTGTCTCCTTGTCCTCAAGGCGACAATCGCTCCCTCACCCAATTGCCTGCTTCCCCCCGCCAATAGCGCAAGCGATCATGTAGCCGAGAAGGACGCCCCTGCCAGAACTCAATTTCGGAGGGAATTAGGAGAAATCCTCCCCAGTGAGGCGGGCGTGGAATCTCTTGGTTGGCATATTTTTCTTTTAAAGTTTCTAATCTTTGCTCTAGCACTTCGCGCGAGGGGATAACCTCGCTTTGGTGAGATGCCCAGGCTCCCAATTGAGACTGCCAAGGACGAGAGTGAAAGTATTCATCGGACTCTTCGCTAGAAATTTTTTCCACTCCACCTTCAATACGGACTTGCCTCTCTAACTCTGCCCAAAAAAAGACGATCGCCGCCCACTGATTCTCGGTGAGCTGTTGTCCCTTGAGACTATCGTAATTAGTGTAAAAAACAAAGCCTCGCTCATCAAATTCCTTCAGCAGTACGATTCGGGCTGAGGGTTTGCCATCGGCAGTAGCAGTTGCAAGAGTCATGGCATTGGGTTCGGGCAACTGAGCTTCAACAGCCTGCTCAAACCAAGTTTGAAACTGCTTGAGGGGATTAGAATCTGCTTCTGCTTCGCTTAGTCCAGAACGGGTATAGTTATTGCGTAAGTTGGCAACCGACATTTCCATTTTGAGTTGGTATAATTACGACTTTAATAGCGATCGCAGTTAATGTTTTGTTTACCTTAGAAGGAAGATTCAGACAACTTCAGCACATTCAAAGGTTAGGGTGGATGGCTAAATTAAGCTAGTGGGGAAATATTGCTCCCTCACTGAAAATGCTGACACTAGTTGCTGGTTTCTTGGGATCATTGTAAGTTCCTTCTTAAGAGTGACTGGAGTGATAGAGGAGTAGACGAATGCGACCCATTAATTTTGTAATCATCTTTGCGCTCTGTTTGGCGCTTGCCCTTTTCAGCCTGGAAAATACGGAATTCACAACTATCCAAGTGATTCCTGGAGTTGAGGTGCAGGCACCACTGGCAATTGAACTAATTTTGGCAATGGGAATGGGAGCAGTTTTGGCATGGCTATATAGTATTTGGAACAGACTGCTGCGTCAGGTTGAGTCTATGCGGGCAAGACGGGCAGAGCGCGACAAAGATCAGCATATTCAGACTCTAGAGCAAGATCTGGAAAGTTATAAAGCGGAAGTTGAACAACAGCATCAGTCGCTTCCCCCCTCCGAATCGGGAACAGAAAAGAGGTCAACTGAAGCGATCACTCAGTAACTTCCAATTAGGCTCCCAGCAATGACAATCCAAGCAGCTCAAGCGGCGATCACCAAGCTGATTGACTTGGCACAGTGCGGGGAAATTGATCCTTGGGACGTTCAAGTCATTGCAGTGATTGACCGCTTCTTAAGCGAACCGGGAATAACGGGGCAGACAGCATCAGAGTCTCAGGAAACGGACTTGCCTCAATCGGGGCAAGCCTTTTTGTGGGCATCGATGTTGGTGTCACTCAAAGCGGATACACTGGAGCGTCTAGAAGCACAGCAAGAGGAATCAGCCGAGCCTGTAGCAGAGTCGGAAGCAGAAGAGCAAGAAGCAGCCCTGCCGGAGCTACCCACTCGTCTAGAGCGTCATCTACACAGACGTCCCTCTGCGCCACCGCCTCGAAAGCGCCGGGTAACGCTCCAGGAATTGATCTCCCAAATTCAGCAGATTGCCGAGGAGATCGAGGAAGCGCCCACGCGCGATCACTCTCCACGTCGGAGTTCCCAGCCTCACCGCGAGGCTACCCAGACAATTACGCAACTAGCCCACAATGAAAATCTCACCGAAGTCGCTACCCAGCTTGAGCAGTTTCTAAGCTTTCTTCTCCCTCAGCTTGCATTGGAGCAAGATTGGCTACACTTGGAACAGTTATTGGATTGGTGCTGCGACTCTAATCAGCCTGATGAGAATGTAGCCTCGCCACTACCATCTCGCGATCAAGTCGGTGTCTTTTGGGCACTTTTGTTACTCTCATCTCAGTCTAAGGTAGAGTTATCTCAAGAAAAATTCTACCAAGACTTAAAAATTCGACCTCTGAATGAAAAATTAGGCAATAGTTAAGTAAAATTGGGGTGACATTGGAAACTTGCTAGTTATAATCAGCGTAGCTTGGGCTCTCGACAGGGGAGAATCTAACTGAACTGAGCAAATATGCCTAGAAGAAGGTGGAGGAGTAAAAATTTATGAAAGCCATGATTCTAGCAGCCGGTAAGGGAACTCGCGTCCGTCCCATTACCTACGCGATTCCCAAGCCGCTAATTCCCATTTTGCAAAAGCCAGTCATGGAGTTCTTATTAGAACTGCTACGGAGTCATGGCTTTGACGAAGTCATGGTCAACGTTAGCCACCTAGCTAACGAAATCGAGAGCTATTTCCGTGATGGTCAGCGCTTCGGCGTTGATATTGGCTACTCCTTTGAAGGGCGAATCGTCGACGGTGAGTTAGTGGGAGAAGCTTTAGGCTCTGCAGGAGGCATCCGGCGCATCCAAGACTTCAATCACTTTTTTGACGATACTTTTGTGGTGCTGTGCGGTGATGCCCTAATTGACCTAGACTTGAGTGCGGCAGTTAAGCGGCACAAGGAAAAGGGAGCGCTTGCCACAGTTGTTACCAAGCCTGTGCCTAGAGAGGAGGTTTCTAGCTACGGCGTTGTTGTTACTGATGACAACGGGCGCATTCAGACTTTTCAGGAAAAACCTTCTATCGACCAAGCCCAGAGCAACAACATCAACACTGGCATTTACATCTTGGAGCCGGAAGTGATCGATTACATTCCGCCTAACCAGAAGTACGACTTGGGCAGTGAGTTGTTTCCGAAGCTAGTGGACATGGATGCCCCCTTCTATGCCGTGTCGCAGGACTTTCAGTGGGTGGATATTGGCAAAGTCCCAGACTATTGGCAAGCAGTTCGGGGCGTTTTATCAGGAGAAATTAAGAATGTCTCTATTCCTGGTAGAGAAGCAGCTCCTGGGATTTACACTGGGCTTAACGTATCAGTGAACTGGGACAAGGTAGACATCACCGGTCCAGTTTATATTGGTGGAATGACCCGAATCGAAGATGGGGCAAAAATTGTTGGTCCCAGCATGATTGGTCCCAATTGCTTGGTGTGTAGTGGTGCCACTGTAGACAATAGTGTAATTTTTGAATACTCTCGCTTAGGTCCTAAAGTTCATCTAGTAGATAGATTGGTTTTTGGGCGCTATTGTGTTGATAAGATGGGCGAAACCATTGATGTCCAAGCAGCAGCTCTAGACTGGTTGATTACCGATACTCGTCAAAGTTTGGAGAATCTACCTGACCATAAGCCAGCCGAGCAGGAAGCAATTGCTGAGTTGCTCAGTGATTAGGGATTATAGAGGTTGAAGGTCGGAAAGTGGAAAAGTGGGGTAGGGAACTTGCTCACTGCAACCCTGTATAGATGCAATATGTTGCTACCCCGCACCATAAATCCCCATGTAATTCCGGCGACAGCCCCTCCACTTTAAAAGCGCCGTTACCTACGCTACATCCCACGTTTAGAAAACGTGGGCTTTGCTTTCATTTCTGTAACATACAACGAATGATTTGGTCTGGGTTATACCAGAGCAACTGTCGCAAGTAACGTACGAAGTCGCGGTCGGTAACATCCTCGAAATCAGTCACCCATGTAGCTAGAGAGAGAATACCATGCTGTCGCAAGTAGTTGCACAGGTGTGGGCATCCTCTGGAGAACTGCATAACGACTGCCTGCTTACCGCCGTAGTAGCTATATCGTTTCAGGTTAATTATAATAGCGGTTCTTAGACTCATAAGGGTACAAATTAAGAATGCGATCACTAGTCAGAGTGGAGTTCAGGTGTACTCCACTTAAGTGAGAACTGCTATATACCAATTTTCTAAATTACTGATAGAGATAAAGCCTGGAGAAGGCTATCCCATCCAGTTAGAGAGCGGACAACATCTTTCCCCAAAGAATTAAGAACTCCCGCGACTTTTTGTAGTAAATGCTTCCCATGGCTGGGTGCGGTGGTTAAAATTAGGACACGCACATTTTTTAGTAGTAGTAAAAACGTAGCCATAAATAATGTTTACCACTATAAAAGTCTGATATTCTAAAAAATAATTGCTTAACAGCAAAAAAATATCTATAGTTGGGGAAATCGCAGAACTTATTAAGTTCTAAAAATCAACCAGTCGAAGCTAAAGGTTGTTGTTTGATATCAAAATTGCGATGACCAATCCCCCTGATGTGGTCAATCCGATATGTATAAAAATGACGCTTCTGTTGACTATAGTTGGCTGCTGCCCACTACAAAAATGCCCAAAAGCACAGTCATGGTTGCCTTATTTCTATTAGCATTCGGTTAGGCGATGCCAAAAGCTGGAGTTTGCCTTCGATGGATAGTAAAGATTTAGCGCAATATATCCAAGCTACGGATAGTATTTCTAAGCCCTGGCTATTGGTGAAAATGCGCCTGAAAAAACTGCAAGAGAACAAAGCAACTCTTTCGCAATCTGAATTTTTGCGTGAATTAGAGGAAATTCACTAGGATATGATGAATCTCAGTGAATGGTGGCATGGAAGGAAAGATGAGGTATTTGGCAATTCGTAATTCATAATTAGTAATTCGTAATTTTTCTTCCCCTGCTTGCTTCCCTTCCCTTTTGTCTCCTTATATACCCTGCCACTTGCCAAGATAGAATCGAATCGTTGCCCTGATCGGCAACTGCGATCACATCCCCTTAACTCAGCGCACTATGACAAAAGCTAAAACTGCCGCCACAGAAATCAATCTTGATGATCCTCAGTATTACTTCAACCGAGAACTGAGCTGGCTGGAGTTTAACTATCGCGTCTTGCACGAAGCGTTTGACTCGCGAACGCCACTATTAGAGCGCCTTAAGTTCATGGCAATCTTCAGTTCCAACCTAGATGAATTTTTCATGGTTCGCGTTGCAGGCTTGGAGCAACAAGTGGAAGCGGGAGTCACTAAAATCACTCCCGATGGTCGCACCCCCACCGAACAACTCGAAGCTATCAGTGAGCGATCGCGCCAGATGATAGCACAACAAGACCAGCATTTTGAGTACCAACTGAGAATTCAACTCGCATCCGCTGGCATCCACCTGATTAACTACGTCGATATCAATCAAGAACAGCGTGCCTATCTCCAAAACTTTTTTGAGGAACACATTTTTCCGGTACTTACTCCCCTAGCGGTTGATACCAGCCATCCCTTTCCCTACATTTCCAACCTGAGCCTTAATTTAGCCGTAGTCGTTAGAGCGCCAGATACGGACGAGGAACTATTTGCACGCATTAAAGTCCCGAAAGTTTTGCCCCGCTTTGTGTCTTTGCCAGAAGAGTTGCGCCAGCCGCAACAGGGCGAGGGGGGCTCGATTTGGACAGGCGTTCCCCTAGAACAAGTCATTGCCCACAACCTGGAGGCACTCTTTCCAGGCATGACCATCCAGGAATGTTACCCCTTTCGGATTACCCGCAATAGCGATTTAGCGGTGGAAGATGATGAAGCCGATGACCTGCTACTTGCCATTGAGCAAGAACTACGCAGGCGGCGGATTGGGGGTTCTGTGGTGCGAATGGAAATTCATGCCTCCACACCAGATTACTTGCGAGGAATGCTGATGCGGGAGATGGGTCTAGACGAAAGCAATGTCTATGACCTGGAAGGTTTGCTGGGACTAGGAGATTTGATGTCGTTTATGGACTTGCCACGCCCAGACCTCAAAGACCCTGGCTGGTCTCCAGTCGTACCGCCACGCCTGCAACGGGTGAATAAAAACCGCTATGGCGAGACAAGCCGCAACCGAGAGGATGGAGAAGACTTTTTTGCTGTGATTCGTGCTTCGGATTTGCTCGTCCACCATCCCTATCACTCGTTTGGGGCAACAGTGCAGCACTTTATTACCCAGGCGGCTCATGACCCCAAGGTTCTAGCAATCAAAATGACTCTTTACCGTGTTTCTGGCGATTCACAGATTATCAATTCCTTGATTGCAGCCGCAGAAAATGGCAAGCAGGTGGCAGTTTTGGTGGAGTTGAGAGCACGCTTTGACGAGCAGAACAACATTATCTGGGCAAGAAAGTTAGAACAGGCTGGTGTACATGTAGTTTACGGGGTAGTGGGGCTAAAAACTCATACCAAGGTGACTTTGGTAGTGCGCCAGGAAGAGGAAGAGCAAATTCGCCGCTACGTTCATCTCGGCACGGGGAACTACAATCCCAAAACGGCACGGCTCTATACCGATTTGGGTATCCTCAGTTGCCGCCCAGAATTGGGAGCCGATTTAACTGACTTATTTAACTTTTTGACCGGGTTTTCCCGGCAACAATCTTACCGCAAGTTACTGGTGGCACCAGTAAGTTTGCGCGATCGCATGATTGCTTTGATCCGACGCGAGATTGAGCATTGCCAAAATGGCGAGACGGGGCGTATTGTCGCCAAAATGAACTCTTTAGTTGACTCAAATATTATTGCTACCCTCTATGAAGCGTCTCGGGCGGGAGTCAAAATTGATTTAATCGTGCGAGGTATTTGTTGTCTGCGTCCTGGGGTGGAAGGGGTTAGTGAAAACATCCGCGTTACTAGTATTGTCGGTCGCTTTTTAGAGCATTCCCGAATCTATTACTTTCACAACAGTGGCAAAGAGGAAGTCTATATTGGCAGTGCCGACTGGATGACGCGCAATCTTGATCGCCGCGTGGAGGCTGTTACCCCAGTTGAAGACCCCGACATAGTCAAAGAACTGCAAGAAATTCTGGGCATCATGCTAGCAGACAACTGCCAAGCTTGGGAATTACAACCTGATGGTAACTACATCCAGCGACAGCCGGAGAATGGAAAAGAACAAAGCACTCACCAAATTTTGATGGATATGGCACTGGAATCGGCTGGGATGGCTTGAACAGTCATCAGTCATTAGTTATTAGTCATGAGTAGCCAATACTTAAACCCTATTTGTGAGCAGATATTTAAGTCTATAGTTTATAATGATTATCGCTACACCTTAATTGGCTACTGTGTGATGGGAAGCCAGCGTGATCGCACTTTCAACCCCACCCCTGATGAATCAGCCTAACCAACCTGAGCAACTCTCCCAGCCTACTGATGCCCCCAACTGCGAATCCCCACTAGTCAACCTGGACCAAGTACGCCAGGTACAGCCAGCGACTTTATCGACGGATAAGGCACAGCGGATGGCGGAGTTCTTTCGTGTTTTGGCAGATCCGAACCGTCTGCGTCTATTATCAGCGCTGGCGAATCGGGAATTATGTGTTTGCGACTTGGCAGCAATTGCCAAGATGAGCGAGTCGGCGGTTTCCCATCAGCTTCGCATCCTGCGAACCATGCGGTTAGTTGCCTATCGAAAGCAGGGACGCAATGTCCATTATCGTCTCGCCAATAGCCACGTGATCGAGCTTTATCACGCTGTTGCTCAACATTTGGATGAACTAGAAAATTGAGTTGCTTGGTAAAAAACTCTCCGCGTCCCCGCGTATCCATATCCCCGCGTCTATCATAACTATGCGTGTTTAGCTGGATTTGATAGGGCGTGGCGATCGCCAAGATTGTCACTTGGGCGGGTAGGTTTATGATAATATCTGAATAATTGTTCAGTTATTATAATTTACTGCCACAGAGAGAACCACCATGAGCAAGCCACACTCAGACCATTCAGGCTGCTGTAGCTCCTCCCAACATGAACACGATCATGGACACAGCTACGGCACAGGAGAATTTAACCTCAAAAAAGAGGTGGCTCCTCTGGTTGTGACGATTATTTTATTTACCTCGGGCTTAATCTTTAAAGAACAGTTACACGCTCTCCCCTACTCGTTTGGAGAGTACCTATTTTTTATCCCTGCATATTTGATCAGCGGCTGGAGTGTTCTCTCTAGCGCCGGGCGCAATATCCTGCGGGGCAAAGTATTTGACGAAAACTTTCTAATGACCATTGCAACCCTCGGAGCATTTGCCATTCACCAACTGCCCGAAGCGGTTGCCGTGATGCTGTTCTATCAAGTCGGGGAAATCTTTCAGGATCTTGCAGTCAGTCGTTCCCGCCAATCGATTACCTCACTGCTGGAAGTACGCCCCGACTACGCCAACTTGAAGGTCAACGATACAGTCAAACAGGTATCGCCCGAGGAAGTAGAAATTGGAAACATCATCCTTGCCAAAGTAGGGGAAAAAATTCCCATCGATGGTGAAGTAATTGAGGGTAGTTCTCAGCTCGATACCTCGGCACTTACCGGGGAGCCAGTACCACGAACAGCAAAGTGGGGAGACACTGTCCTCGCTGGCATGATTAACCAGACAGGAAGCCTGACCGTTCGCGTGACAAAACCGTTCCGCGAGTCCTCCATCTCCAAGATTTTAGAGTTAGTCGAAAATGCCAGCAGTAAAAAAGCTCAAACTGAGAAGTTTATTACTCAATTTGCCAGCTACTATACGCCGATTGTCGTGGCGATTTCCCTAGCAGTAGCAATACTCCCGCCATTGCTGATTCCGGGAGCTACCTCCTCGGAGTGGGTTTACCGCGCCTTAGTGCTGCTGGTGATTTCTTGCCCTTGTGGACTGGTAATTAGCATTCCCTTAGGTTACTTCGGCGGCGTTGGAGGTGCATCCCGGCGGGGGATTTTGGTCAAAGGTTCTACCTATATAGATGCACTGAACGCTGTTAAAACAGTTGTTTTCGACAAGACAGGCACTCTCACCCTAGGCGAGTTCAAAGTGAGACAGATTGTGCCTAAAAAGGGATTCACTCAAGAGAAACTACTTCAAATAGCAGCAACCGCAGAGTCTCAATCCAACCATCCTGTGGCTCGCTCCATCCAAGCTGCCTACGGTAAAGAGATTGATACCTCTTTGGTAAGTGACTATCAAGAAATTGCCGGTCACGGCATTAGCGCTCAGGTCAATGGTCAGACAGTGCTAGCCGGAAATGACCGTCTCCTCCATCGGGAAAATATTGAGCATGATCTCTGTGAGACTGAGGGCACTGCTGTTCATCTCGTTGTGGATAACCGATACGCAGGATACATTGTGGTTGCTGATGCCCTAAAAGAAGATTCGGCTGCGGCGATTAAATCGCTCCAAGAACTGGGGATAGAGCGAACGATCATGCTGACAGGAGATAATCAGGCAGCAGCAGACAGGATGTCGCGTCAGTTGGGCTTAGATTCCTACCGCGCTGACTTGCTACCAGAAGATAAAGTGGAGGCGATCAAGCAACTCATTCGCAAAGCAGGCAAGCAGGACAAGGTTGCTTATGTCGGGGATGGAATTAATGACTCCCCTGTGATTGCCCGCGCGGATGTGGGAGTGGCAATGGGAGGCTTAGGTTCTGATGCGGCGATTGAAACAGCAGATGTGGTCATCATAACCGATGCACCCTCTAAGGTGGCCGAAGCGATCCAAACTGCCAAGAACACCCGTCGAATTGTCTGGCAAAACATCACTTTTGCTCTGGCAGTGAAAGGAGTATTTGTCTTCCTTGCTGTTGTGGGGATTGCCAGTATCTGGCAAGCTGTATTTGCCGATATGGGTGTGGCACTGATTGCGATTTTGAATGCCACTAGAGCCTTGAATGTTCCTGGGAATAAGAGGGCGTTTGAGTTTTCCCAAGCTACGCCTGCTCAAGCCCGTTGAAGCCCTCATCGCTACTGATTGATTTCGGTTCACAACATTTTTCCTGAGTGAGTACCAAGTTCCCCCACACAGTGTCATAAACTTAACTGGAGAGGTAACTGGCAGTGGAGAGGTAACTTCTGTGAAAAGAGTATTAGGAATCATTCTCGGAGGCGGCGCAGGCACCCGCCTTTATCCGTTGACGAAACTGCGGGCAAAACCAGCCGTGCCTTTGGCTGGTAAGTATCGTTTAATAGATATTCCAGTCAGCAACTGTATTAACTCAGACATTGAGAAAATCTATGTCCTCACGCAATTCAACTCGGCTTCCCTGAATCGCCATATCACTCGTGCTTACAACTTCTCTAGCTTTAGTGATGGATTCGTGGAAGTCCTAGCTGCCCAACAAACTCCTGAAAACCCGAACTGGTTTCAGGGGACAGCCGATGCCGTGCGCAAATATCTCTGGCTTTTGCAAGAGTGGGACGTTGATGAGTACCTGATTTTATCGGGAGACCATCTCTATCGGATGGACTATAGCAAGTTCATTCAACATCACCGCGAAACGGGGGCAGATGTTACTCTCTCTGTAATTCCGGTGGATGCGAAAAAAGCATCGAGCTTTGGCTTGATGAAAATTGATGACACAGGTAGAATCATTGATTTTAGCGAGAAACCCAAAGGGGACGACTTAAACAAGATGCAGGTGGATACCACCACCCTGGGACTGCCACCAGAACAGGCAAAGGAAATGCCCTACATTGCCTCAATGGGGATTTATGTTTTCAAAAAAGAGGTTCTGGCAAAGCTGCTGAGGGACAGTCCCGATCAAACTGACTTTGGAAAAGAGATTATCCCCAACTCGGCTAAAGACTATCGAGTTCAGGCATACTTATTTAATGATTATTGGGAAGATATTGGAACAATTGAGGCTTTCTACGAAGCAAATCTGGCGCTTACACAGCAACCGCAGCCTCCTTTTAGTTTCTATAACAAAAATGCCCCCATTTATACCCGTGCCCGCCACCTACCCCCCTCTAAGCTCTTAAACTCTCAGATCACAGAATCAATCGTCGGGGAAGGATGCATTCTCAAAGAATGCCAGATTAGTCACTCAGTGCTGGGCATTCGCTCTCGTGTGGAGGCAGGATGTGTGATTGAAAATAGCATGGTGGCGGGAGCCGATTTTTACGAGGATTTTGCCGAGCGTCAGTTGGTCTCACAAGAAGGCACTGTTCCACTGGGAATTGGCTCGAATACGACGATTCGCCGCGCCATCATCGATAAAAATACTCGCATTGGTAACAATGTTGTTATTACAAACAAGGAAAACGTGGAAGAAGCCGAGCGCGAGGACGAGGGCTTCTATATTCGTAATGGGATTGTGGTTGTTTTGAAAAATGCTGTGATTCCCGACGGCACAGTTATTTAGCCGAGATTGGTAAAGTGGGCTTTCCCCAGCGCGAACTTTCTCGTTGGGGCGGTTACACTTGAAACACGCCCATGCTGAACACATTCAATCACAGGAGTGGCTCATTTAATCTTGCTCATCGGGCTTCCGGGAAGCGGTAAATCTTATTGGGTAGAGCAATTTGTGGCACAGTCTCCTGGAACATCAGTCATTTCGACTGATCGCATCCGCGCCCAGCTCTTTGGAGATGAAGCGATTCAGGGACCGTGGCATTTCGTTTGGCGGCGGTTGCAAAGCGAATTTTGCCACGCGGCCCGGCAAATCAATCTCGGTGAAGTTTCTGTAGCGATTTATGATGCCACCAATGCAACGCGGCAGCAACGGCGCAGCGCGATCGCTCTTGCTCGTGCCAACGGGTTTACTAACATTACCGGAGTTCAATTTGATACCCCGCTAGAAGTTTGTTTGGAGCGCAATTGCAGGCGCTCACGCATCGTTCCAGAAGCGGTGATCTTACGGATGCACCGTCGTCTCCAGAATGCTCCACCCACTTTCAAGGAGGGATTCGACCAACTACTACACCAACCGCCTAGCTCAGTACGGAAATTGCCCTCATCGCAGTGAGAAAAAACCGAACTAGCCTACCCTAGCTATTTTGATACTTTGTAGACAAGACCAACTCCCGATAACGATTGATTTTTATTAGTTAGCTTTTAAAGCGAACAAGGAGGCTTTCGGCGATGGCTTCTACTGACTTCAAAGATTACTACTCCATTTTGGGGGTCAAAAAGAGTGCCAGTGAAGACGAAATCAAAAAGGCATTTCGCAAACTTGCCCTAAAGTATCACCCCGACAGGAACCCAGAAGATAAGCAGGCGGAAACTCGCTTTAAAGAAATCAGCGAAGCCTACGAGGTCTTGTCTGACCCCGAAAAACGCAAAAAATACGACCAGTTTGGCCAATACTGGCAGCAAGCAGACCGAGCCGGACAACCTGGACGAGCTGGACAAGCTGGACAGTCGCCCTACGGCAGCGGATTCAGCACTGACTTCGGCGGCTTTGATTTTAGCCAGTATGGTAGTTTTGATGAGTTCATCGACGAGTTGCTCGGTCGCTTTGGGGGACCCAGTGGTGGTCGTCGAACTAGGAGTTACACCTACAGCACTTCTCCAGGAGGACGAACCGGATATAGCGACTTTGGCGGCTTTGGTGATGGCTTCGGTCAACAAGCTGCCCCCGCAGACCGAGAAGCAACGGTTCGCTTGGGCTTTTCCGAGGCATTTCGAGGAGGTCAGAAACGCCTCAGTTTGGGCGGTGAAGTTATTTCGGTACGCATTCCCCCTGGTGCTAAACCAGGTAGCCGCATTCGAGTTCCCGGTAAGGGCCAGTCTACCCCTTTAAACCAACAACGGGGAGACCTTTACTTAAATGTGGAACTACAGCCTCATTCTTTCTTCCAAATCGAGGGAGATAACCTAGTTTGTGAAGTGCCTATTACGCCAGACGAAGCTGTACTCGGCGCATCAATTGAAGTTCCCACACCAGATGGAAGAGTGACAGTTAAGGTTCCCGCAGGTATCCGTTCTGGTCAATCCCTACGCTTGCGCGGCAAAGGATGGTCTGACCCCAAAGGGAAGCGCAGCGACCAGTTGGTGCGCCTAGAAATTGCCACGCCCAAGGATATTAGCTCCACCGAGCGAGAATATTACGAAAAAATCCGTGACACCCGCAGCTACGACCCCCGCCGTCACTTGCAACAAGTCAGCCTCTAGGAAGCTGGCAACTGCTCTAGGACATCCGCCAATCTCTCCACACTGGCGTTGGAGGAAAGAAAGGAAAATAAATGCTTAAAACGAAGTTTCCCTTGTTGGTCGAGAACTAGTTGCGCTGGCAGGGGTGCGCCTAGAGCCTGACCGACTTCATAAGCCTGAAATACCTCACAATTGGGATTACTCAGTAACGGCATTTTTAATCCGAGGTCTTGCACTATCTGCTGACTTTGCGACAAGTCAGTGCTGGTAATCATCAGCACTTCTGCTCCCTTTTGAGTCAGCCGCTCGCAGCTTTTATTAAGTTCTAGAATGTGGGGATAGCAGAGCGGACAGTATTGTTTTTCTGTGAAGATGCGGGTAAAGGCGAGGACAACAGGTTGCTTGCCTCGATAATCCGAGAGCTTCACAGTGCGGTTGTTGGTCACATCTGGCAGTTCAAAGTCTGGTGTTGTCTGTCCCAATTCCAAAGGCGTTGTTGCCGGGACAGGGAAAAAATTGTTCCAGAAGCGTTGGTTTATTAAACCGCTAAAATCAGTGGAAGTCATCTCGCTTCGTTCCAATTCAACGATGTTAGCGCGTCGCATATTTCTGCGCGTCGGTTAAAAATTAAAAATTAAAAATTGAGGTTCCCAATTTTGCATTGTTAATGCGTGCATTTTGAATTGTCTTGTCAACATAAGTATTACTTCAAAAATTCAATTTAGTAGCCCCAACCATTCCAAGCTCAATGAACTGGCGTTGGGGCTTTAGAGCTATTTCAGATGTTTTTGCTCGTCTGACTCTTAGACCGAGGCGAAGTAAACCTTCGATTTGACTGGATCAGGATTCATGGTTTTCTCACCAGGACTCCAGCCTTCCGGGCAAACTTCATCGGGGTTAGCTTGCACGTATTGAACCGCTTTCAGGGTACGCAGAACTTCGTCAACGTTGCGACCAAAAGCTAAGTTATTGATGGTTGAGTGCTGGATGACTCCATCTTTGTCGATGATAAACAGTCCGCGTAGGGCAACTCCCGCCTCTGGATCGAGGACGTTGTAAGAACTGCTAATTTGTTTAGTGATGTCGGAGACTAGTGGATAGTTTAAGTCGCCGACTCCGCCCGACTTACGGTCAGTTTGAATCCAGGCAAGGTGGGAGAATTCACTATCAACCGAAACTCCGAGGACTTCGGCGTTGGTATCTTTGAATTCCTGATGGCGATCGCTAAAGGATGTGATCTCGGTCGGGCAAACAAAGGTGAAGTCAAGCGGATAGAAGAACAAGACAACGTATTTACCGCGATAGTCGGATAGCCTGACAGTCTGGAATTCTTGGTCGACTACGGCGGTGGCAGTTAAGTCAGGGGCTTGCTGCCCGACTCGTAGGCATCCTTCTGCTGGGTTGGTCATGGTCTTACTCTCCTTATATGCTTAGGGATACAGACTACGGAAAACTGAAAATTTACGAACTTTTACAAGCATATCATAGTCATAACGATTTTGAGTAGGCTCAACAATAGTCACCTCGCTTTTAGTAATTGACCCGATGCAGGGGCGGATTACGGTGCTGAGCCTGGTGGAAGGTCTTTATGAAAAAGCCGTTTTGAGGGGGATGCTGTGATCGCCTCTGCTTTGCTGCAAGAGTTGGGGCAAGCTTGGTATGCGAAAGAACTACGAACCAAAGAGCCTCGAGTCAGATAACCTTTTCAACTCCCTCCTCCAACGCGCCTTCCGAGGCGAACTCTAACCATTCCTACTTCTGAGGACTTCCCCATGATTGCCTTACCCGAACAAATATCTCTCACCCCTGACGAATACCTCCAACTCGAAGCACAAAGTCTCGTCAAGCACGAATATATTAATGGGGATATCTAGGTCCAGGCAGGCGCAACTGATGCTCACAACACCATCGCTCTCAACATGGCGACAATGCTTCGCGCCCATGTTCGGGGTTCGGGCTGCCGGATTTACATCTCTGATATGAAAGCTCGCATCGAATCCCGAAACCGCTTCTACTACCCCGATATTCTCTTTACCTACGATTCCCGCGACCAAGAAACCGACACTTTCAAACGCTTTCCTCGCCTCATTGTCGAAGTGCTATAGTAATCCAAAATGATCTGAGAGAAAGCATGATATAGTAATCCTACCTGATTCGTAAACACCAAGCTAGAATAGCAATGACAGGATTGACTTTGCTGGAAATCGAGAACTGCAATCGGGAAGCAGACTCCCATGCACTCGATTAAGCTCTTAGAAAATT
>PXPT01000153.1 GCA_003021505.1 Cyanobacteria bacterium QS_4_48_99 | reverse complement strand
AATAAGGATGGCGAAAACATTACCAGGGGTAAGAAGGTAATGGTTTTGCTCTACTTGGATTTTTTCCAGGTTTTAGAAAAACGGGAGCAAGCCTTAGTTAAACAGGTGGTTCAAGAGAGTACGAGTTCCTTGTTTGGCATTGACCCTGGCAGCACTCGCATCACTTTATGGGAACACGAAAATAAACCAGCCACTCGCACTCGGGTGACTTTCTTTATCCTCGGGTTGAGCGAAAACTCCATTCAACTACGCAAGCGTTTGCTACAGTTAGCTAACGAAAAAAATTCCAAACAGCTCATGGCTGGCTGATGGCATTGAGTTTACTACCACCGAGCCGACAATGTACGTCGATTCCCCAGTCACCATCTAATGCCTTACTGGGCTAAACTCACTTCTGTGCCTAATCAAATTAAAAACTGCTGGTAGTTATCCCCGCCAGCATAAGGTATAACTTTAGTTTTCTGTGTAAGATCGGGGGAGTAGTGAGACATTCTGTAGGAGGGTTACAGTGGTGGGAAAACCTACAAATGCCCTCATCGAAAACAACTTCTGGCAAAGATGGATGCAGCAATTACAGTTGGTGGAAAAACCGAATCCCCGTTCCCCTCGCTCTAAGCGATCGCAGTCTTGGTGGAGAAGGCGCTGGCGTTACTTTTATAAGCGCTTGCTACGCTTGCAAGGCAGCCCTAAAGCGATCGCGCGAGGGTTCGCAGTAGGGACTTTTGCCGGACTATTCCCGTTGTTTGGTCTCCAGACGGTTATCGGCGTTTTGCTGGCAGCGTTTCTACGAGGCAATAAATTTGCAGCAGCAGCGGGAACTTTAATTAGCAATCCCCTAACTTATGTGCCGATTTACATATTTAATTTTAAGGTCGGTCAGTGGCTATTAGGCTGGGAGACCATCCCAGTTAACCAGGTCGATTGGCAGTCTTTTTCGGAACTGATGCAGTTCGGGTCTACATTTGCCTGGACGCTAGTTGTCGGCTGCTTTGTTGTTGGATTAACTGCTGCGATCAGCGTATATTTTCTAAGTTTGTGGCTTATTCCCCAGTTACGTTCTTTGCGCCAGTCTAAGCGCGTGCATACCACCAAACCAGAGCAATGCCGACATCAGCATCGCAACAGAGGATCCTAATTGAGAACCACGCTGTTGTTCAAAGCAACATTAAGCTTTTCAGCAGCGATATGCTTTACACATCCCCTAATTTTGCTTTACTTGGTCAAGTAATATGATGGGGCATAGTGCCATATAAGCTTTGTCAGCATGATGCTTGCGAGAGACTGAAACTCTGTAACGCCCGATTGACAACACTTCTGGCCACATTAGACTTGATAAATTAACTGGGGTTTCCCGGCCCTCTTTTCGGTAAAAACTGACACCCCGTAGCACATTTTTTTAAGACTAAGAATTATCAGCAAATCGTTCAATCACAAATTGGAAACATTATCCGTGGGTAACTCTTAAATTTCCGACTCCTGTGCCTTACTTACGGACTTTGCTCTATAGCGCAAACTCTGCTTTTCGAGGTTCTACTGCTGAAACTTTCACAGTGCTCTTTTCTGGTGCGGTTCATTAAATAAATCCCTAAAAAATAGAAACTTAACAGAATTTGCTAGCAGAACAGGGAAGCAAACTACTCGTTATGTGGCAGAGCAATGGAAATCAAATCCTCAGTATTTTTAATATGGGAATCCCCTGCTAAGTAACCAATTCCACGATGCAGATGGAGGCGAAACTGAGTAGCAAGTGTTTCTTGATCACCTGGAAAGCCGTCGTTATAGCAGCGTTGTTTGAGGGCAAGGAGTAAAACTTCAGACATCTCTCCCCCAAAAACACGCCATGTCATTTCGACATTACTATATTCTGGAATTGGTGCGGGTGAAGGAATAGTTGGCTCGGCTAAAGAGCGACAGAGTGCCCAGCGACAGAGAATGTTCCACTGCTCAACTTTGGTGTTACGCTTCAGTTTAGTAAGCTGCTCTTTAGCTGTTTGAGAAAGGCGAATGCGCTCAATTGGTGGTTCCATTTTCAAAGATGAATAAGGAAGGATGAGTTAGGAGCGACGTTAACTTTGCTTGTGAGAGGATTAACTGCTTTCATCCCTAATCTCTCACTTCTGTTTTTTTGCGCGTCGGTTCTTGACACTCCAAAGACTTCTAGTCGTTGGATTATCCCTTCTATCCCAGTTTTAGGTCTACGAGTTATGCTCTTCCTAGTCGAAACCGTATTCATGAGGACACGGGGGGCAAATTTATTTCGCCCCCTTGAGATGTCGGTGGAGTTATCCCTTGGTCTTTTATTCGACGCTCTGGTATCACTACCAGCATCGGGAAGGTTGTGACTAACCTGCGGAGTGCCATCCACCGCGTCCTGTTGAACAACTGAAACCATTACAGTTACAGCTCTCTAAAGAACAACAAAACTCACAGAGACTACCTTCTCTCTCGCGGATTGGTAGCTTGTTATACCAATTATCGAAAGTAGCTAGAGAGATACAGCAGTGAATTTCCAAGGATACAGCCAAGGAACAATCAAGGTTTCACCGTTATATCCCGCTCTAAGAGAAGAAGGATAAGTCTCCAGTCACTTTTGAGAAACGGTATTATCTAAACTAGCCCGGAACATCCATAGGCTAATATCATTTTACAATAGCTCAACCCTTTACAGGGTGAGAGTTTTGTGCCTCAAAAGGAGCGTATCCCAGTTTTGCGATGAGTACATGCGATTTCACTGAGAGGCTCGTCCTATGGATGCTGATCAACGGGCTAAGATAGCGGGCACGCGATCGCTGCTCTGCTCTACGAAGAAACCGACCCAGAACAGGTGAAAACCCTTGCTGGGATAGAAGAAGCCGTGCGAGGGCATCTGCTCCAACACTTCAATCCAGAAATTGCAAGTTTTTGATCCGAACAAGTAGCGACACCCAAGCCGGTCGAGAGGGACGCATCCACAGCGGTTGCAGATTAAGCGCCACACGCAATGGAGTCCGTATGGAGAGAAGTGTTGCCTGCTGCTCAGTGCGAATGGTTCCTATGAGCCTGCTTCAGAAGACA
>PXPT01000152.1 GCA_003021505.1 Cyanobacteria bacterium QS_4_48_99 | reverse complement strand
GACTTCTACCAATCCTTGCGCTCACCAAGGGCATAGTTCCAGACCTTACGACTGGTCTCTAGCCAGTCACTCATAGTCTGACTCTGTGCCTTAGTGGGCTCAAGCTTGTATTGGTACGTAAGGTTAATCATACCTCTATGAGAACTTAATTTTTACGTGCAACCTAGTTAAATCGCCTGAGCTAAAGCTAACCACGCTACATCCCACGTCTAAAGAGCGTGGGCTTTGCTTAAATAAATATAAAAAGTACAAGAAATGGAAAACCAGTACTCAATTTTTAGTTGAGTTGTTGCTTTAGTTCTTGGCGAAGGCGATAGAGAATTGCGTTCGGTTCCATTTGGTTGAGGATCTCTTGAATAACAGTGCTAGGACCAAGGGAACCCCAACTACAGCCTTTTTCTAGGTATTGTTGGGCAACTCTGCCTACGGCATAGGCTCCATATCCAGCGATTCCGGCTTGGGTAACGGCAGCACCAGCATAGGAGGCGATCGCAGTGGGACTTTCCCAGGCACTCGCCACGGCGGCACCACTTTTGCCAAAACCTAAAATAGCACTGCTGCCCAGCTCACCCAGGAGTAATCCCCCGGAACTGGCGAGAATGCGTTTCCAGAGTTTGCCCGCTTCGTAGCTCGTCATGGGCAAACCATACAATCGCCCCAAAGAGCGAATCAGAATTAAATCCGCCACGGCTCCACCTGCCACATCCACCACGGCGATAGGATTGAGACCCACCGCTAGCGCCTTGTATTTGGCAAATTTCCAGATGAGATCCTCTGCTTCGTTTTTACGCAGTCGCAGCGTCGTCTTGGCAATGTTTTCCTCCGCGTCTCTGGCTTGGAAGAGGGCATTGAGAGCCAGGAGCGATTGCCCTTCGCGATTGAGAATATGGAGGATTTTCTCCTTCAGTTCGTCTACTTGCGGAGGCGGCGTTTCCCATTCGCGTGTAAACTGTCCATCGGGTTGCTCCACGCGCACTTGCAGCGGGGTAGGTTCAGCCGCCACCATGACAATCTCATTTTGAGATAAAACCTCCTTGGGGCTCTTGCCATTACTTCCCGTTCCCAGTTTTTGCAACTGTCGGTAAATTGCCTTGCGATCTTTGTCGGGATAAAGGTCAATTTTATTAAAAACTAGTAGGAGAGGTTTTTGTGACTGACGCAGTTCGCACAATGCCTGATACTCAGTACGGGTAAAATCATCGGCAGTAACAAACAAGATTAAATCCGCTTGCTGCGCCACCTCCCGTGCCATCCTTGCTCGTGCCTGCCCCTGCACTTCATCCAATCCCGGTGTATCGATCAACTCCACCTGCACTTTGCCACCAGGAGGACTCCAGCGCACTGCCCTGGGCCATTGCGTTACCCCATGCAGGGGTCCGGTTTGCAGGACTTTCTGCTCCATCAAAGTATTGAGAACCGCTGATTTGCCGCGACTGACTAAACCAAAAGCAGCAATCCGAATCACCTTTTGGTCAAGTTTCTCGAAGGCAGACTGCAATGTCTGTAACTCATTGCGTACAGCGGCTTGCAGTTCCACATTCGGGGGTTGGTTCCCGTGGCGACGAACATTGCCGTACCAAGAGAGTGCTTGCCGCAAACTAGCACGCGCCTGGTTGAAGTGTGTTTCTTGCTGAGAGCGGGATTTACTCAAGGTGTATCGAGAAGAATAGCCTATGTCTATGGTGGCAAATTGCTACGCGATACGCGCTAGACAACATTGGTTTGAGCGATCGCCACTAATCATTATTCCACCACTATCCTAAAATTAGGGAGATTAAGATTGACACTCCCACCGCTAAAGCACGTGGGATTCTTACTTCTACGATTCAACTTACTCTAACAGGCTGTCGCCTACTAGAGTAGAGGATGAATCTCCCCAAGCGTAAGTTCCTGTGTGCCCCACAGTACGTAGTCCTATCTTGAGTATGTTAATTGTGGCATTTTCGTCTCTATCCATTACACATTCACATTTACACTGATCTGTTCGATTACTCAGAGATTTCTTAACAACTGCTCCGCAATTAGAATACTCTTGACTAGTGTATTGAGGAAGCACGGCTACTGTTGCTTTCCCAAATACATTAGCGAAATATTCTAACCATACTCGGAATTGATACCAACCTGCATCACTAATCGAGTTGGCTAGGTTATGGTTTTTTACCATGTTGCTCACTCGTAAGTCTTCATAGGCGACCAAATCGTTAGATTGGATTACGTAGCGTGCTAGTCTCTTAGCATGCTCTAAACGTGGCCTACTTATCCTCAAATGAGCTTTTGCTAGTTGTTGTCTAGCTTTCTTTCTATTAGCACAAGTATCTAGGGTTATTTTCCTGATCTCCATTGCTATCAGTATAGAAGGATTATAACCCTAGATCTAGACCAATAGCTTTGCCTGTTGGTTCTACATTCTTTCCTTTCGGCATTTACTAAGAATTGACAGTAATACCCATCAGCACGTCTGATCAACCTAACCCGGCTAATTTGATCAGGAAAGTAGACATGTAAGTCTCGTGTTCCAATCAGCTTCAATCGACCGATATTATTACCGTCTTTGAAGGTATGTGCTTACGAGTTGCTGAATCTAGTTGCCATCCTGACTTTTTATACTCAACTGAACGAGTATTGTTTTTATACTGTGGATATCCTTTTTTACCTGGTATGTGTTTTTTGCAGTTTTCGTAAAAGCGACTTATTGCAGACCAAGCGCGTTCAGCAGAAGACTGTCTAGCTTGAGAGTTCAGGTCACCAGCAAACGAGTATTCTTTGGCTAATAGACTACACTGCATGTTGAGATTATGCTTAGTAACGCCTTTGTTATTCTCCCAATATCGCAGTGCTTTGTTGCGAACAAATTGATAAGTGCGAATAGCTTCGTCTATTGCCTTATACTGTTGTTTTTTGCCTTTAACTTTGAACTCTAAAACTAGCATTTATGCTCTTTAATTGAGCTTAAATTAAATATATTATACGGCAACTGAAGTTGCCAACGCTACATCCACCGTTTAAAACCATGGGTTTTGCTTAATTATCTATAAAAACGATGGACAAAACATCCTTAGAGTTAACCCCTAACAGTTACGTTCCTACAACCCAGCAGAGAACAGAAAGCACTAGGAAAAAGTACTAGGAAGAGGACAAAGAGCAAACTCAGCAAGCCTGGAAAGTAGCAAAACAAACAGCTAATCTGCTGCGCGTGGGAGCAACGCGAGTCGTTTTGCTTGGTTCGCTGGTTGACTCAACCATCTCTAGAACTCGCACAGCGAATCAATCGTCAATTAGGTAATCTCGAACAGACAATTCAACGTGTTGAAGCGATCGCTAACCCTAGAAGTGGAAAATGCAAATACTGATTGTTTGTCTGTCCAGGCAATAGAGTAGTGAGAAAGGTTCAATTGGTAGGCATCTGCATTTGAGAAGAAATCGACTGAGACTGGGGATATTCGCGCGAAAGCCGCCCTGCTGTTTGCTTAACAAAGCCTTGTAGGAAAGCTGTGCGTTGATTGCGCTGAAATACGTTTTGTAGCTTCTGTTTTAGTTTGTGGAAATGCAGCGGTTCTTCGGAAGTGGTGCTAATGTCTTGTTCTTGGAAATACTCAATCAGGCTGAGTCCAGCTACTCGGGTGAGATAGGCAGCGCTGACTCCTTCCACAACTCCCCCAGCAACGTAGGTAAAGGCATTACTTTTGAGAATGCCACCAATCATTTGAGTAGAAAGTTCCACTAGTCCCAGTTGCGCCATGAGTTTGCCGAGAGTGCCAGCAGCAGTTTGGGCTTGTTGCCAGGAGAATTTCTGCTGGTAGATTTCCCCTAACTCCACCACCATTTGACCATTAATCGCAGCGGTGGAGAGTAAATCGAGGGTAGCGACAGGGTTAGCAAAGGCAGCAGCGGCAGCAATCCACTGATATTGCTCAATCACGGGAAGGGCGCGAGTCTGCCTGATTTCGTTTAATTGCGTCTTTGCCTTGGTTTTCAGTCCTACTGCTGTCCGCCAAGTGGTTGCCCACACGAGTTGTTGGCGTTCTGCGCTAAGAATTTGAGAAGTGCGATCGCGCAGGGCAGTTATCTCGGGTTGCGGCTGTTCCATCCACTCTTGCATGGAACCATCTTCGCTATGTCGCCGCACTTTCACGGGGGCTGGGGAGGCGGATATGGCAACCACATCTTCCACTGCTATCACTTGTTGCGATCGCTGCCGTAACTGTTGCAAAATCATCGCCCTCTCTTCGGGCAGATAGTGATCTTGCTGATTAAAAATGAGCAATAGCCGCTGATGCGATGCACTCAACTGCTGCAAGGTTTGAAATTCCGAATCGGTTAAATCCCCACCGGTGACAAACAAAACTAAGTCTGAGGCGAAGGCGACTTCTTGGGCTGCTTTCTCTGTAGTAACTTCAGCATCACTCCCGGTAAACAAGGGTTCTGTCTCGACTAGAGTATTCTGGGAGGTGATCTCACTTTCGTCTAACACTTGCTTCAAGCTGGTTTTGCCAACATTTTTGCCACCTGTGATCGCGACTTGGATCTGTTGTCGATTTAGGGCATCTGGCAGCTGGGCAAGCTGTTGTTTCCATTCAGCCACATCAGAACCATCAGTTTCGGCTTCCAACTGAGTAACCATCGCCTCTGCATCCGCGATCGCCTTTTCTACAGTTTCGAGATCTAGCGGCGACGGAACCTGGGCAGAAGGTAGCGCTTTGGCAGCCTTGCGTTGGAAAAACCAAACGCCTGTGCCGAGTGCGATCGTGCCTAACACACTCAACTCTCCCACCTGCATCAGCGAGTGCTGCAAGCTTGACCACAACCACAGCGTAAAGGAGATACCAACGCCTCCCACTAAAATCGGCTTGCGTAATTTAGAAGCCATCTGTCCCTCCCCTGGGATTCTCTAGCCGAGATTCACTTTATCAAAGCTTGCAGCTTGGAGTGCATCCCTCTACTATATGCTACGCCCTACTGCCCACGCTTCCCATTACTTCTAAGCAAAAAATAATATACCAAATCACACACCCTGCAAAATACAGGGCAGAAGCTTTAGCAACAAATACGTCAGTTTCTTTGCAGTTAAACAAGCCTATAACAGCACCATCGCGATCGCGGTTAGCCACCTCAAGCATTTTCTAATCCCCATAACAGTAACGAACTGCTCCCATGAACGCCCACAATTCAGTTCTGCCCAGTTTAGTAGATCAAATCCTTCAGAAAATTTTGACTTTGGTGATTCCAGAAACTGTTTGGCTCATGGGCTAGGGGTGAAGCTAACTCAGACAGTGACCTTGATTTGCTAGTTTTGACACTCCCCAGCCTAAAGGCGTGGGGATTCTCGCTTCTACGGGAGAGTCTAGAAAGCACGGAACTAAATCCAGATACTTTCCCCGATCTCAAAACCGCTCAGCGAGCTTTTTGGGGATAGCCCATCCCTACTTAGAAGTAATTTTATATATCACAGGGCTTCCTAAAGGAAGGGGCTTGAGACCCATGATTTTTGGGTCAAGCGCGATCGCGACTAGCCCATACTACAAATGTGATCGCCTGCCCTCAAGAATTATCAAAGCTGAAAATTGTTTTCTGTTGGGTGGGGAAGGTTGAGTTGTTCAGTTCTAATTTTGTTGATGAGTTGATCGAGTTGCGGGAAAAATTTAGGCTGGTTAGCGCGTGATTTATTATACAAATCGATTTTTAGCGCTAGAGGATAGACTGGGGCTTCATCCGAGATAAAAACATTGGTTGCCAGATTGGAATTGCGATAAGTAAGAACACTGATGTGTCGTCTATCGGGAGTGTTTTCGGTCTGAATGGATTTCAGCCAGCCTTGGAGACTCCTGTGTTGTTTTATACTGGCTCTGAGCTGTTGTTTCCTGTCTGAGTCAATATCAGGATGCTGCTGTGAAGTTCCGTGTTGAGAATTGCGATCGCCTTTTGCGGTGATTTTTCCACTAATAGCGCTGCTTGAGTAGTGGGAGTGAGCCGTTCTAAGTGCAGATTATGGAGCGGTAAGTCGTGCCACCAGCGTAAAATGACTTTCTGCTGGTAGAGTTGATTGTAGTTGGGGTCATCTTTAGGAATTTCTGCGAGGAGGTTATTCATCCGCTCCAGCGTTCGTTCCAGGACAATGTTTTTGAAATTGGTGAGCGGGGGATTAGACCACACACTCAGCGTGAGAAACTGAGGATCAACGAGACTCTGTAGAGTGAAAGCAGTGATGGCTTTCTCTATTTGCTGCTGCGAGAGATAGCTTCGCCCTAGCCAGTAGTAAGTATAGAGGGCATTGCGAGGAACTAGTTGGGCGGAGCGACTGAGATAGCGTTCCGCCTTAGCATGGTTGAGGTCAAGGTAGACTCTCCCCAGGTTATAGTTGAAAGCAGCATCATAGGGAGCCGCTTCTAGGGCTTCTTCCAAGTGATTTAATCCCGCTTTAGTTAGCTCCTTTGCTTGTTCTGGCTTTTGGGAATCTCGCGATCGCAGAAATGGGAATCCTGCGAGGAGAGGGTAGGTGGGGTCCCACGGAGCTAGTGCTGCTGCCTTCTCCCACTTATTAATTGATGTCGCCGTCTTGCCAGCGGCAAAGTCCCGATAGGCATCCCAACTGAAATACATGGCGATGGTGACAGGTAGCCAAATCCACAATGCCAGGAATAGGGCTGTGATTCCTCCCAGGCTGAAGAAGCGACGCTGACGGCTTGGGAGAGTGGTTGGGTTGCTTAGATGGTGTCGTTGGGCAACTCCAATGAGCAGAACAATCAGTAACACTAAGACACTGCTGATGCCAATGTTTTCTAATTGGTAATCTGTCAGACTAGAGACAGCATACGCGAGGAGACTGCCGCCAGTGCCGTATAACAACCAGCGATCGCGCCGATGCTGCAATTGCTGGTAGAGTCGCATCCACAGCCGCGCTAAACAACCTAGTAAAAAAAAGTAAGCGCCGATGCCCACTAATCCTAGTTCGCCGAGTAGCTGCACCACAGTATTGTGCAACTGATGAACGTGATCGCTACTTCTCCCTGCTTCGATGGGGCGATAGAGATTGTAAACCCGCGACATATTGCCGGAACCAACGCCTAGCAGAGGGCGTTCCTGGAGGATATTCAAGCTACTCTGCCACATGAATAGGCGATCGCGGATTGAATTATCTAGAACCAATGTTAGTGCAGGCTGAGAATCTGCATTCGGAGGGGAAACTTGCGTCAAACGCCTAACTTTGGGGTTGCTGAGAAGAATTAGGCTCATGGTAATCAGTGCTAAAACCGCACCAATCAGGAGACGCTGCCGCTGTTTGCCTCGACTACGCCAGAGGAGAAAGCCGAGAGCGACAAGGATTAGCACGCTGATGCCCAATAAGCCTCCCCGCGAGTGGGTAGTATAGAGCGCAACTGCAATAGTGGCACTTCCGAGGAAACCGAGGAATTTCTGCCTACCCCTGTGCGACAAAGCCCAAGCTATGGAGAGGGGAAGCACCAACACCAGATAGCCAGCGACGAAATTCTGGTTGCCGAAGGGCGCAGCATTGCTGAAATTAGGGATTTTCCCGCTTTCCAGCGAGCTTTGCAGCGACATGATTAAGCCCACTAGACTCGTCCCCACTCCCACTAAAACGATTCCTGCCCAGATGCGCTCTAGGGTAAACCAAGATTGCCCCAGCCAATTGCGGAAGGCATAAAGCAGCACGCCATAACTGAGAGCCATCGAGGAGTTCCAGGCTGCGACTTGTGGGAAGGGGGCAAAGAGGCTGGAGAGGACTAGCGCAATGGCAGCCCATGCGACTACCCAATCTAAACCGTAGCCCAGTAAGCGAAACGGAACCTGAAACTGACGCAGCATCCCAATTAACCAGATGCCTGCACACAAAAAGCCAAGTTGCCAAACTGCAATCCAGTGCCAACTCACCATCGCGCGGTAGCTATAGGGGAGCCAAGTGAAAAGCAGCAAAATAGCGAGGCACGTCCAACCGAGCCATTGACCTCGCCAGACTGAAACAGTGCTTCGAGTTGAGGCAGAAATGGTTTTCATATATGCAGAGTCGTGCAGTAATTTTAGAGTTTAATTTTGCTTTTGCAGTCAGAAAAAATGCTTGCTCCGAAACGACTGCGACTCTAACATCCCAATATTGATTTGACTTCCTTCAAAAGTTTTTCCGGGGTGATAGGAAGGGG
>PXPT01000151.1 GCA_003021505.1 Cyanobacteria bacterium QS_4_48_99 | reverse complement strand
CTCTCGAACCGAGAGATTCGTTCGCTGACCAGCCGAAGCTTCATTCGCCGGGCGGTCCCGACGTTCAATCAAGTGCAGAATTGATGAAAAATGGGATCACTCACCGGGCCCGAGGCTTTGACGGTGGCAAGCGGGTCAAAGGCCGCAAGCGCCACGTGCTGGTGGACAGCATGGGCCTGCTGCTGGCGGTGGTCGTTACCGCTGCCAATATTGCTGACCAGCAAGGGCTACCGCAGCTGTTGCGTCGGCTCCAGTTCCGGCGAGGTTGGTTTTATCGGCTACGGCTCCTCTGGGGCGACCGGGCCTATGGGGGACACCTGCTGTTCGAGTGGGTCCTGGAGCAGTTCGACTGCATGCTAGAGGTGCTGGAGCGTCCCCGAGGCCGTGGTTTCCGAGTGGTCCCCCGGCGTTGGGTGGTGGAGCGCACCTTGGCCTGGATTTCCCGGTGCCGGCGGCTGAGCCAGGATTATGAAAAGCTTCCACGGACGTCGGAGACCTTCATCTACCTGGCCATGATTCAGCTCATGCTCAAACGACTGGCTTGACCTTCGCTACTTCTAAAACACCCTCTTAAAGCGACAAGTTATGCAATGAAAGTTATTTTTTTGGCCTTCAAGAATGAAGGGGAGGTGCCGTACATGCTATGCAGCGGCTGGCGGCTGCTTTGGGCTATAGCGGTGTCGATATCGATATGCTAGTACGTAGGCAGCTCTCGAATAGCCAAGACGTAAGCGTTCCCCAAGCTAAGTTCAACGTATTTCAAAGTAAATTGCGGTCCTACTTGGGGAAGCAGATCTTCAAATTACAGAAGCAAAATAGGATGGCACTGGCTTCGGCCAACTGGCTCCCATCTCGGCTTTCACGCCTGGCAAATCGTAGTAGTGCTGACCTCGTACATCTGCATTGGATTGGCAATGAGACCCTCTCTATAGAGGACGTTGCGCGGCTGCGTAAACCCACTGTAATGACCCTTCATGATATGTGGGGATTTTGCGGTACCGAACATTACACACCATTTGACCAAGACTGCCGCTGGCAGGAAGGATATACACGTAGCAATAAGCCTCAGGAGTTGCGCGGTCTGGACATCGATCACTGGACGTGGCAACGCAAGCGACGCGCTTGGAAGAGAGGTCACATTATATGCCCGTCGAGTTGGCTAGCTAATTGTGCTTGCCAGAGCGCGCTCATGGCCAATTGGGACATCCATATCATTCCGCATGCTCTGGATTTGCAAACCTTTAAACCTCTTTCAAAAGAAGTCGCACGCGATACTTTCGGGTTGCCCCAAAACAAGCGGATAATTTTATTCGGTCGAGCTCGAAGTGCAGGTGATTGGGTTAAAGGGATTGACCTATTGACTGCAGCTATACGGGAAAGCCGTTCCGTTTTACAGAACACGTTGGTTGTTGTATTCGGTCAGGATAGGCCAACGGATTCCTTGCAGGGAAATGCGCCAGCCGTCCATTCAATTGGTCCACTCTATGATAAGGCCAACTTGGCACGGCTCTACAATGCAGCTGACGTTATGGTAGTTCCTTCCAGACGCGAAGCTTTTGGACAAACAGCTTCCGAAGCTCAAGCCTGCGGCACTCCAGTTGTGGCCTTTAATGCTTCAAGATTGAAGGATATTGTCGTTCACTATCAAACGGGCTACCTAGCTGAGCCATTCTCTACCACGGATTTGGCAGCTGGTATTGATTGGATACTAGGCACCCCCGAACGTTTCGCATCTTTGGGGAAAGCAGCACGCCAGCGTGCCAATACACTTTGGCATCCAGAAACTGTAGCAAGTCAGCACTTGGAAGTATATCGCCAAGCCACTGCTTGCAGCTAATAATCGTTAACCCATTATTATTAATCCATGCGATAAGTAGTTAAAATAGGGGTTGCGGTTCAAGCTCTGAGGATGGAGTTAGTACTACAGTCGCGGATCGGGAGCCGGTTATCCATCTTGGCAATGCACGACTGCGGTGTCTGTCAAGGAAGTTGTCACATCGGCTCATGAGCTCTGTAATACTTGAGCTGGTGCCCTTCCAGTCGAATTCAGCGTGACGGGCCCGATAGGAGACCAGTCCCGGATGGGACCAGACCAACGCTCGGGGTGTTGGTCCCTAGCCCGCCGATAGAGCTGGCTGCGGGCCTCAAGGATGGCCCGGTCTTCACCAGCATGGCGCTGCTGTGGGGTCACGTACCGGAGCCCGCTGTGCCGGTGCAACTGGTTGTACCAACTCAGGAACGATTCCACCCACTCGCGGGCTGCTTGGAGGCAGTCGAAGCCATGGACCGGCCAGTGAGGTCGGTACTTGAGCGTGCGGAAGGTGGCCTCAGCGTAGGCATTGTCGTTACAGGTGCGCGGCCGCGAGAAGGAGAGCTCGATGCCCAGCCAGTCAAGCGTTGCCTGCAGGGTTCGGCCTTTCATGGGGACGCCATTGTCGGCATGCAGCACGGGCGGGGCGTTAATACAGCCCTCTCGCAGCACGGCACGGTGGATGAGCTCGCTAGCCCAACGCCCACTTTCCGCCTCGAACACCTCAGCAGCAACGATCTTGCGGCTGTAGAGGTCGAGGACCAGGTAGAGATAGAAGAACTGCCCGCGCACGCAGCTCGGCAGCCACGAGATGTCCCACACCCAGACCTGGTTGGCTGCCTCGGCCACATGGGTTGCCGGCGCTGCAGGGCGGACAGGGGGGCTCGACCGGCCGCGGTGGTGTTGTTGCCCGGCAGCGCGCAAGACGCGGTAGAAGGTTGACTCTGAGGCTAGATAGACGCCCTGGTCGTCCGCCAGACCCGGCACGATTTGGCCTGGCAGTTGGCTGGCAAAGGCGGGCTGGTGGGCTGTGTCCAGCAGCTGCTGGCGCTGGGCTGGCGAGAGCTTGTTGCGTGGGGTGGGACGGATGGCCCCCGGTCGGCCATCCACGGCGACACTGCCCTGGGCACACCAGCGGTGTAGGTCCGCCGGGTGAGCCCTAGCTCGGCACAAGCCGAGTGCAACGAAGCTCCATCGGCCTGAGCTTGCTGGATGAGCATGACGGCTTGACGGCGATGGGTGGGCTCGGTTTTGAAATTTAATAGGTTTGCACTGTTAAAAAGTTTCTGCTTTAAAATCTTTGAGTACATCATTAGTCTTTCAGAACAGTTTTTGTGAGTATCATTATTACTGGAAAATCTAGTAAAACTAGTTGAATCGTAAACATCAGGGCGCGCTCATGTCTAAGAGCCTTAACGGCCATTTTGGGCGTTTCTTAGAGTCGCATCCAGCAGGTTAGCTCCGTTCACGCATGGTCTACGATTGCTATCTTATTTACAATAAGAAGCTTTAAATTGCTTCTTACACGTCATAATCAAAAGTTTCTAAAACAGGTTTTAGATATTCGTTTAAGTATCTAACTGTATCTTTCTTTAGTTTTCTCTCGAAATCTCTCGCTATTCCCGATCTTAAATGTGACCACTTATTGTCAGATTTGGAAGGGCGCGATTTATTATAAATTTGTGTCAATATTTTTTTCTTGACAGACACCACCTCAGTAAAATCTTCTGCAAAAAGATTCCACCTGTATATCATATCTTCATATTTTAAGATTTTATTTTTGGGACACGACTGATATAGCTCATGCATTTTATCGAACCCCCATTTTATATTTTGGGCTAGCTCCAAAACATATTCATCAACGGTCATATTCTTGACTTTTTCTCTTCTGTTTAATTGACGTTGACGATTTTCCCAAGAAGGACTTAGTCCGTGTGAAAAGCCATCCGAATAATATTTAGAAACTAAAATATCACGCGGATCTCTTATCATGAAAATTATCTTTTTATCTTTCATAAGATCTTTATCTAATAGAGGCTGTACTAGTTGTTGGTAAACTATTGAGCTGGGATCTGCTGACAATCTGATGGGGCCATAAATATAGCCATACTTCTCAAACTTGATAGTTTTTGGCTCTCTTCCTTGATATAACCTAGATGCGTAGTCTATATTGCGGAGTCCTTCAATATTTCGCAGCACATATCCGGAGAATAAGCTGCTTGCGCACTTATGGAAAGTATAAAAAAATACAGATTCATACTTGTCCTTGTTTAGGAGCCATTTAGGGTAATTAAGTAACCCCCTAAACTTTTCGCTTGACCGCAGACTTTTTTTTACTAGTATGCTTTGCATGGAGAACTTAATTTTTGTCAATTGCAATCTAGATTTAAGTGGTTCCTTGTGCTGTTTGTGAGGCTCTCTTGTTGTTTATTGATGATTCTGCAGACAGATTCTCGTTTTCTAGTTTGCCACCTTCTAAGTAGAAGAGCTGATCGCAGTTTTCAATAGTGTTAAACCGGTGAGCAATAATAATGAGCGTCTTCTCGCCGCTCAACTGCTCCACCGCTGCCATAACGCCCGCTTCCGTCTCATTATCCAGCGCCGCCGTCGCCTCATCCATCACCAGCACCTGCGGGTTATGGTAGAGCGCCCGGGCAATGCCCACCCGCTGCCGCTGCCCGCCCGAGAGGCGCACGCCCCGCTCGCCCACGACCGTATCTAGCCCGTTGGGCAGCTCGCTCACCAATGCCTCCAACTGCGCTGCCCGTACCGCGGCCCGTACGTTAGCCTCCTCTATTTGGGCCTCCGGCACGCCAAAGGCAATGTTGCCCCGCAGGGTGTCATCGCACAAATAAATTTGCTGCGGAATGTAGCCCATCTGGCGCTGCCACCCCGCCAAATCCCCCTGGATGTCAGCGCCATCCACCAATACCTGCCCCTGCGTGGGTGCCAGCAGCCCCAACAGCACATCCACCAGCGTTGTCTTGCCCGCCCCCGTACTGCCCACAAACCCCACCGAGTGGCCCTTGGGCACCGTTAGCGAAACATCTTGCAGCGCCTCCGCCGCCGCATTGGGGTAGCGGTAGCTCACACCACGCAGCGCTAGCTGCTGCTGCAACGCCGGGACAGCCCGGTCGCCACCGCTGGCACGCTCGGTGGGCACCTCGCCTGCCACCAACTCGTGGTGGACCAAATCCAGCGCGCGCGTCCCAAACCGAATCTTATTAAGCGAGCCGATAATGCGGTTGAGCGAGGGCATTAGCCGGAACGCCGCCGCCGCAAAAAGCGACAGCGTGGGAATGACCGCCGCTGCCGAGCGCCCTTGCCACAGCAGGGCTACTGCAATCGTCAATAGCCCTACTACTGCCACCGTCTCCACATACAGGCGCGGCATCTGCTGTAGCGTTTGGTTAAAACGCCACGCGCGCGCGAACGCGCGCCGATGGTAGCGGTGCTGCTGGACAAAGAACGGTCCCCGCCGCAGCACCTTGGCTTCTTTAATGCCGCCCAGCCCCTGGTTGACCTGCTGAAAGAGCTGCCCGTTGTGGTACTGGCACTGCTGCCCCAAGCCCCCTATCCAGCGGCGGAAAATTGCGTAGAATGCCCCCATAGCCGCTACCAGCACGCCCGTGGCTGCTAGCGAAGCCACCGGCTCCATGACAATCAAAAAGCCAACCAGGCACCCAGCCACCACTAACTCGGTGAGCAGCATGGCGACCGGCGTCAGCACCTGCAGAAACAACTGCTGAATTTCATTGGTGACATTGCGCAGCAGCTGCGCCGTATTGCGCTGCAGGTGGAACGTATAGGGCGCGTACAGGTACTGGCGGAACAACCGGTCTGAGAGCGTTACCTGTTTGTTCCAAATAAAGCGGTACTGCAGGTAGTACATGCCCGCCAGGTAGGCGTTTTTGCCCGCATACACCGCCATGAGTGCCACGCCCAACCCAAGCCAAAACGTCGCCAGCGCCGGCTCGCCCAACGCCGCGTAGAGCCCGCGCAACAGCGGCTGCTGCTGTACCAGCTCCGGGTCATCCAGCGCCGAGACAAACGAAAACACCACGCCCACGCCCAGCGTTTCCAGGCCGCCGCCCACCAGCAGCAGCCCCAGCAAGCCCAGCAGCTGCCAGCGCTCGCGCCGCGTGAGCAAATCCAGCAGCTTGCGCAGCACCTTGGGCATGGAGCGGCCTCACACTAGCTATCCCGCTGCATGCCAGCGGGCACATAGGCACATAACAAGCAAGATGGTAGCAGCGCCCTCCCCAGCCGTCAACCCCACGCAGCCGCTCGGGGGAGTCCACTGCCCAACTGCCCCACTCGCAGCCCGCGCCCGCCTGCTTCCGGAACCGGCTACCCAGGGGCAAAGGCGTCCGTCCCTTACTCCGCATCCGGATCCATGCCCTTCGCACGCAACCGTTCAGCCAGTTGCTCCGCCCGCTCGCGATCGCGCCGCCCTAGGTAACCGCAAGCCTGTCGTTGGCCGAGTCCGGATCGATTGTTGGGATCGGCCAGGTCAAATTCGCTCATGCGGCCCACTTTAGGCCGCTCTACCGCCTTGGCGAACGCGCCCTAGTTTGCTGTCTTGGCCGTTTTATGCACTTGAAGTCATATGACTTTAGGTTTATAATCCAGGTATAGCCTGGACGGTGCTTTTCCACGAGGCTTTTAAAGCCGATAGCGAGTGGCGCGTTGCGTTTGCCTTCCATCCGCAACGGCAAGCTGTATTGTTGGCGGCGGGTGGCCAGTCAGGTGTACTCAAAGGGGGACTAATGGCAACAACGCTCGAAGAAATGATTCAGGCGCTACCGCCCGAGCAGCAAGCAGAGGTTTCCAACCGTGCTGCCGAGTTAATTGCTGAGGAACGAACGTTGCAGGACCTTCGGCAAGCGCGCTCGCTAACGCAAGAGCGCTTGGCCGACATGCTGGCGGTTAACCAGGAGAGCGTGTCTCGCTTGGAGCAACGTAGCGATCTGCTCCTTTCGACGCTGCAGTCTTACATCCGAGGGCTTGGCGGCAGCCCTCATTTAGTGGTTGAATTTCCAGACCGTCCGGCCGTGCGGCTTAAAGGGTTGAGCGAGCTTGATGGCGAGGAGCCGTCTTGATGTCCTCTATCCTAAAAGCGGGAGATTCTTGCTTTATGCCGAAACCTGCTCGAAGGAAAAGTGGGGCATATCCGTCCGGCGACTGGCATGCTCGAGCGTAATGGCGCAAATCTCGCCACTGGCATCTACATCAATTATTATGGAGAAACCCATATGGTTAACACTATAGCAAAACCACATGAATCGTGAACGGATAAGTGCGCTTATACTTAAAAGCCTTGACCCCCATTTCGAGGGAATCCTAAAGTTTTGCCCAACAGGCTAGCTCCGTTCACGTGTGGTCTACGATTACTATATCCGCTGAACCAGCAAAATAAGGCAAGTCCTCTCAGCTCGACTTTTGCCCTTTTGAATTTTAGGCAGCGTAGCAGAGGCGGTCCAGCAGCGTATCGAGGACTGGCGGTGGTGGATGTTGCCACGGTTGGGGGAGGGCCGGGGGTTGCAAAAATCCCGATCCCAGCTCTCGCCGGACAGCAGCCAGGGTATCAGTTAAGGTGGCTCAGGCTTGGCATACCCTGGCCCAGAGCGAGCTGGAGCTGGGTACTTGCGATACAACTGGGCAAACATCAACGCCACGGCACTGAAGAGACCGAAACGGTAAAAGGGCAAAAGTCGAGCTCAGAGGGTGTTTTAAAAGTAGCGAGAGTCAAGCCAGTCGCTTGAGCATGAGCTGAATCATATAGCAAAACTACCTGATTCGTGAACGGAAAGCGCGCCCATGCTTAAACGCCTAAATTTTCCTTTTCGAGAGAGTTTTGGAAATCTGCATCGCAGGCAACTAACGTTCACGTATGGTCTACGACTGCTATAGCCAGATAGATGAAAGTCTCCCAAGTGCGTGGCAGCTTTTCATCATCCTGGCTGAGCCGCCGGCACCGGAAAATCCAGGCCAAGGTGCGCTCCACCACCCAAGCTCGGGGGACTAATCGGAAACCATGGCCTCGGGGACGCTCCAGCACTTCCAGCATGCAGTGGACGTGTTCCAATACCCACTCGCCCAGCATTTGCCCCAATCGGCCCGGTCGCCCCAGATGAGCCGCAGCCGATGGAACCAGCCTCGCCGGAACTGGAGCCGACGCAAAAGCGGCGGCAGCCCTTGCTGGTCAGCGATATTGGCAGCGGTAACGACCACCGCCAGCAGCAGGCCCATGCTGTCCACCAGCACGTGGCGCTTGCGCCCTTTGACCCGCTTACCGCCGTCAAAGCCTCGGCCCCGGTGGGTGAGGTAGCCCAGCGGCACCGACTGCGTATCGGCGATGGCCACGCTGGGCGACTGGTGGCGCTTGCAGCGGAGACGCACCCACTGGCGCAGTTAGCGGTGAATGCGCTGCCAATGCGCGCGATTCTCGCGCGCAGTGCCGTTGTCACGCCAGCGTCGGAAGTAGCCATACACAGTCTGCCAAGGCGGAAACTCCCACGGCAACATGCGCCAGAACCGGCACGCAGGACATACAGAATGGCCTCGACGACGCCTCGCAGATGGATCTTGCGGGGTCGCCCCAACTGGGAATCGGCGGCGAAGTTGGCCGCGAGCGTCGCCCAGCCGCGTGGGATAGGCTGGGGTGGTAGCTTCCATGGCCTGTCCTCCTTGATCTCCAGTAGGACAGCCTACGCCATGGAAGCTTCCTGACTTTTAAAACACCCTCTGAGAGCGTGAGAGCGTGAGAAAGTTGGGAATAGGAATAAGATTTTCTCTCAAACAAGCTACCCCATAACCCCTCACTCCTCACTCCCTCACCTCTTTGACTCCTCACTCCTCACTTCCTTACATAAGCATGGCAGTAAAAGCAAAATAGGAGAGCAAGCCACTCACTAGCAACATCACGGGGACAGTTATTGCTGCCGTCGCTTCGGGGAGATTGGCAATCTGAGTGCAGCCACCGTAAAGAGTGAGTATGGTGTAGCAGCTTGCAAAAACAGTGAAAATTAGCATAAATGCACTGGAAACATTCACTGAGAAACCGCTAGCGAGTGCCAGAAATCCTATGGGTAAAAGAGAAGCACCAGCCAGAAAAAGATCGCCAGCTAAATGGGCACGACGGCGACCAAGCCAACGCGCGATCGCGCCGATTACTGCTAGACTCACAAAGGGCACAAAACCGACTAGAATGAGCTTCCACAGGGAAAATATTCCCACCTCCCCACCTATATAAACCCCCAAGACAAAACTTAAATTGGCGAGTGCGGCAAAGATAACTCCTACCACTGCTGCTCGTTGCGAATCGAGACGGGCAAAAGCAGGCAGCATTCCCCCAACGGGATTAACAATCAACGTCTGAAACGACTTGAGGGCATCCCTAGCTCCCGCGCTCAGTTCCTCAACCGCATCCCTGCCGAAACTAAGCCTCGTCCCACTGATCCGAGCTAGCGTATCTCGCGCTAACTGATAACCAATCCTATCCCCTTTTTGGCGACAAAGCGCGGCGTGGGCACGTAAATCTGCAACTGCTTGGGAGCGTTCTTTTAAATCATGGTTTGCTATCCCCCGATAATAGTAAGCTTGGGGATGATCTGGTTCCAGGCGAAGCACTTGGGTATAAGCTTCAAGCGCCGAGCTAGTTGCCCCGAGGCGATAACGGGCGCGTCCTCGGTAATAGTAAGCGTGAGCGGAGCTAGGATCAAGTTGGAGAAGCTGGTGACAATCTTCTAGCACGCCACGATCATTGCCTAGTTTGTAGCGAGCTTCAATCCGCTTGATATAAGCTTCGATGAAATTAGAATCGAGCTTGAGGGCTCGCGCATAATCTTCAATCGCATCCTGATAATTTTTCTCCAGTGCTTTTTCTACACCGCGAACATAGAAATATTGAGGACTCAGCGGTTGCGTTGTCTGCTGGTTCCTAAAAGCTTGGTCATACTCGCGGCGTTGGTGGGAATCAGAGAGGACTTCGTAAGCTTCCCGAATTTCGCGGAATTTCTCTTGTGCAGCGGGATTTTCTGGATTTAAGTCGGGGTGGTAGCGGCGAGCAAGATTGCGAAAGGCTTGTTTAATCTCCTCGATTGTCGCGTCTGTGGAGATTTGGAGAACTTCGTAGTAATTCCGATGATGCGGCATGGACTTTAAACGAGGATTACTTTCGATTTTATCGCCTTAGTAAATCCTCAGTTATTTCTCATAGTTCGTGTGATCGCTACGATTCCCAAGACTGCAATTCCTCGTTGCCGCAGGGCTTGGGCAGCCGAGCGTGCAGTTGCGCCTGTGGTGTAAATGTCATCTAGTAGTAATACGGGCGATACCGGATGACACCGCCGAAAGCCTTTTCCCAAACTAAAGGCGTGCTTGAGGTTTTCTTCCCTTGCTGTCATCCCTAAACCAAACTGCGCCTCAGTTTGGTGAGTTCGCTCTAACCCCAGTGGTTGAAAGGGTAAGCCAGTGAATTGGCAAAAACTCCGCCCTAGCAACTCTGCCTGATTAAATCCCCGTTGCTGTATTTTTTTGGGGTGGATGGGAATGGGCGTTACAATCATTTTTTGAGTGCTGGTAAACTGGGAGACATCTAACCAGGCTTTACCTAACTCATGCCCTAGCGGTTGAGCGAGTTTAGGGTGATTTTCGTATTTGAGTGCTGCGATCGCTCTTTTCAGTGTTCCTCCGTAATTGCCCCAGGCAAACACAGGTAGATCTCCTCGCCAATTTTGGCAAGGATTGGGCAACTGGCAGCGCTGCAACTGTCGCTGGCAAGATGAACAAAACGCTTGCTCGGCAGAGCGTCCACAAAGTGGACAGCTTGAGCGCAGAAACAGAGAGGTTAACTCTTCTAACACGCGATCGCGCCAACGAATCATAGGCATGGAAAGGATAACGCGCCGTTGCAGGAAAAAATCAGACGCTTAATCTTGAGCTAATTCTAATCAAACTGATCGCAAAAGCGGAAGAGAAGAAAAGTTTTGTAGGCGCTTTATGTTAACTTGAAAGTAACTAAACTAAGCGATCCCAGCCAATTAGCGAGCGATCGCAACGGGAACTCTCTTACCTGAAGTAGAGTTCTTAGAAAGGATTGTACGCTGGCAAAAAAAAGCCTAGGGATGTTGCACATCTTTTTATACTAGAGAGACAGAAGAGTCAACAACTATAGCAGTGGTCAAAAAGGTTAGTACACAATCGGGACCCAAAATCCCTACGGTTTAGGAATTATTGTTCTACCTTCTGCTATAAACCTCCTTCAGGAAAAAATAGTAAAAACTCGTTCATTGAAGACTGTTTTAAATTATGACTTCACAAGAAGCAGAGAACCAACAACAACAGCAAAATCCTAACGTAAGCAAGGAAAAAAACCTCAATCTGATGAGGAAGTTTTCCGAAACTTATGCCAAGCGCACCGATACTTACTTCTGCGCTGATCCCTCTATTACAGCGGTTGTTGTTGAGGGACTAGCAAAGCATAAAGAGGAGTTAGGTGCTCCCCTGTGCCCCTGTCGTCATTACGAAGACAAAGAAGCGGAAGTAAAAGACGGGTACTGGAATTGTCCTTGTGTTCCCATGCGCGAGCGCAAGGAGTGCCACTGCCTGTTATTCTTAACCCCAGATCACGAATTTGCTGGCGATCAACAGGAAATCGATCAGGAATACATCAAAGAGGTGCGAGAAAGCATGTCCTAATTTAAGTTATGCCACCGCAAGCGTTTTGGCAGGGTGTCGAGGAGTTTAACCAGCAAGCGTTTTACGCCTGTCACGATACTTTAGAGGCTCTGTGGATGGAAGCCTCACAACCCGAAAAAAATTTCTATCAAGGGATTTTGCAAATTGCTGTCGGCTGCCACCACCTCAGTAATCATAACTGGCGTGGGGCAGTTATTTTATTGGGCGAGGGAATCGGACGCCTGGAGGATTATCAACCCGTACACGAGGGCATTGATCTCACCCGCTTGCTTGAAGAAAGCCTGCAACTGTTAAATGCGCTGCAACAGGTGGGTGAAGACGGAATGGGAGATTTTGCCGAGCAGCTAGAGATTGCTGCTACATCTGGATTCCCTAAAATCGCTCGCGTCGATGCTTCCTAGTACAGTTGGGGAAGTTTAGCCACCTCGGCAACGCTTCCGAATGCAAAATGCAAAATCAGTTGGTCATTAGTCCTTGGTCATCAGGCCGTAGTGCTAACGCTTACAAAATTTAACTCTTAGTTACTAATGACTAATAACAATTTTTAATTTTTAATTTAAATTTTTTAATTGCTTGCCATGATTAAACCAAAATTCAGCACGGCACTGGCGTGGGAACAGGCGAATCTTTTAATGCAACCCGCTTTTATCCGGGTAATCGATAACATTCGCAAACAGCTTGAGCAATCTACATGGAAGGAAACTTATCAAGAAGTACAGACCCCCTATCCAGGCTACGAGCTATGCTTGACCTATCAAGACAAATCAGTCCGGGTGAACATTTGGGATCTTTGTTTTCAAGTTTGTTTTCTCAATTACAATCCCGAACTCAGTCCCTCCACTTTCTCTAGTGAAGACGTAGAATCGAGTTATGAGGTAGAAATTGATACCAGTTTGCTTGATGATGAAACTGGGGAAATCGATTGGCAGCGTTTAGATGAGCGAGCAAGGGAGCAAGTGGAGCAAGTTTTTGCTAAATTACCGACGGTGTAGCCCTTCTGGAATGAGTTTTATTCTCAAAGCAGGCATATGATTCAGGAATTACACGATGCCCAAGTTATAAGCGGAGCAACTTTTGATGAGGAGAATCGTGCACCAACCAGCTTCGGCAACGATGCCCAAGCCTGGAGGGCAGCACAGGAAGGAGTGGCAGTGTGCGATCGCTCCCACTGGGGACTGATTAAACTCGCAGGCGTTGATTGCTTGCGTTTTCTCAACAACCAAAGCACCAACGATTTCAATCGACTCCAACCGGGACAAGGCTGCCACACCGTTTTTACCAACGCCACAGGACGAATGATTGAGCTAGCGACAGCTTATGTCACTGAAGAGGCAGTATTCCTGTTGGTTTCTCCCTCTCGGCGTCAGCAGCTTCTGGAATGGCTGGATCGTTTCCTCTTCCCAATGGATCGGGTAGAACTAGCAGATGTGTCCGAGGCAAATGCTGTTTTTAGCCTGATTGGCTTAGAAAGCGACACCGTTTTAAAAGAATCAGGTGTTGAAGAAATTGCCGCTCAACCGGAGGGAACTCACAAGTTAGTCCAGATAGCCGATATCCCCGTGCGCGTGGCAGTGGGCAGTGGGCTGGCAATGCCAGGTTACACCCTGATTGTCTCTGCCGAGCAAGCAGCGGCACTGTGGGAGCAAATCACCACATCTGGAGCAGTTGCTATGGGCGATCGCCTCTGGGAGACACTACGCATTCAACAGGGACGCCCCGCCCCAGATCGAGAACTCACCGAAGATTACAACCCCCTCGAAGCAGGGCTTTGGCAGTCAATCTCCTTTGAAAAAGGCTGCTACATTGGTCAGGAAACCATTGCCCGCTTAAACACCTACAAAGGGGTTAAACAACAACTCTGGGGCGTGCGATTAAGCGCTCCCGCCGAACCGGAAACGCCCATCATGGCAGAAGGTAAAAAAGTCGGCAAGCTCACCAGTTACACCGAAACGGAACAGGGTTGGTTTGGCTTAGCCTACGTCCGTAGCAAGGCTGGTGGTGCAGGCTTGAAAGTGCAACTCGGTTCAGCAGAAGGAGAATTGGTGGATGTACCGTTTTTAACGCACGAGTATTATCAGCCTGCAAGGAAATAGCTTTTACAGCAGTTTTCGATCCCCTAATCGGGACAGTCATTAGTCCATAGTCCTTGGTCCTTAGTACTAACGCTTACAGGGGAGGAAACAGGGGGGCGACGGGCGGCACAAGTGTCCGAGGTTTCCTCGGACGACGCGCCCTCAATTATTTCGCCCCCGTGAGATGTCCGTTGTGACGATTAGTTACTAATGACTAATCTCTCACTACTCGCCAAAACTCCAGCTAAGTAAGAGCACCAGAGTGATTGCCAAACCAAACGCGATCGCTGATCTCGCTAATTCGGAGAGAGCGACAGGAATAAACACCAAAGCTGTTGAGAAAAGCCAGTTGCCAACTACCAGCAAAGCTACAAAGATAAGTAAAAGCATAATCTTTTTTTGAATCGATGGCTTTAGGGACTAGGATACTTCCAATCCTTTCCCCCTCTGTCCGCAAAAAACCTTTATAACGATAGGATAGTTAATGACTTGTTGGAGCAAAGATAGAGATACCCGTGCGAGCCACCCTATCTGCTGACTTTCGCATTATCTTCGAGCGTGACCCTGCCGCTCGTAATTGGCTAGAAGTTTTACTCTGCTATCCCGGTTTACAAGCACTACTCTTCTATCGTCTGTGCCACTGGCTATATAACCTCGGACTCCCCTTTATTCCCCGATTTATTTCCAACATTGCCCGCTTTTTAACCGGGATTGAAATTCACCCAGGGGCAAATATCGGCAAGGGGGTTTTTATAGACCATGGTATGGGCGTTGTGATTGGCGAGACGGCAATTGTAGGCAACTACGCGCTCATTTATCAAGGAGTAACCCTCGGCGGAACTGGTAAAGAAAGCGGTAAGCGCCACCCTACATTGGGCGAAAATGTTGTCGTTGGGGCAGGAGCAAAAGTGCTTGGGAATCTCCAAATCGGGAACAGCGTTCGCATTGGTGCAGGCTCAGTCGTGCTGCGAGACGTGCCTTCTGAATGCACAGTTGTGGGAGTTCCAGGCAGAATCATTTATCGCTCCGGCGTGCGAGTCGATCCCTTGGAACATGGGAGCTTACCTGACTCCGAAGCAAATGTCATTCGAGCTTTAGTGGATCGCATTGAATCTTTAGAAGGGCAACTGCAAGACTTGCAGCGCCAACAATCTTGGACGGCTTCTGTGGTGTCTACAGTGTCTTCCGACTCAAATGGTTCCGAGAACTCAAACCATACTGACCATACTGATCAAAGTTGCCGCCTAGAAGATAAAGAAATTCAAGAGTTTCTCAACGGCTCAGGAATCTAACGCTACTTTCTATTCTTTGCGTTCTTCGCTACGGACAGCCTTCGCTACGGACAGCTCACTGCGCGGAATTAAGGGGGTTCCGCAGGCTTGCCCTTACAGGCGCCCGTGTCCTCGTCTTCGTGGTTAATCACAAAATTAGCGTGTGCCTCCCGGCGATAGCAAAAAGGGGAGGATATTCAGTAGCGCTCCACATATAGCGTAATTTTTCTAAAAATTCAACACCTTTACCACTAGATGCAGATGCTTTATAGTCAAGGTCTGGCACAAATGTAAAACAGACTGAGACTATGACCAGAGAGCTTGAGAGCAAACATACGGTTGGCTTTCCTCCCGCTGCACCCGCTGCTAACCCAGTCTTTTTCAGAACCTACAGTCGTCGCACTGGGGAAGGTCGAGAGAGTTGGGAGCAAGTTTGCGATCGCACCATCGAAGGGCTAGTTAACCTCGGCAAACTCACCCCCCAAGAACAAGAACTTCTAGAGCGGACAATGCGCTCCCTAAAAAGCCTTCCCTCTGGTCGCTGGCTATGGGTAGGCGGTACGGAGTGGCTAGAGGCACAGAAGAACTTCTCAGGCGCATATAACTGCACCTCAACCAATGTTGTAGACTGGCGTGCCTTCGGCTTAATGATGGATTTAGCCATGATGGGTTGTGGCACGGGTGCTGTTCTCGAAACCCCATACATCAACCAACTCCCTCCTATTCGCAATCGCCTCAACGTCAAGCTCATCGGCGAGATTGGCTCAGTTTCGCCTCAAGCCCGTCGGGAACAAACAGAAGTTAAGGTAGAGAGCGCAGGTTGCGTTCAAATTAGCGTCGGAGACTCCAGAAACGGCTGGATTCAGTCATATCAAGCCCTGCTGGAACTATCCAGTGATGGGCAGTTTGCCAAAGAAGTTGAAGTTAAAGTCGATCCCAGTCATGTACGTCCTGCTGGGGAACTCCTCAAAGGCTTTGGCGGCGTTGCCAATCCCATTAAATTCCCTGACTTGTTCCCCCGCATTGCAAAGATTCTGAATCGGGCAGTGGGGCGACAACTGAATCCTGAAGAATGCTGCTTGTTAATCGACGAAGCAGCAGCAAGTGTTGTTGCCGGAAATATCAGAAGATGCCTCCCTGAAGACGCACTCGTTCATACATCGGAGGGTCTTATTCCGATTAAGGAGATCCAGGTAGGAGATCTGGTGCAGACTCCTGTAGGCTTCAGAAAAGTGCTAGATAAGTTTGACCAGGGGGATCAGGAAGTTCACGAAATCGAGACTAATGCGACTCTCCCAAGAGCTACCCTCAATCACAGGCAAGCAGTTTTAGCTGATGCCACCGGGTCTGTTGCTTGGAAGCAAGTTTCCAACTTGAGTGAAGGCGACAGGCTGATGCACAACACGCAAGTGTTGCCAGGGATACCCACCTCTTTGCCCGATGACTTTACCGAGAAAAGACCTGCTCGTAGTAGAACAGCTAAATCGTTAGTAGTTCCACATTTGACCCCTGAGATTGCTTGGCTAATTGGTTTCACTCATGGTGACGGCTACGTTTCATTGGGTCGTAATAAACACGACAAACCTTATGGTTACGTTTATTGGGCAACCAACGCCTTAGACGAAAAAATTTCCCCCCAAATACAGACTAAACTAGACTCTGCTCTAGCTAAGTTTGGTTTACGCGCTCGTCACAACCAATTAAATGGCGAAAACACTATTCTCTCAGTCTGTTCATCGATCCGATTAGCTGAATACTTCTCGAAACATATCAAGCAACCCCATAAACCGATTGCAGTTCCCAGCTTCATCTTGCAAGGAATGGCCGATGTTAGAGCTGCCTATTTAGCAGGTCTAATGGATAGTGATGGTGCAATCAACAATCAACCCCCTCATCTAGTAACTACAGTTTACAGATCATTTGCCAGACAGGTATCTAGTGTTCTGTCTAGCTTGGGAATTGCAGGTCGATTGAAAATTACTCTTCCGAAACAACAAAATTGGCAACCCAAATACAACCTGACGATTCCAGCACTAAAAGACCGCTATAACGATTTAATTGCGCCTCACGCTGTCAAAGGAAAATTACATCAAGGACTAAAGATGTATGGCTTCACTATTGCTGGTGAAATGATGCGTGAGGCTTATACCTACAGCGAAATGAGAGAGTGGGGCTTTCAAGGCTTTCGCTTTGTCGATTCCAACTATGAGCGTTACGTTGCTGAATCCGATGTCACTCTTGATATTCCTGTAACAGTACAAGGCGTAGGGAGCTGCGATTACCTCAAAACTTATGACATTGAAGTTGAAGAGGCTCACTGCTTCTATTGTGATGGGTATTTAACCCACAACAGTGCGGGCATGAGACAATTCAATGCCGATTCTCCGCTGCTCAAGCAAAACCTTTGGCAACCAGACGAAGAAGGGAACTGGCGCATTGATCCAGAACGGGATGCGCTCAGGATGGCAAATCACTCCCGCGTTTACCACCACAAGCCGAAACTAGAAGAATGTGTTGATGCTGTCCGTAGCCAATACTACTCCGGCGAGGGAGCGATTCAGTGGGCTGGTGAAGCTGTCGCTAGAGCCAACCGTGATTTGCTAGCCACCCCGGATATGAAAGCTGAGTTTTTAAAAGTTTATGAACGAGGGACAGCAAAACAGTGGTTGCAGAAAAGCTATCCCAACCTAGATGCCGATGAGCTAGAGCATCGCTTAGCTCGTTACGGGCTTAACCCGTGTCTGAGTGCAGATACCTGGATTCACACCGAATTTGGCGCGAGACAAATTAAAGATCTCATCGGCGAGCAGGTGAGCGTTTACGTCAATGGAGAGCTGTTTAGCACTACCCCAGAAGGTTTCTACCAGAGTGGTATTAAGCCGATTCACCAGTTAACCACCACCGAAGGAATCTCTTTGCGGTTGACAGATAACCATCAACTATTGAAAGTGACTGCCCAGACTCAGAAAAAGCAGTATTCTGAGTGGGTTAAGCTCAAGAACCTGAAACCTGGGGATAAGATTCTAATCCACAACCATAGAGATTTACAGCCTTGGTATGGAGAAGGAACATTTGAGCAAGGATGGCTGCTTGGAAGTTTTATCGGTGATGGTTGCTATAGCATTAATCAAACTTCCTATCAGAGAAAAGCCGTACTTCACTATTGGGGAGAATACCAGCAAAAGACAGCTTCCCATGCTGCTAGCTTAATTCCAACCACTCTAGATAAAAATGACTACATGGAAGTAGGAGGAGCAACTTTATACGAACTTGCCCATGAATTCGATTTAAGTCATGGCAATAACACGATAAAAATTGAACAGGCAAGTTACGATTTCTATAAGGGATTCCTTCAGGGCGTTTTTGATGCTAATGGAAGTGTACAGGGAAATCAAATAAAAGGAGCGAGTGTTCGTTTAGCTCAGAGTAATCTGGAACTCCTTCAAGCAGTTCAGCGAATGCTTCTACGTCTAGGAATTGTTTCTGTAATCGATCAAAATCGTCGCACTGAGCATGATCGCTGTCCTCCTGACGGTAAAGGAAAAACTAAATCCGATCATTGTCAGGCACAGCATGAACTCATCGTTTCAAGAGATAATCTTTACGAGTTTCAAGCCCTAGTTAATTTTCAAGATGAATCTAAACGAGCAAGACTCCAAAAAATACTCGGAGACTACCAAGGTCAATTAAACCGAGAACGCTTTACTGTCACGGTTGCTGAGATTATTTCTGATGGCGTCGAACCCGTTTATGATTGCACAGTTCCACAAGTATCAAGGTTTGATGCTAACGGCATAGTTGCTCACAACTGCGGTGAAATAATTGGTTCCAATTTTCATTGTGTCTCTGGTGATACTTGGTTAATTACTCGTGATGGCATCCACCAAATTAAGGATGTTGTGGGGCAAGAAGTTGAAGTTTGGAATGGGAAGCGCTGGAGCCAAGTAACGCCATTTCAAACTAATACAGGGCAAAAATTATACAGGGTTTGGTTTGGTGATGGTTCCTACTTAGATGCGACAGAATACCATCGCTTTTTCGTCAAAGATAGATTTGGTAAAAGCTATCAAGAGGTACAAACGAAGGATTTATCGAACCACAGCAAATACAGAATACACACTGAACCGTTTACCATTGAGTATGAAGATGGAAAGGAAATTGACCTGAATCGTGCTTACACATTAGGAGTCGCGGCAGGTGATGGAACTCTAGACCAAAACGGGAATGCTAAAGTGCGGCTTTACTCTCAACAACCTGAACTGGCAGTTGCTGGAAAAAAATCAAGTTCGCGAAACTATGATTATTTGTTCCCCTTGGTAGATATTACAGAACTAGACTTTTCAGGAGAGTTGCTGCGTCGCCTAAAAACCGAGGCTGAGGCATTAAATCTGATTGGAAGTTGGAACAAACAAGCGATTCTTGCTTTTATAGCAGGATTAGCTGACACAGATGGTTCTAATACTTCCAGCAATGGCATCCGCATTTATGTTTCTGACTACGAAAGGGCGCGATGCCTGCAACTGCTTTTGTGCAAATGTGGAATTCGATGCTCTGTCAACTTCATGGCACAGCGACAATCTTCTACCAATTTAGGTAAGAGGTCTCAAGACATCTACTACTTGCAAATTAATGATTGTGCAGGTATTCCTTGCCAAAGGCTAGATACTAGCAAAGGACATCAACCTAAATTTAAGGGGAAAGAACAAATCGTTCAATGTGTAGAGGAATTACCAGGATTACATGATACCTATTGTTTCAACGAACCAGAATTTAACAAAGGTGTTTTTGGCAATACGTTGACTGGTAATTGCAATCTCAGTGAAGTACATCTCAATCAGATTGATCCACAAAACGATCAAGAACAAGAAGAAGCCTTCACTGCGGGTGCGCTCTCGGTAGCAGCACTCCTCCATCACCAGTTTATTGAGCCGCGCTATCAATATAGCCGCGAACTCGATCCCATTGTGGGGGTATCCTTCACAGGCTTGTTTGACTTTTTCGTCCATGCCTTTGGCTATCCTTGGCTGCGCTGGTGGGAAGAAGGACGACCAGAAACTTCCCAAGGACTGGCATTTAAGCGGCAAGAACAGGAGTACCTAAGTCGCTGGCAAGAAATTGTGCATCGGGTAATCTGGGAGTATTGCGATCGCCACGGATTAAAACTCCCCAACCGCTGCACTTGTGTCCAACCCTCTGGTACTAAATCCTTACTAACCAATGCTTCTCCGGGGTGGCATCCCCCCAAAGCTGTGCGCTACATTCGCCGGATTACCTTTGGCAAAAATGACCCCGTGGCGCTTGCCTGCATTGACTACGGCTACAATGTCATCCCTTCTCAGTCGGATAAGGATGAAAATGGGAATCTGCTCAATGATCCCTTTGATGAGCGCTGCACGGAATGGCTAGTGGAAATTCCTGTGGCTTTGCCTTGGGCAGATTTGCCTGGTGCTGATCAAATCGATATTAATCAATTTAGCGCGATCGCGCAGATGGATTTTTACCTCAATGTGCAACGTTTTTGGACAACACACAATACCTCTGCCACCATTGAACTCCGGGAGAATGAAATCGAAGCCCTCGGCACTCGTATTTACGAAGCCATTCGAGACGATGAGGGCTATATCTCAGCGGCGCTTTTAGCACGGTTTGATGCCCATCAAAGCTTCCCGCGTTTGCCGTTTGAACCCATCACCCAACAGCAGTACGAGCAGCTCATGCAAGGGGTAGAAAGGCGACGCAAGCAGTCCGATTTTCAAACCGCCCTAAGTCGCTATGATGCAGGCGAGTTCGCAGAAGCTGGTCCAGCAGGCTGCGATTCGGACAAGTGCCTCTTTCCTGAACAGTGATTAATCCAAAAGGGTTGGATTGCCGATAAGTAAGGATAGCACTGTCATTAGATAGCGGCGCGGCAGCCTCTAGCCTTCTAGAAGGAAGCTCCGCGCCGCCTGGGTGTTAAAAGGGCTTAATATGGAACCGTTTTCTATTTACCCAAATTAATCTCTTTACCCTTCCAAACAAGCGTGAAGTCAGTAGCATTAGGTGGAACTTCAAAAACTACACCATCTTTGGCTGAACCACCAGGAAAAAGAGAATCATCCATACTCCCATAACCATTCTCCTCTTCATAGCGATAGAAAGCATCTCTATCGGAGCCATCTATTTCACCATACTCTCGACCCTTCGAGTCTTTGAGGGTGAAACTAGACCAAAGCATATCGCCAGTTTCATTGGAGGTATTCCACCAAGTCATATCAATTACGACAAACTTCCCTTTTGTAGGAATGTTCTCGTAGTATGAGTTGTTGATACCTAAAAAATCGGTAATTTGCACATTATCGACTCGAATAGCTCGTCCGCTTACTTCGACCTGATCACCAACGCCATTAGCCCCTGGCGAAGTTGAAGTTGCTTTACCTTGAGAGCCACTTTCAGTTTCAGACGATGATTTCTGCGTAGCCTGTGAAGTTTCCTGAGAATCTGTAGGCGGAGTTGAAGTTGCTTTACCTTGAGAACCACTTTCAGTTTCAGATGATGATTCCTGCGCCATCTGTGAAGTTTCCTCAGACGGCAGAAACCCCGCAGTAATGCCTAAGCAGAGAGGAGAACCAATTAAACCAGCTAAAGCCCACTTTATCCACTTACCACGATCAGTTTTGCTCAGGTTAGCAAATAGTTTGAGCGAAAAAGGGCTAGCAATTAGCCCTAAGGGACCACCTGTGAACAAACCAGTGATAGAAGAAATTACATAGTCTTTAGTATCGTTTTGAACCTTGTCTACTTTAGTATCGTTTTGAACTTTGTCTGAAGTCATGGAATTTTTACTTGTTGACCAAAAATTTCCGCAGCTATGGTTATAGAATTCCCTGACATTCCGCAAAATTAACAGTGTGAATTGTTTCGTTGTTTCCAGTTCTTTGCCAGGAGACCTTCCATGTTCCTCGACGAACTGACACCCATCTTTAAAGAACTTACTCAGCAACCGCTGGCTTTTACGGGGGGATTGTTTTCTGGAGTGTTTCGGCTTAGCCTTTCAGAAGATCCGCTCAAGAGTTGGCTAGAGAAACAGACAGGCTCTAGTCCTGCTAGCACAGTGGGGACTAACGTTAGCGACAACGGTAGCCAGGGACCTCAGTCAATTTCGATTGAGTAAACTCACCAAACCTCAACCGCTCGTGTAGTAGGTGGGAAAGTATGGGCGCTCTCAGTTCCCTGCATGCGCCCTAATAACTCAAATTTTCATAACATACAAATTTTCAGACTAACTGCCAAGCGTAGCCCTTTTTAGCCCGGCAGGGAATCGCTTGCGCTATACGCTTCCTACGCAAGCGCTGTCTGAGTTTACTACCTTCTTGATGAAGAGTGTAAACCCAAATTTAGTCTAAAGTTAGAGGACGGTGGAGATATGTCCTCCTATGATTGCAATTAGATCGCAGGAGCAAGGAAGAAAAACTCGTAGAGCTTTTGCCCGATAGAGGCTATCCTCGAATCAAATTAGCGCAAGTGGAGGATGAATCCCATGACTAACGTTGAGCAATCCCAGGCTCAGAATTCCGCCCTGGAGAGAGATTGTAGAACTTTGTCGCATCACGTTTTGCAGCAATTCCAGAGTTTTTCGCAGGAGGCACAGGATCTCAGCGCAATCATGAATCGGATCGCCCTAGCGGCAAAGCTTATCTCTAGACGCCTCAGCCGCGCTGGGATCATGGAAGGCGCGCTAGGCGTGACAGGCGAAGAAAACGTCCAAGGAGAATCCGTCAAAAAGATGGATGTCTACGCCAATGACGTGTTTATCTCCGTGTTCGAGCAAAGCGGTTTAGTTTGCCGCTTGGCATCCGAGGAAATGGAGAAGCCCTACTATATTCCCGAAAATTGCCCAATCGGACGCTATACCTTACTTTACGATCCCGTAGACGGCTCCTCGAACATTGATACTAATCTCAACGTTGGTTCCATTTTCTCCATTTGCCAGCAAGAGGGCAACGACGTTGATGGCAATGCCAATGATCTTCTGCAAACTGGACGCAAACAAGTTGCAGCGGGCTACATTCTCTACGGGGCAAGCACGATGTTAGTTTACTCGACCGGGAATGGCGTTCACTCCTTCACTCTGGATCCCAGCTTAGGTGAGTTTATCCTGGCACAAGAAAACATTCAAATTCCCGAATATGGGGCAATTTACAGCCTTAATGAGGGGAATTTCTGGCAATGGGAAGAACCCCTGCGGGAATACGTACGCTATGTCCATCGCAATGAAGGTTATAGTGCCCGCTATGGCGGGGCTTTAGTGGGAGACTTCCACCGCATTCTCTTGCAGGGGGGTGTATTCCTCTACCCGGGCACTGTCAAAAAGCCAGAAGGAAAACTACGCCTACTTTATGAATCTGCTCCTCTTGCCTTTTTAACCGAACAAGCAGGGGGAAGGGCAACGACAGGAACTCAAGAAATTTTAGATGTTATTCCTGACAAGATTCACATGCGAACCCCACTAATTATTGGCAGTCGAGAAAACGTGAAGCTGGTGGAATCTTTCATGCCAGCTCAATCCCAAGAAACTGCTATGGCGCATTCACAGACTTAATTGGGAAAAGTTTGTAACGCTTGTCACCATAAAAAACGCAACCAAGCGGCAAAATTTACAATAGAGAAACAATCAAAAGGGAAAACTATGACTACCGCACAAAATCCCATTTTCCAAATTGAAAAAGAATACGGTCAAAGTATCTGGATGGATAACTTGAGCCGTGACATCATTGAGTCGGGTGAACTCAAGATGTTGATCCAGAGTCGAGGGATTCATGGCATCACGTCTAATCCGACGATTTTTGAAAAAGCGATCTCGGGAAATCAAACCTATGATGCCGACATTGAAGCAGGAATTAAAGAAGGCAAATCGGTTCAACAGATTTATGAATCCCTGGTGTTTAAAGATATTCGCGATGCCTGCGATCAATTAAAGCCGGTTTACGATGAAACCAACGGACTGGACGGTTATGTCAGTATCGAAGTCCCACCCACGATCGCCAAAGACACCGAAAGCTCCATCTCGGAAGCAAGGCGCTATTTCAACGAGATTGATCGCGAGAATGTAATGATTAAGATTCCGGGAACGCCAGAAGGCATCCCGGCTTTCGAGCAGGCAATCAGTGAAGGAATCAATATCAATGTCACCCTGCTGTTTTCGGTACAAAGCTATGTCGATACCGCTTGGGCTTATATCCGAGGCTTAGAAAAGCGGGCAGCCGCAGGGAAAGACATCAGCAAAATTGCGTCAGTGGCAAGTTTCTTCCTCAGCCGCATTGATGTCAAAGTTGACGGTTACATTGAGGAGAAGCTCAAGGGTACTGATCGGCAAGATCAAGAGTCGAAGCTCACCGATATTCAAGGCAAAGTTGCCATTGCCAACGCCAAAATTGCCTACCAGAAATTCAAAGAGATTTTCGGAAGCGATCGCTGGAAGGCACTAGAAGAGAAAGGAGCTCATGTGCAGCGCTTGCTCTGGGCAAGCACCGGAACCAAGAACCCCAAGTATAGCGATGTTATGTACGTTGATGGGCTGGTGGGGAACTACACCGTCAACACCATGCCTCCCGACACCATCGAAGCCTGCGCTGATCACTGCTCCCCCGAAGCTAATCGGATTGAAACTAACGTCGAGGAAGCTTACCAGTTGATGGAAAATCTTAAAGATCCCGACGTGGATATCAATATCAATGCTGTCATGGATGAACTTCTCGCAGAGGCGATTAACAAATTTGTCAAGCCCTATGAGTCCCTAATGTCATCCCTTGATGAAAAAGTTAAGCGGCTCGCCACCGTGTAAACTCGTGATGCTAGTTGCTAATGGTTTATGGTTCGCCTACCATTAGCACTTAGCCCTTAGCCATTAGCCATTAACAAATATGGTGACTCTTCTAGAAAACCCCCTCCGGGTTGGACTGCAACAGGAACGAGTTCCAGAACCATTGATCATGGTCATTTTCGGTGCGTCTGGAGATCTTACCCAGCGCAAGCTTGTTCCTGCTATTTACGAACTGAAGCGAGAACACCGACTGCCACCCGAAACTACCATTGTGGGCGTTGCCCGTCGCAAGTGGAGCCACGACTACTTTCGAGAGCAGATGCGCGAGGGTGTCGAGCAGTTTTCCACAGGCATTGAAAGTGAGGAACTCTGGAAAGACTTTGCTCAAGGGTTGTACTATTGCTCCGGCAACATCGACGAACCCGAAAGCTATCAAGAGCTGAACTCCTTTCTCGAAGATTTAGATGGGCAACGGGGAACCAGAGGGAACCGCGTTTTTTATCTGGCAGTAGCTCCCAAGCTCTATAAGGCTGCCTTGAAACAGCTCGGTGATGCGGGAATGCTCAAGGACCAGATGAAAACCCGCTTGGTGATCGAAAAACCCTTTGGTAAGGACTTGAGTTCAGCTCGTTCCCTCAACCGCGTGGTGCAAAGCGTCTGCGACGAAAAGCAGGTTTATCGCATTGACCACTACTTGGGCAAAGAAACGGTTCAGAACCTCTTAGTTTTCCGATTCGGCAATGCCATTTTTGAGCCATTGTGGAATCGCCAGTTTGTAGATCACGTGCAAATCACAGTGGCAGAAACCGTCGGAGTTGAAGACCGAGCCGGTTACTACGAAGCCTCCGGCGCTCTCAGGGATATGGTGCAAAACCACCTGATGCAGCTTTTGTCCATCACGGCAATGGAGCCACCTAACGCGCTGGATGCCGATAGCATTCGCACCGAAAAAACCAAGGTGCTTGAAACCACACACCTGGCAGATGTAAACGATCTCAATCGCTCTGCGATTCGCGGTCAGTATGCTCCAGGCTGGATGAATGGCAAGCAGGTTCCGGGGTATCGGGAAGAGGAGGGGGTAGATCCCAACTCCACCACACCCACCTTTGTGGCTTTGAAATTCTTATGCGATAACTGGCGCTGGAAGGGCGTTCCTTTTTACCTGCGAACAGGCAAGCGGCTACCGAAGAAGGTGACAGAAATCGCCATCCAGTTTCGTGAAGTTCCCCTGTTGATTTTCCAGTCGGCAGCGCAACAGACTAATCCGAATGTGCTGACGATGCGGATTCAGCCCAATGAGGGAATTGCTCTGCGCTTTGAGGCAAAAATGCCAGGACCAGAACTGCGGACGCGATCAGTGGATATGGACTTTAGCTACGGCTCCTCTGGCATGGCAACATCAGATGCCTATAACCGACTTTTACTCGATTGCATGCTGGGCGACCAAACCCTATTTACTCGTGCTGATGAAGTCGAAGAAGCATGGCGGCTGCTAACACCAGCTCTCTCCGTTTGGGATGAATACTCCGACCCCGCATCGGTTCCCCAGTATGAGGCAGGAACTTGGGAGCCTAGGGAGGCAGAATATTTAATGAACCGAGATGGTCGCCGCTGGCGCAGACTGTAAAAAGGTTAAATTGATCACCTGCTAACCTGCCGACCTGCTAATCTACGAACTACACGTTAGTAACACTACTAGCTATGACAACCACCCAATCTTCTCCCATTGTTTCTCTACAAGAGCCCAAAGATGTCTCGATTGAGGAAATTGAGGCAGAACTTCATCAACTCTGGCAAAATTACAGTTCCAGTGAAGAAGGGCTTACTGCCAGTCGCGCTACTACTTTCAGTATAGTAGTTTACGAACCAGATGCAACGCAACAGCTCTTGGCAGCACTAGGCTTTTATGAGAGTTCAGTGGATGGCATAGCTGGTTCGCAGACAACAGCGGCGATCAAGGCTGCTCAGAAAGGTTACGGACTGTCAGTTACGGGTAAACCAGAGCCGGAGTTACTCAGCAAGTTACGAGAAGAATACACTCAAGCCAAGCAAAACGATTCTACTGAAGAGAGCACAACTGCAGCCCCACAGTCCTCTCCAGACCTAGAAAGTAGTGGGGTTACTAATGCGATCGCTGCTTCTAATCCCTGCCGCATCATCACCCTTTGCCCCACTTTGGGGGAGGACGAAGGAGTGGAAGCTCAAGTCTCAGCCTATTGCCCCATCGATCAGCAAAGCCAGAATACCACCTTAGTATGCTGCGAGTACATTACGCTGCGTGGCACAGCCGCCGCCCTAGAACGAATTAGGGGCATGATCTCAACGCTGAGGCTCAACGAGCTTCCCAAATTTGTCTGGTGGAGGGCGACACCGCAACCAGAATACGCTCTGTTTCAGCGACTAGCCGCTAATAGCGAGCTGGTCATGATTGATTCTAGTACCTTTAACAATCCCGAGGTTGACCTGTTGCGAGCAGGCGACCTCATCGAGCAGGGAATGCCCCTGGCTGATTTGAATTGGCGACGGCTATCAGCATGGCAAGAGTTAGCTGCTGAAGCGTTTGATCCCCCAGAACGTCGTTCGGCGCTCGGTGAACTTGATCGGGTAACGATTGATTACGAAAAAGGGAATCAAGCGCAGGCGCTCATGTATCTAGGTTGGTTAGCAAGTCGTTTGCAGTGGCGTCCGGTTTCCTACCAAATCGAAGGCGGTGACTATGAGATCAGAAAAATTAAATTTAGCGCCGAGAACCAACGTTCGATTGAAGCAGAGTTAGCCGCCATTCCCATTGCCGATCAGGGAGAAATCTCGGGGGACCTGATTAGCTTACGCCTGAGTTCCACCAATCTAGAAGCAGACTGCTGTACTGTCTTGTGTTCGGAAACGACAGGTTGCATGCGTATGGAAGCAGGTGGTGGGGCACAGTCTTGCCGGATTGAGCAAGTGACTCCTCTGTTTGACCAAAAGACGGAGAAGTTACTCGCTCAGCAGCTACAACGCCAAACTCGTGAGGTTCTCTACGAGGAAAGTATGAGTGTTACCCACGAGATTGTTCAGTTGGCTAATAGCTAATGGCTAATGGCAATAAACAATTAGCAATTGACAATTAGCAATTAGCAATGGCTCTAGTTATCGCTGGTGATCGCAGTGGAGTGGGCAAGACAACTATTACGCTTGCCCTCCTTTCTTTTTTGTTCCAGCAGCGTGGCAACCTGCAGTCATTTAAGGTGGGACCTGATTACATCGATCCCATGTTTCATACTGCGGTTACAGGTCGCCCTTGCCGGAATTTAGACCCTATGCTGACGAGTGAGGCATACGTTCCCGAATGTTTTGCTCGTCATTGTCAGGGGGTTGATTATGCCCTGGTAGAAGGGGTGATGGGGTTGTTTGATGGAGTGAGTGGGGCGGGAGGACAAAGAGACAAGGGGACAAGGGGACAAGGGGAATGTTCCCATCATCTCAAGGATTTTGCCAGCACAGCGCATGTGGCACGGCTGCTGGATCTGCCTGTTTTGTTGGTTCTCGATAGCTCCCGGTTGTCAGGCTCGATCGCCGCGATCGCACATGGGTATTGCTCTTTTGACCCCAAAGTGAAAATTGCAGGAGTGGTGCTGAACCGCGTGGGGAGCGATCGCCACTTGCAATTGCTCCAAGATGCCCTAGAACCCCTAAATTTACCAGTTTTAGGCGTGCTGCGCCGTCAGGATGAGGTTACGATTCCTGACCGACATTTAGGCTTAGTCCCCACCGCAGAAATTGAGCAGCTAGATGGTATCTTCGCTCAGCTTGCAGAGCTTGCCAAAAATTGCTTCGATTGGGAGCGTTTGCTACCGTTACTAGAGGTATCACAGAAGACGGAGGGCACAGGAGCAGCGGAAGCAGCGGAAGCAGCGGAAGCAGCGGAAGCAGCGGAAGAAAATCTCAACGCATCAACCTGCAACCTCTCCTCACTCCTCACTCCTCACTCTCCGATCAGAATTGCCATTGCCCGCGATCGCGCCTTTAGCTTCTACTACCAAGACAACCTAGATATCCTGCAACAACTCGGAGCGCAACTCATCCCCTGGAGTCCCATCCAAGACGAGCGTTTACCCGATAACATTCAAGGACTCTACTTGGGCGGCGGCTTTCCCGAAGTCTTTGCCCAACAGCTCGCGGACAATCGCAACGCGCTTCAGGCAGTTCGCTCTGCGCTCCAGGCAGGGATGCCCACCTATGCCGAGTGCGGCGGCTTAATGTACCTATGCGAGCAGATGATTGACTTTACGGGTCAATCTTGGCAAATGGCAGGTGTAGTGCCCACCACGGCTGTAATGGGCAAACGGCTTACCTTGGGATACCGTCAGGCAACGGCTTTACGAGACAGCCCCCTACTCAACACTGGGGAAATAATTTGGGGACACGAGTTTCATCGCTCTCAACTTACCTCAGCACCAGTCTCTCCCCTCTTTGAAATTGCAGGAGGTAAGCAGAGTTCCCCCTTGAGCGAGGGGTGGCAATCTCACCAGCTTCATGCTTCCTACATCCACCTGCATTGGGGAGCGCATCCCGAAATACCAACTCGCTTCCTGCGGCACTGCTTTAACTTCGGTCAAAGCCCGCGATGAAGTTTTTAGGACTTCCTAGGAGAAAGTATCATCATCATATTACGACCTTCTTTTTTCGGTGCCTGCTGAATTTCGGAAAGGTTCTCTAAATCACCTGCTAGGCGTTTGAGCAAATCTTCGGCTAAATCAGTGTGTTGAATTTCTCGTCCTCGGAAGTTTACAGTGGCTTTAACCTTGTCTCCGCCCTTGAGAAAGCGGTGCGCTCGATTGACACAGACATGATAGTCGTGTTCGTCAATTTTGTAGCGCATTTTCACTTCTTTAACATCAGCAGTGTGCTGCTTTTTCTTAGCGTCCCGAGCCCTTCTCTCCTGCTCATATTTGTATTTGCCGTAGTCCATAATCCGGCAAACTGGGGGGTCTGACTTATCGCTGACCATGACAAGGTCTAATTGTTTTTCTTCAGCGATGTTCCGACCTTCCTCTGTGGGCATCACCCCTAGTTGTTCGCCATCGGGGCTGATGACACGAACTTGAGGAGAGCGGATGTTTTGATTAATCGGGGGTAGAGAGCGATTAGGTTTTTTACTGCTCACAGGCGTATGCTCGTTTGATTCTGATTAGTCAATTAGCTACAGATTACGGTTAACTTACTTGCCATTCTACTGAGTCTGGTCAAGTTTATGTGTAGAAGAATGTTAACTTAGCTTGCGATTTGTGACATACTCCCACTCTAAGCTTGCGCTATACAGTGGGCTTCTTGCTTGTGGAGTCCTGCTATCACATCGAACTCCACAAGCTTTATTGACGGTATGCCCACCGCCAAGTTCTTCATATTGACCGCTGCGTTTACGTCTCTATCCGCCTCGCTCGTAATGGCAATGAGGACATGAGTGCCAGCAGTCGCTTAGTCGTTTTAGGACTCTAGCACCACAGTTAGAGCAAGTCTGGGTAGTTCCGTTGGGGTTCACGCCTACACTTAACAGCCCAGCATTTTCGGCTTTGACTGGAAGAATAGACAGGAATTGCCCCAACCTGCATCGTTAACCGACTTACTTAACCTAGACTTTGCTAGTCCTTTGATGTTTAAGTCTTCGTGAGCTACCACATCGTAATTGTTGAGAAGCCACTTAGAAGTCTTAAAATGAAAGTCTTTCCGAGTGTCTGCAACCTTTTTGTGTTGTTTTGCTAGTCTCGCTACAGCCTTCTTAGGGTTGTTACTACCCTTCTTTTTCCGACTCACATGGCGTTGCAGTCGCTTTAACTTGCGCTCTGCTCTCCGGTAGCAATTAGGGATCGAGACTGTATCACCTTCGCTGGTAGTGAGGAAATCTTTAAGCCCCACCTCAATTCCAACGGCTTTAGACCAGTCCACATCGGGATTACTGTTGGGCACCTCCTCACACTCAATGCTTAAAGACAAGTAATAGCCGTCAGCTTTCCGTGTGATGGATGCTGTTTTGAGCTTAAACCCGTCCGGTATAGGTCGATGCTTAATTAGCTTTAACCACCCTAGTTTAGGTAATTTAATATGTTTCCCTTGTAAGCAATCTTGCTTTAGCTGAGGAAAAGTGAAAGTTTGGTAGCGACTTAGAGACTTGAACCGAGGTTTACCGCTGCGGCTGCCATTACTGTTGCCTTTCAAGTAGCGCTCAAAAGCCAGCTTCACCCGCTTTACCCGTCTTGTAAGACTTGACTATCAATGTCATTCTACCAAGGTCTATTCTTCTTAAGTTGCGGCAGGGTTTTCTTTTGGCTGTAGTAGTTAGGCTGCTCTCCTGGCTCTGCAATACTGCAAACCAAGGGGCAGCGGTCAATCTGGCAGCGGCTATTTTCGTACCAGTCCAACCGATCCGCTAGCAAAAAATTGTATTGCGACTGAAGCATTGACAACCAATGCTCTATCACTTCTTTTTGCTTTTTAGTTGTTCGTAATTTGTACTGGTAAGTAAGTCTCATGGTGGTATAAACATTGGAGAATTAGTTAGTGCGATATCTTAATACACCCGTGCGAGGTCAGTTTAAAAATTAAAAGCTCACTTAGTGCTTAGTACAAAACTACACGCGTAAAGTCTTAACGGAAGAGATTTAGTAGACTTGAAGTCTACTATTAACCGCGTGTTAGCAAAATGGGAATGCGAGCTAGTGGAGTTTAACGGGGAATCCGACCACGTGCATCTACTCTTCCGTTACCAGCCGTCTTTGCAGTTGAGTAAGTTAATAAATAATCTTAAGACTGTGAGCAGCAGGGTTTTGAGACGGGACTACTTAGAAAGATTAGGTAAAACCTATGGAAATAAAGAAACACTATGGAATAGTTATTACTTCATATCGTCTTGTGGTGGCGTTACGGTTGATGTTTTAAGGAAATACGTAGAGAATCGCCTTAACTAGCTAACTAGTGTGCAGACCCCCACTCAAGCGTTAATCTGCCACCAGAAGCACCCTTTAAAATATATAGGCAGCGTAAACCTTTTTTAAGTTGAGGCTTTTTGTGACTCAGCCTGGGCACTGGCACCAACGCATCGGCGCTCAACGAGACTGGGTATGGCGAGGCTGGCAAACTCGCTACACCTATGTTCGTGCCTCTCAAGCAAATGGAGAGCCAACAACGCCGCTTATTCTCATTCACGGATTTGGAGCCTCGGTAGAACACTGGCGTCAGAATATACCCGCATTAAGTCAGAAGCATGCAGTTTATGCTCTAGATTTATTGGGATTTGGAGCATCTAGAAAAGCGCCAGCAGACTACAAAGTTGACCTTTGGGTGCAGCAAGTTTACGATTTCTGGCAAACTTTCATCGGACAGCCGGTGGTATTAGTAGGTAACTCCATTGGTTCGTTGGTTTGTCTAGTTGCTGCCGCCGCCCATCCCGAAATGGTGAGCGGAATTGCCTTGCTTAATTTACCAGATGTGTCTTTGCGAGAAGAGGCACTCCCTGGTTGGCTGCAACCCATAATTAATGGGCTTGAGGGAATGGTTGCATCACCGCCACTACTTAGAACGTTATTTCAAGTGCTGCGACGCCCAAGTGTGGTTCGCCGTTGGGCAGGAATCGCTTACGCGAGTCGGGCTAGCGTCACTGATGAACTAGTGGAAATTCTAGCTATGCCAGCTCAGGATGAAGGAGCCACAAAGACATTTTCTACTTTGTTTCAGGCAGTGAGAAAACCTCAGTTTGCCCCTCCAGTAAAAACTGTGCTGCCCACCCTGAAAAATCCCATTCTTCTAATTTGGGGTAGCCAAGACCGCATGGTTCCCTCTAGTCTAGCAAAATCCTTCCTAGGGCTGAATCCTCAATTAGAGTTAGTCGAGCTAGACAAGGCAGGGCACTGCCCTCATGATGAATGTCCTGAACAGTTTAATCAGATTCTTCTCTATTGGATAGAGGCAGGGTTGAGTAAGACTACAGAAGAAGAAAGCCAGCTATAGCAACGTTGAAAAATCTAGGTACTAGCTCGGCTTAACCAACGTTGGCTTGCTCGGTATTAACTTCGGTTGCCCCATCAACTCCCTTAGCGACACTGACCATCTTGTCCAGAAAGTCTTGACTAGGAGGTTTTCCTTTCAGGACGACGGTGCTGCTAGTCTGAGCAATGTAGACTGTATCGAGATCATCAAGTTGCTGGTCTTCATCGAATGCTGCGGCGACTCGTTTAGCAAGTCCACTTTGGTCGTATTGACCGAAACTTAGGGTTTCAAGCCTCGCCATTCTATGGCGACTTTGATTGTGCTACGCTTAAAAAATAGTTAAGCATTTTGTAAAAGTGTTAACCCTCAGCTACGAGTACAAACTAGAACCGACAAAACCCCAAACACTCCAGATAGGCGAGTGGCTGGAATTTTGTTGTAAGGTTTACAACCATGCTTTAGCATCTCGTAAGGCTTGGGTTAACTCTAGGAAATGCTCTGTCCATGCCTGCTCTATCCAAAGCGAGTACATCATTCCAGCAGATGCCAAACGACCAACCTACGCAAGTCAGTGTAAGGAACTGGCAGCAGCTAAAAAGGAATATCCAGACCTAAAATTTCCCCAAAGCCATGTTCTACAGCAGACTCTTAAGCGACTAGAAAACGCCTTTGTAGGAATGTGGGAGCGTGGTTTCGGCTTTCCGATGTTCAAAAAAGTTGGCGGGCTGCAGTCGTTCGTGTTTCCTGAGCTAGGAAAAGAAGTCATCAAGGGTAAGCATATTAAGCTTCCTAAGCTGGGGTGGGTGAAGCTTCGACTCTCTAGACCCATACCCGATGGATTCCAAATTAAACAAGCACGGGTAATTAGAAAAGCTAAGGGTTACTTTGTCGTTTTAAGTCTTCAATCCGATGTTTCTGTGCCAGAAGTTTCACTGTCTGGTTATCCCATCGGAATCGACATGGGGCTAGAAAGTTTTTTAGCAACCTCTGAAAACGAATTGATTGCTAGACCCAAGTTCTTAGATAGCGCATATGGCAAGCTTAAATCGCTGCAACGCAAGCTCAAATTTAAGAAAAAGGGGTCTAGGAATTGGAATCAGGTTAAGCAGCGAATAGCACGGCTCCATTTCCACATATTCTGTAAGCGCAAAGACTGGCACTTTAAGCTAGCCCATCGCCTTTGTGATGGCGTGGGGGCGATCTTCGCGGAAGACCTCAACTTAAAAGCAATGTCGAGAGGGATGCTCTGTAAGCACACTTGGGACGCAAGCTTTGGTCAATTCTTGGAGATTCTGCGATGGGTTTGCTTTAAGCGAGGTGTGTATTTCGCCAAGGTAGACCCCAACGGAACTAGCCAAATTTGCCCCAATTGCCCAACTCATACAGGCAAGAAACCACTAAGCGTAAGAACTCATCACTGTCTCGAGTGTGGCTATGCGGGAAATAGAGATGTGGTTGCAGCCCAAGTTTTAAGAGAACGTGGCTTAAGTACCGTTGGGCAAACGGGAAAAATGCTGGCTGAGGGTAAAGATTTTGGGGAACTGGTCTATACCAGTTCTAGGATCTCCCTATGAAGCTAGAATCACAAGGCGCTGTGTGCGGAATTATTTCCGACGGGGCTTACAAGCGGAAGACAAGGGGGCGTAAATTGGTCCCGGAGGGGCTGTGTCTCAAATTCATTTCGAGACCCTGAAAGCCCCTTGAGATGTCCGTCCGGAAGTAATTCCGGCGACAGCCCCTCCACTTTAAAAGCGCCGTCTCCGTTAAACGGAGGTGAGCGTCAAAATAAGATTATCGGGAGATAGAACAGTTAAGAGCATTTATCAAAATGGTGAAACACACGCTTTCGGTCTTAGTTGAAGATGAAGCTGGGGTTTTGACGCGAATTGCCGGCTTGTTTGCCCGCCGGGGCTTCAACATTGAGAGTTTAGCTGTTGGTCCAGCGGAAAAAGAAGGCATTTCCCGCATTACGATGGTTGTGCCAGGAGACGAACGCACTATCGAGCAGTTGACCAAGCAACTCTACAAGTTGGTCAATGTTTTGAAAGTTCACGATATCACGCAAACTCCCTGTGTGGAGCGGGAATTAATGCTGATTAAAGTGAAAGCGAGTGCTGCTAACCGAGCTGAGGTGATTGAACTGGCTCAGGTGTTTCGGGCACGCACAGTCGATATTTCGGATGAAACACTCACTTTGGAAGTAGTGGGCGACCCAGGCAAAATGGTGGCGATTATTCAAATGTTAACTAAGTTTGGCATACGCGAAATTGCTCGCACGGGAAAACTTGCTTTGGTAAGAGATTCTGGTGTTAACACGGAGTATCTCAAGTCTACAGTGGAAGCGAAAGTGTAAGCAGTTCCTTACGGCTTGCTTGGTACAACTTCGATAGCAATCTTGCCATAAACGCCTTTGCCCCCTTGCTCCAACTGCTTGTGTGCCTCAGGAATTTGAGAGAGAGGAAATGTCCTCCCAATAACGGGAACCAGTTGACCTCGTTCTGCAATTGTTCTAAGCGCTTCTAGCTTCGGGCGAACATTGTCTAAGTGTACGAAGTGAACCGTAATATTTTTGTAGACGGCGGCATCTAAACTTCCCTCAACGCCAGTTATAGTGACAGCGCGACCATTAGCTTTGGTTACTTTCAGACTGGGTGCTAGAACCTTACCCATAGTGGTGTCCAGGCATATATCGACTCCTACGCGGTTTGTTTCCTGCTCAAGAATGCCAACAAAGTCTTCGTTTTGATAGTCAATCGCGCGGTCTGCCCCAATAGAGCGCACGAGCTCGGCATTGTAGCCACCGCAGGTGGCATATACGTAGGCTCCTGCCGCTTTCGCAATTTGTACGGCAAAAGAGCCTACTCCGCCCGCACCTCCGTGGATAAGCACGGTTTCGCCGAGCCTAACATCAGCCTTTGTGACCATTGCCGCCCAGGCGGTTCCCCCGGCTACTGGTATGCTTGCTGCCTCCGCGTGTGACAGGCTAGAAGGCTTGTTGGTAATGATAGAGGCAGGGGTGACGTGATACTCAGCATTCGCGCCGCTACCACTCAGAAGACCAATAGCGTAGTAGACCTCATCGCCAACCGCGACATCTTCGACACCTTCACCAAGTTCCTCAACCACGCCTGAGACATCATAGCCGAGGATGGCTGGTAGCTTGATGCCTGACCCAAATAGTCCTTGGCGCACACCGTAGTCGGCTGGATTCACGGAGGTGGCATGCACCTTCACAAGAACCTCCCCTCTGCCGGGGGTGGGCTGGTTCCAATCGCGCTCCTCGAAGACATCTGGTTCTCCGAAGGAGGTAATAACCATTGCTTTCATAGGGGAGTCTCCCAACTTAATGCGATGCCTGCCAAGAATTTGGCAATGAAATATTACAGTTCCACTTGACACTCCAGTGGAGTGGAGAGTTTAACATAGTCTTTGCTCTACAAGAGCCCATCAATCTAGCAAATTCATTGAGGATCAGTTCTATGGCTATGCACACTAAAAAAATCGCCTGTGGAGCATTAGTTGGTGTAATTCTGTTGGGACTAAGTGCTATTCCAGCGTTTGCCCAGAACCACAACCGCACTAGTAATCACGAACAGTCGGCAACAACTCTAGCACAGACGCAGGAGGTTCCGACGGGAGGACAGATGAACCAAATGATGGAGCGGCAAAACACCCAGCTCAATCAAATGAGGGAAACGATGGAGCCAATGGGTCAAATGGCACAGCGGTGTAACTCTATGATGGGCATGATGATGAAAAACGGTGAAACTCAACCGGGTATGAGTAATTTCAATATGAGGCAATAGAGCGAACGGCAATCAGTTGAGGTGCAGGGCAAGCATCTGTTTCTTGGAAAGCTTCGCAGCTTTACAGGGGAGTTGGTGACGACAGATGCAGCCTAGCCACATTCAATTCAAGTTAATCATGCCATGACTTATCCAGAACCGCGTATCCCGGCAGAGTCAGCACCAGAGGTCTTTGCACTAGCATCTCGCCTATATGCCCAGCAGAAAGGGACTTATTCTCTGTCAGAACTGATCGAGGCAGGGGCAGAGGCAAAAATTCCGCCAGAGTATATCCAGCAGGCTGTGCAGCAGATTCAAACTCAGCAGAACCAAACTCGCAAGCGTTCAGAAACACTTAAAGGAGTTGCCATCTCTGCTGGGGTTGCAGTCACTTTACTAGGACTGCTTACTTTCCTCGGTGAATCAATGGCATCCGGGTGTCACTCCACAATGAGCATGACAGGCAGTCAGACTACTCAATCTAGATAACCTGTTGCGACTTTCTAGAAAAAATTGACAAGCATGAAAAAGCGACTCCTCAATCGCAGACAATTTCTCGTGGCTCTCAGTGCATCTACTGTCGGTGCTCTCTATCTGACTAGACAAGCATTTGAGCAGCCAGTAACCTCCTCTCCCAGTTCGGATCACTACGTTAGCAAAGAAGGATTACTGGATGTTTCCCTAGATGCCCGCTATCGCTCTGTCAACTTAGCCGGACGAGAAGCTCGCCTCTATAGCTACAATGGCAGCCTCCCTGGACCGCGTCTAGAGGTTAAACCAGGAGATACTGTTCGCATCCGTTTCACCAATAATCTGCCTGACCCGACAAACCTCCACTATCACGGTTTGCACGTTTCTCCTAGCGAAAATGCTGACAACGCTTTTCTAGAAGTTCCTCCAGGTGAGACATTTACTTACGAGTTCACTATTCCTCAAAATCATCCTGCCGGGACTTTTTGGTATCATCCCCATCGCCACGGTTTAGTGGCAAAGCAGGTTTTTGGAGGTCTATCGGGATTACTAATTGTGCGCGGAGAACTCGATGATATTCCCGAAATTCAAGCAGCTCAAGAAGAGTTTCTGGTCCTTAAGGATTTCGCCTTGGGAGATGATGGGCACATCCAGCCTCCCAATCGCATGGAGCGAATGATGCAGGGACGAGAGGGATCGCTGGTTACAGTCAACGGCTCTGTCAATCCTAACTTCTCCATTCCAGAAGGCGGACTGCTGCGCCTACGTTTGCTGAATGCTTCTAGTTCGCGCTTCTATCGCCTGATGCTTCAGGATCACCCGCTTTACCTCATTGCTACGGATGGGGGTGCCCTCGGCGAACCTGTCGAATTGAAAGAGCTGCTTCTAACTCCAGGGGAGCGGGCTGAGGTGCTAATCCGGGGAGAACGGGAACCCGGAGAGTACCTATTGCTGAACCTACCCTACGATAGAAGTGATATGGGCATGATGGGCGGTGGCATGATGGGCGGTGGCATGATGGGGCGATCGCGCAGTACCAGCCCAGACCGTTCCGCAACTTTGGCAACACTCACCTACAAGGATCGAGTAAAATCTCTACCGCTCCCTGAGCAACTTATTCCTGTAGAAGCCTTACCCGAACCCCAGAAAGTGCGACGCTTCACCCTAGGCCACGGCATGGCTCCTGGTCAGGGCATGGCTTTCACCATCAATGGCAAAACCTTTAACTCCGAGCGCATCGATACCCAAGTTCGCCTAAATACAGTCGAAGACTGGGAAATTGCTAATGAGGGAATGATGATGGGCTTCGATCACCCTTTCCATCTTCACACCAATGCCTTCCAGGTAATCAGTCGCAATGGCAAGTCTGAATCCTACCGAGGCTGGAAGGATACGGTTCCAGTGCCACCCGGCGATGTCGTTCGGATTCGCATTCCTTTTAAAGACTTTCCCGGTAAAGCCGTTTATCACTGTCACATTCTCGATCACGAAGACTTAGGAATGATGGGTGTTGTCAAAATGCAACAGCTTGGTCAATCGTAAGTGTTGGAAATCATTTTCCAGAGTTTTTTTGCAAAAGAAACATAGACATAACGAGCGATTACCTTGAGTTCTGAGGCAATCTGCAAAAGCTCAAAAGCTACGCTTCAAATTAATTTCCCAACTTTACCCCTGCCCCTATTGTAGATAGATTAGTATATTCAATCCCGGAATGGTTCGGGAGAATGTCCCCAGCAGCAGGGTAACGTAGAGTAGACCTAGACTCCACTGATACCAAACTAGCGTGGCGATGATGCCGGGAAGATGTTGATCGCGCACTCCGATGTCATTGAAGCCTAGTTTTAGCAAGTTGTTGAGGCTGAAGTCATAATAGTTGAGCCAATTCCAGCGACGGTCCTAAAGGATGGGCATAAAGTGATCGCGAAAAAGGGAAACCGGGGCATAAGCGGCACTCGGGCGATCAAGAGGCGAATTTGGCGCATCCCTCCGTTTTCAACGAAGTAGGTGAGATTGATTAAGTCGTGATAGCGCCCTTGCTGATCAAGACGTACCAGCAGTATGAGTGGCACAGGGAAAAGAACAACACCGAGACGAGGGTAACCCCTGGTCGTTCCGCACTCTGAAAAAGAGCAGTCATGCCAACTAAGGTCAGCACTGCAAAACTACTCAGCACCCAACTGGTTTCGTAGGTAGTAGGAAGAATGGGCTGGGGAACCCGCCGACGAACCCTGTCAACGAACCAAAAGAGGACTCCGAAATAGGCTAACGCCACAATGCCCACACTCAAAACCAAACTAAAGTTAGTGCCATAGTCGCTCAACAGGAGGAGCAGGCTCAATCCCAACCAGAGCGCAGCATCCCGTATGCGCTGACCCTAAAAACGTTGCTAGAGAGTTGTACCCATAACACGAGCGCCGAGTTGCCGCAAACGAAGCTGCTGCATCATATAATCGATTTGGTTGGCATCGGGAACTTGTTCTAAGCGGCGAAAGTTAAAGATGAGATTACGCAGAACGTTTTCATGTCCTTCTAGTTTGGGGACTGAAATCGCAGCACCAATTTTCCCCTTATCTCCGACAATTTTTGCCTCATCCTAATCAAAGGTAACACCAGCCACATTTAAGAAAGCATCTTGCAAGCAGGCGGTATTGCTAAAATCGACTTGTCCCAAAAGATTGACGCTCTGGAAGTCTATCGGGGCATAGAAGCGAATTTTCCGAAAAGCGACAGTGCGCTCAAAAGTGGCGCTGGAGAGCAAGAGTGACTGGGAAAATCTGCTTTTGGAGAAGAAAACGCGATCACCCCAACTCACGCTTGCGAAATCGGCATCTGCGAGCCAATGCGATCACACCCAGTTTGCTATGCCAGAGAAATGCGCTTGTTTGAAATTAGCACCCTTTTCATAGATTGCCTCGGTGAAATTGGCAACGCCTTGAAACTGCGCTTGGCTAAAATTGGTCTGAGCCAAAAAGTTACTCTCGCTAAACCTCGCATCTTCTCTAAACCTTGCCTCAGCAAAGTTCACGAAACGACCAAAACTAGTTTTTGACTAGTCACTCTGTTGCTCAAAAGTAACGCCGGATGCCTGCAAGCGTTGCAAAAAGAAAGTGTTGGAAAAATCCACCCCTGCACTAAATTCCGATCCACCAGTTTGATTGATCCACGCAGGACAGTTACATAAGGGATAATCCCTGCCTGTAGCTGGGAATTAGACAATTGAGCAAGGCGGGGATCTTCTTGAAGTCCCCGTTCCACTGAGGTGAAAAGTGAGGACAACGCTTCCCCAGCCAGCGGTGTTTGCAGCCCAATTTCGGAAGCCTTAAATTCTCCTTGAATTAAGGATTGGCTTAAATCAATGCCCAGCGGCTTGACACTCCCCAGCCTAAAGGCGTGGGGATTCTCGCTTCTACGGGAGAGTCTAGAAAGCACGGAACTAAATCCAGATACTTTCCCCGATCTCAAAACCACTCAGCGAGCTTTTTTCGGAATAGCCCATCCCTACTTAGAACTAATTTTATATATCACAGGGCTTCCTAAAGGAAGGGGCTTGAGACCCATGATTTTTGGGTCAATTGTAGAGAAACCATCTTCCTGAATCGGCGCATTGAGGTGTTTTTGCAGCAATTTTCCAGTCAGCGTCATCCGTTCAGGTGGGTGGCTGCCCAGGCGGGAGTTGGGAAGGTAAGGAGGAGGAGAAGGATAAAGAGATGGGGGGACAAGGAGATAAGGAAATACCCAATTCCCAATCGCCACTCCCGAATCGCCCACAACTAATGATTAATAACTAAAGCAATTTTCCCGATCATCGAGCCAGACTCAAGTTGTTGATGAGCAGCGGCGGCTTCTTCGAGGGGGAAAGTTTCATAATGAATTTTCAGTCGCCCTTGGTCGATTAAACGGGCGCACTGCTGGAGAATGCTAGCTTGTGCTTGCTGTGCTTCGACATTTTCTTCCAGTTGAGGCGTTAGCATGAGTTCTAAGCCAATGCGTAGGTTGCGCGATCGCGCTGTTTTCCAATCTGTCTGCGCGTCGGGTTGTAGAGTGGTTACAATATCGCCGTAAAGCTGCACTGCCCCGAAGCTGCGAGCAAAATTTTCGCCACCTACTGTATCAAAGGCGAGTTCCACACCTTTGCCTTCTGTCCAATCCCTGACAGCTTGCACAAAATCCGTTTGTTGGTAAAGAATCGCATAATCTGCCCCTAACTGCCGCGCCAAATCCGCTTTTTCTCCGGTACTAACGGTGGTACAAACCTCAGCTCCTCTGAGTTTTGCCAGTTGGATAGCCACATGACCAACGCCACCAGTCCCCGCATGAACCAGCACCCGTTGCCCTGCTTCTAAGCGTCCTCTGTCGTAGAGCGCTTCCCAAGCAGTAATTAATACTAGCGGGGCAGCCGCCGCTTCGGCAAAGGAGAGAGAAGTGGGTTTGCTAGCAACGAAGCGTTCATCCACCACCGCAAACTGGGCATAATTTCCCGTTCCCGATTTACCCAGTCCCCCTTGACAAAAGTAGACTTCCTCCCCTACTTGAAACTGCTGCACGCTAGAACCGACAGCTTCAACCACTCCTGCGCCATCGCAGCCTAAAATCACTGGCATGGAATCAGAGTAGAGTGTGCCCCGGCGACGCAATTTCGTATCGATGGGGTTAACCCCTGCTGCCTGGAGTCGCACTAAAATTTCGGTGGGATTTTCCATCTTGGGATCGGGCATTTCCTGGAGTTGTAGGACTTCAGGATTGCCCGTTGCTGTCATGGCGATCGCTTTCATATTTCCGGGACGATAAACTCTGTTCTGATTTATTATCTCACTTCCATTAAAATTTGCGGCTCTCAGAAATGCCCCTTCTAAGAGGGTGTTTTAAAAGTCAGGGAGCTTCCATAGCGTAGGCTGTCTTACCGAACAACAAGGCCATGGAAGCTACCACCCCAGCCTACCACTCGGCTGAGCAACACGCAGTGGGAGACACTCGCGGCCTACTTCGCCGCCGATTCCCAGTTGGGGCGGCCTCGCAACACCAACCTGCCAGCCGCGATCGAGGCCATTCTGTATGTCCTGCGTGCTGGCTGCCCCTGGCGCATGCTGCCGTGGGAGTTTCCGCCTTGGCAGACTATGTATGGCTACTTCCCATCCTGGCGCGACCAGGGCAGTTGGAAGCGCATTCACCCCTACCTGCGCGCCTTGGGTGCGGCTTGACCGCAAGCGCCCCCAGTCGCCCTGGGTGGCCATCGCCGACACGCAGTCGGTGCCACTAGGTTGCCTCACCACCGGGCCCGAGGCTTTGACGGCGGCAAGTGGGTCAAAGTGCGCAAGCGCCACGTGCTGGTGGACAGCATGGGCCTGTTCTTGGCGGTGGTCGTTACTGCCGCCAAGCTGACCAGCAAGGGCTGCCGCCGCTGTTGCGTCGGCTCCAGTTCCGGCAAGGCTGGTTACATCGGCTGCGGCTCATCTGGGGCGACCGGGCCGATTGGGGGCAAACATCTACTTCTAAGGGAACCCAAGCGGGCTACTCACTTGGCGATGAGTGAACGCAGGACCAGGCTTAACAGGGCAACCCATCCATCATACTGGCACAAC
>PXPT01000150.1 GCA_003021505.1 Cyanobacteria bacterium QS_4_48_99 | reverse complement strand
CGCCGTCAAAAATCTAGACAAAAATTGGCTAGGGCACACGAAAAAGTAAGTAACGCTCGCCAAGATTTTCATCAAAAACTCTCACGCAAGTTGGTAGACGAAAACCAAGTCATCATTGCTGAGAATCTAAACGTAAAAGGAATGCTCCGTAATTATAAATTAGCTAGATCTATAGCTGATTGTGGCTGGGGGATTTTTCTAAACTTTGTCTCGTACAAAGCCACCGAAGACGGGAAAACCTTTCTAGAGATTGATAGGTTCTTTCCATCTTCCAAAACTTGTAACTATTGTCTCAATGTTGTAGACAGTCTCCCCCTCGATGTTCGTAACTGGACTTGTAGTAGTTGCCAGACAAAACATGATCGGGATATCAACGCTGCGATCAATATTCGAGATGAAGGATTACGGGTTCTCGCTTCTGGGACGGAAGCGACTGCCAGTGGAGGCAATGTCAGACCAACCAGAGGACGTAAATCCTCTGTGTTGGCAAATGCTGTTGAAACTGGAAGCCCACTAATCAAGTTCATAGGAACTTAGCGCTGGGTAGTTCACACGGTTAAACCCGATTATCAGGGGATGGGCGAATTATCATCGAGTAGGAGTCGCTTCAGAAACATTCAAGGCACTTGACCATTGGATATTTATACGGAAATGCCGATACCTACGACAGACTCATCCTAAGAAATCGTGGAGTTAGAGGTTCAAGAAAAATTTTGGCACTTTCAATCTCAATGGTAGACGGGATGAATGGGTGTTCGGGGACAAGCAAACCGGGGCGCACCTGCTTCTCTTTGGCTGGTTCAATCTCGAAAGACACACCATGGTCAAAGGAAAGGCATCACAGGATGACCCAAACCTGAAGCAGTATTGGGAAAGGAGGGAAAAGAAAAAGGTAAAAACCCTGAATAATCAATCCCTCATCTTGGTAGCAGCTTTGATGCTAGAAGGCTTTGGGGAAGTGGCGATGTCAGGAGTATGAGGCTGGATAATCTGTGATTTAGCATTTCCCTTACTGCTAGCACTATGCTGATTGTTAAAATCTGGGCTTCATCTTGGTTGTTAAGGCAGAGAGCAAGCTAAAAAATAATTCAAAGTTCGGAATTCGGAATTGAAAATGAGAGCTATTGAAATGTTTAATGGAGTGCAATTTATAAATGGAAACGTTATCTAAACTAATCTGTCCTGTGTGTAACTCCCCACACTCAGAGGTATTTTTTGAAATGTTGGAGGTTCCCGTCTACTGCAATCTCTTATGGGGACAGCAACAAGCAGCCCGAAACTGTCCCAAAGGAGATATTAAACTAGCTTTCTGCCCAAGCTGTGGCTTCATTAGCAATGTGGCGTTTGATCCAGCCAAGTTGGGCTATTCCCAAGACTACGAAAACTCCCAGCACTACTCTCAGAGGTTTCTAGAATATGCTCAATCCCTCGCCGCTCAATTAATTGATCGCCATCATCTCTACGACAAAGATATTATCGAAATTGGTTGCGGCAAAGGAGATTTTCTAATTTCGCTGTGCGAACTTGGCAACAACCGAGGCGTGGGTTTTGACCCCAGCTATGTTCCTCGAGTAGAGCATCAGCAGCTAGAAGATAAACTCCAGTTCATTCAGGATTTCTATTCCCAGGATTACCAAAACTATCAAGCGGATCTAATTGTTTGTCGGCACACGCTCGAACACATTCCTAATCCTGCTGACTTGCTGAACCCCCTGCGGGAGGCAATTGGCGATCGCCTCCATACTACCGTATTTTTTGAAGTCCCTAATGCCCTCGACACCTTTCGCCATCTTGCTGTGTGGGACATTATCTACGAACACTGCTGTTATTTTGCACCCACTTCTTTGTCACAAGCTTTCTCCAACGCCGGGTTTCAGGTTTGCAATTTGAGCGAGGCATTTGAAGGTCAATTTCTATGCTTAGAAGCCCAACCGACTACCCAAGCGAGTCCCAATGGAGGAGTTGATGGAGTTGAGCCACTACGCCGCGATATCAGCGCCTTTACCGCTAAGTTTCAGGCTAAGGTAGAAACCTGGATGCACAAACTCGCAGAAATCACCCAAGCAGGACAAAAGGCGGTGGTTTGGGGCGCAGGCTCAAAGGGAGTTACTTTTTTGAATCTCCTCAAGCTTCAAGACTCGATTGAATATGTCGTAGATTTGAATCCGCGCAAGCAAGGGAAGTACCTCGCAGGAATGGGACAGCAAATAGTAGCGCCAGAATTTTTGCAGGACTATCAACCAGATGTGGTGATTGTAATGAACTCTATTTACGAAAATGAAATTCGACAGCTAACCAAGGATTTGGGATTAACTCCTGAGTTGATCTGCGTTTGATACCTCTTTGACACTCCCCAGCCTAAAGGCGTGGGGATTCTCGCTTCTACAGGAGAGTCTAGAAAGCACGGAACTAAATCCAGATACTTTCCCCGATCTCAAAACCGCTCAGCGAGCTTTTTTCGGGATACCCCATCCCTACTTAGAAGTAACTATATCACAGGGCTTCCTAAAGGAAGGGGCTTGAGACCCATGATTTTTGGGTCAACCTTTGCGCCCTTTGCTACGGACAGCTCACGGCGGGGAAGTAATTCGGCACCCGTGTCCTCGTCTTCGTGGTTCGTCCAACCGATTTGACGAAAAAATCCTTGAAACTACTATTGCTCTCCACCCCTGTAGGACTCCTAGGTTCAGGACAGGGAGGTGGTGTGGAACTAACAGTGCAAAACATTGCTCAGGAGATGCTGCGGCGAGGACACCAAATCCAAGTTGTGGCTCCTGCTGGCTCTGCTATGGGCGATATTTCCATTCAAGAAATTCCAGGGAATCTACAAGTCCCGGCTCAAACTCAAGGGCAAGACAATCCCATTTCGATGCCCAAAAATCCAGTTTTGGCAAATATGTGGGACTATACTCGCACCGTCCAGGCAGACTATGACTTAATCGTCAACTTTGCCTTTGATTGGTTGCCTTTCTATTTGACTCCCTTTTTTCATTGCCCCATTGCTCATTTCATCAGCATGGGATCAATGAGCGAGGCACTTGACCGCATTATGGAACAAGTGGCGATTCGCTTCCCTGGCACGATTGGAGTTTACACTGCCTCTCAAGCAGCAACCTTTCCGTTTGCCCAACAGTGCTGTTGTTTAGGAAGTGGGATTGACTTGTCACTTTACGAATTTTGCGCTTCTGCTCCCCTTACTTTGACGTGGGTAGGTCGAATCGCCCCAGAAAAAGCCCTAGAAGATGCGGTGGCAGCATCGCAAATGACTGGGATGCCGTTAAAGATTTTCGGCAAAATGCAGGATGAGGACTACTGGCAGCAAATTTGTCAGGATTATCCAGAAGCCCCGGTTGAGTATGTCGGGTTTTTTCCCACTGCCGAACTACAGCAACAACTCGGAAAATGTCGTGCACTGTTAATGACTCCCCGTTGGATGGAAGCCTTTGGAAATGTGGCAATCGAGGCTCTCGCCTGCGGTGTCCCGGTAATTTCTTATCGTCGCGGTGGTCCAGCAGAAATTGTGCAGGATGGGAAAACAGGCTTTTTAGTGAAACCGGATCAGGTAGCCGGATTGGTAGAGGCAATTCAACGCCTCGATGAGATCGACCGTTACGCCTGTCGCCGACAAGCAGAGGCGGAATACTCTCTAGAAGCGTTGGGTGATCGCTTTGAAACCTGGTTCCAAGATATCCTGAATTCTCGGTGAGTAGTCAACGAAAAGCGTGGAACCAACCGAAACACAATACCTAATCCTCAACGCACTGGAAACCTTGGATTTGCTACAATTTCAAATCTATTCCTGCCAAGAGCCTGTTTGATGCAAGACGGTGAAATTGTCCCCGCAGAGTGGGTATCAGAACCATGAGAGAACCAACAGAACTTGAAAAACAGCAATACGACAGAATTGGTAAATCGCACCATTGGGGCGACAACGCTACTTAGATGCAGGTGGTGTCCTCGGCGTTGTCCCAGTGGACGAGGTGGGGATGATTATTTAACAGATCAGGAAAGGCAAGAAATTTTGACGTTAGCGCGAAAAGTTTTTGGTGTCTACTTCAAGGATGGCTACGTCCTCTGCCAAAGGCACTCTTGGAAGCTACCAGAACACTTAGCAAATCAGCAAGATGAGTGAATCCTAGTTATCCTGTTGCCGAGTTGTAGTGACACCGAACTTCACTTTCCATACTTAGCACGAAACTGATGCACATCTCTGCTGATAGCCGCATTCCTTTCCCTCGTTCCCTTGTCTACACCACTTATCGAGATAAGCTTGCTAAACTCGTTCCCTATACCTCAGGCGTGCGTCACTTTGAGGTTAAATCGCGTCGTGAACAGCATGGACTGGTTTACTGTGTCAACGAGTGGCACGGTGGCGGCGAGGTTCCAGGCATAGCAAGGACTGTACTTAGCGAAGATATGCTCTGCTGGACAGAATATGACACTTGGGACGAGTCTCAATTTACGCTAGATTGGCAGGTCAAAACCCACGCCTTTACCCAAGCAGTCTCCTGTGTTGGAAATAATCACTTCCTTGAAGAAGGTAGCACGACTTTGATTAAGAATCGCGGGGAATTGACCATTGATCCCAAGCAAATTGAAGGATTACCAAAGTTCCTCGCAGGCAGAATTGTGAGTGCGATTGAGGATTGGCTAGGCAAAAAAATCGAAACGAACCTGCTGGAAATGAGCGATGGAGTACGTCGCTACCTGGAACGAGAGGCTGAAAATAATTGAAAATTTGTAATTCGTAGTTGTAATAGAGAGTTGCACTACGACTTTTAGAAACTGCTAATGCAATCATTCCAGGCACAACCTAAAATTGCTCGCTGGCAAAGCTTTCTTTTCGCCTTTGTTCTAAGCTTGAGTTTGCTGCTGCCTAGCGGTTGTCAGGCTAATTCTGAGCCTAACAGCGACGTAATTAAACTGACGATGTGGCACGGGATTAATCCGCCTGCCAATCGGGATATTTTTAACTCCCTAGTGGACAAATTTAATCAGACTCATAACCAGATACAGGTGGAAGCCCTCTATGTCGGTCAACCAGATGGACAACTGCCCAAGATTTTGACCTCAGTGGTAGGAGATGTCCCGCCGGATTTACTCTGGTTTGTACCGCAACTGACGGGGCAACTTGTGGAACTGGACGCGATTCGTCCCCTAGAAGATTGGTTAAACCAATCTCCGGTTAAATCAGAAATTGATCCGGTTCTGTTTGAGTCGATGGAACTAAACGGTCATATTTGGTCAGTTCCATTTGGCACAAATAATGCGGCGATTTTTTATCGTCCTAGCCTGTTTGAAAAGGCGGGGATCACTAAAATTCCCCAAACTTGGGAGGAGTTACGCGAGGCAGCAAAGAAGCTTACTCAAGATTTCGACGGTGATGGCTTGACAGACCAATACGGAATGTTTTTGTCCCTAGGCAAGGGAGAATGGACAGTTTTTGCCTGGTTGCCATTTGTATATAGTGCTGGAGGCGAACTATTAGAAAATAAGCAGCCCAATTTAGTTGATTCTGGGACAATTGCTGCTTTACAATTTGGGGCTAACTTAGTTGAAGAAGGTTGGGCGACTCTTTCTGCGCCGGAGAGGGGATTTGAACTGAATAACTTCCTCACAGGACGGGCGGCAATGCAAGTAACAGGTCCTTGGACATTGGCTCAACTGCGGCAGACAGACACGGACTACGATGTGTTTCCCTTTCCTGTCTGCAAAAAACGCGCAGCAGTGGTAGGAGGAGAAAATTTATTTGTTTTTAAAACCGCGCCCGAACGAGAACAAGCAGCTTGGGAGTTTTTAGAATACGTGTTGAGTAAGGAATTTCAAACCGAATGGGCGCTAAAAACGGGATACTTACCAGTTAATTTGGAAGCACAACAAAGTGAAAAATATCAGGCATTTGTGCAGGAAAATCCCGTGTTAGAGGTATTTTTGAAGCAAATGAACTGGGCGCGATCGCGTCCCATTATCCCTGGCTATACTCGCATATCGGAAAACTTTGGACGGGCGATTGAAGCCTCTCTCTTAGACAAACAAAATCCTAAAGATGCTTTACAAGCATCTCAAAAACGGTTGGATTTACTCAATTCGGGTGATTTGAATTAACCGCAAAAACAAAAATAACGCTTACTTTAATAACTTTTCGTTTTTCAGATATTTGGTGTTTTCTGCGGTTCGAGCTGTGTTCTCTGCTATCCGAAATAAAACCACCATTGCTTCTAGAGATAATCTGATAAAAACGATATACATCAAATAAAGTAGAGGAAATACAATTAAAGCTCCAATGCCATAGAAAAAACCTTGAAAAAACCTGCTGATAATTACGGAAAATGCAAATAAACCAGCACCGACAATGTTAATAGCGTAAAGAACTCCAGCGATCTTAACTGCGACAAAACTCGAAAACGAAAAATCAAAAAATGACTGAATAAAACCCTTTTTCTGTGCCATTGTCCAACATCATTTACCACTTTATGTAAATTAAAGCACTACAATATGTGATTTACTTCCGTATTTACTCTGAATTTTGAAATGACGAAAAAATATTACTTGCAACTGCCGCCACCCCTCAAGCCAGGAGATTTATTGCGAGTGGTTGCGCCGAGTGGGGCTTTACGGGAATGGGAAGCGTTAGAAAAAGGAGTAGAAATTTGGCGTGCGCGTGGCTACCAAATCCAACTCGATGGTCATTTCGATTCCCGCTGTGGTTACCTTGCCGGAGGTGATGCCCAGCGGCGCAAATCCTTGGCACAAGCTTGGCAAGATCCCGACTGTAAGGGTATTCTCTGCCTTAGAGGTGGCTATGGTAGTGCGCGGTTGCTGGAAGATTGGAGGTGGGGAGATGGAAATTCAAAATTCAAAGTTCAAAATTCAAAATTAATCAATCTACAACCTTCTAACCCTAAGTGGTTAATTGGCTTTTCGGATGCGACTGGGTTGCTCTGGAGTCTTGCCCAGGTGGGGATATCCGGTGTTCATGCGCCTGTAATCACAACGCTGGCAGCAGAACCAGATTGGTCAATTCAACGGCTGTTAGACTGCGTAGAAGGTCGTCCGCTGGCTTCTCTGACAGGTAGGGGTTGGGGAAAAGGTAAGGCAGGGGGCATTCTGCTACCCGCCAATCTCACCGTGGCAACTCATTTGTTAGGCACGCCCATGCAACCCTCCTTTGATGGCGTAATTCTTGCCCTGGAAGATGTCACCGAGGTTCCTTATCGCATTGATCGTATGCTGACTCAGTGGCGGCTGTGTGGAGCTTTTGAGGGGGTGCGGGGGATTGCTTTAGGGCGGTTTAGTCGTTGTTATGCACCCGAAGGTGTCCCCAGTTGGAGTGTTGAGGAAGTGTTGCGCGATCGCCTCGCTGACTTAAATATTCCCATTATTTCAGATCTCCCCTTTGGTCACGATGGGGCAAATGCTGCCTTGCCAGTGGGGCAACCAGTGCAACTTGATGCCGACAAGGGCACTTTGAGTTGGGGATAGGTTAAAGCTGAATCTATAATCTGCAACCTGCCAGCAGTGATAAGCTAGCAAATGCACTTAAAAATACTGTTAAAAAGGTGGCATAAATTATGGCTGGGTCAACCCAGGTTCCTGATCTTTTACGGGCTGCTCGCGGTGAAGTGTTAGAGCGTCCCCCGGTGTGGATGATGCGGCAAGCGGGGCGTTATATGAAAGCTTATCGGGATTTACGAGATAAATATCCTAATTTTCGCGATCGCTCAGAAATCCCAGAAGTAGCAATTGAAGTCTCTCTGCAACCCTGGAGAGCATTTCGCCCCGATGGAGTGATTTTATTTTCCGATATCGTCACACCACTACCAGGGCTGGGGATTGAGATTAACGTGGTGGAAGGCAAAGGACCAGTTATCGATCCCCCCATCCGCAGCCAGGAACAAATTGAGAAGCTGCATCCTCTAGAGCCAGAGGAGTCCCTACCCTTTATCAAGGAGATTTTAAAAGCTCTACGTCAGGAGGTGGGCAATCAGTCTACAGTGCTAGGATTTGTCGGTGCGCCTTGGACGCTGGCAGCTTATGCGATTGAAGGGAAAACCTCAAAAAACTACACCAACATTAAAGGAATGGCGTTTTCCCAACCGGGGCTGCTGCATCAGTTGTTGAGTAAACTAGCAGATGCGATCGCAGTTTATGTGCGCTACCAAATTGATAGCGGCGCTCAAGTTGTGCAAATGTTCGACTCTTGGGCAGGGCAACTCTCTCCTCAAGACTACGAAACCTTTGCCTTGCCCTATCAGCAGCAAGTGGCGCGGCAGGTAAAAAAAACTTATCCTGATACTCCCCTCATCCTTTACATTAGTGGCAGTGCTGGCATCTTAGGACGCATGGAACAATCGGGTGTTGATATTATTAGTCTCGATTGGACTGTTGATATGGCAGAAGCACGACAGCAGTTGGGACACGAAACTAAAGTGCAGGGCAATATTGATCCTGGTATCTTATTTGGGTCAAAAGAGTTAATCCATTCGCGTATTTTGGATACAGTTCGCAAAGCGGGCAATCAAGGTCATATTCTCAACTTAGGTCACGGTGTTTTACCAGGAACCCCAGAAGAAAATGTCGCCTTTTTCTTTGAAACCGCTAAAGCGATTCGCTATTGATAATTCGCAACTCGCATTTTTTTGAGCTGTGCCAAACTCTACACTCATTACAGCGAGAACTAAAAAGTTTGCGGTCAGAATTATAAAAGCTAGTAGTTTTGTTTGAGGACAAATCAGGAGTTGGTAGAACTCTGGCAACCAACTTCTCAGGGCTGGAAGTTCAATTGGCGCTAATGTAAGAGAAGCTCAGTCTGCTCAATCGAATCGAGACTTTTTGCAGCAACTATAAATAGCACTCAAAGAAGCTAGAGAAACTGAATACTGGCTAGAAATAATTATTGAATCAGGGATTGTCTCTCCCACAAAAATTGATTTTTTTTTAGCAAGAGGCTAAATAACTTAATAGAATCTTGATCACCTCCACCCAAAAAATCAAACAAAAGTAATTGCGAATTGCGAACTGATAATGAAGCGGATTTTCATTACAGGTGCAAGTGGCTGTATTGGTCACTACCTTGCCGAAACCCTGATTCAGGAAACCGAACACGAGCTATTCCTGCTAGTTAGAAATCCAGATAAGCTCAAGTTCGACTATAAAGCTCGTCCTGGCATTAATATCTTACCAGGTGACTTGCGCGAAATTGATCGTTTCCGGGATTTGCTGAAAACGATTGATGTTGCTATCTTGGCAGCCGCCGCTTGGGGAGGAACGGACGTTTATGAAGTTAATGCTATCCAAACTACCCGCTTAACAAATCTGCTTGACCCCAACGTTTGTCAGCAGGTAATTTACTTTTCCACTGCTAGCATTATCGATTACCACCACAACTTGCTTCCCCAGGCAGAAGAGATGGGAACTGACTATATTAGTTCTAAATATCAATGCTATCAAAACTTACAGAAAAGCGCGATCGCGCCTCGGCTTACCGTTCTGTTTCCTACCCTCGTTCTGGGAGGAGAAACTAACAAACCTTACTCTCACGTCTTTTCTGATTTGCCGGGTGCAGTTAAATGGGTTAATTTGCTTCGCTGGTTTAAAATTGACGGCAGTTTTCACTTTATTCATGCTCGCGATATTGCTCAGGTGGTGCGCCACCTGGTTGACTCCGAAACTTCACAACTAATCCCCAACTCATTCGTGTTAGGAAATCGGCGCGTAACTGCCAATGAACTAATTGAAACCTTTTGTGCCTATCTGGGCAAGCGGATTTATTTTCGCCTACCTTTGCCGCTGTGGTTGGCTAATTTCTTTATTGCTATATTCGGAATTCAGATGGCTCCGTGGGACAGATTTTGTCTCAACTATCGCCATTTCACGCATCAAAACCCGGTAAATCCAGCGAGTTTTGGTTTGCCAACTTACTGCTCTACCTTGTCTGATGTACTCAAAATTAGCGGGATTCCTCCTAAAGGAAGAGCGGTTAAGCAGCAACTTGGGAACCGATGAACCGCAAAGGTGCGCGTGTTAGTTAAGAAAAATCTTGCGATACGCGCGAAAGTGCGTCATGCTTCGCATATCGCGGCTGAAAAATTAGGGATAAGACAGACACTTATGCTATACTCGAGGAAGTATTCTTTTATAATGGGAGTATTAGTGTTTAGCTAAAAACAGCCACATTCCCATTATATAAAAACTAAGCTTATAAAAATATAGTACCATAAACCGACTATCTATGACTGCATTGCGCGTGGGTATTGCTGGACCAGTGGGGTCAGGGAAAACGGCTTTACTGGATGCTTTGTGTAAGGCGATGGGGCAGCAGGATCAGATTGCTGTGGTGACAAACGATATTTATACGCAGGAAGATGCTCAATTTTTAGTTCGCGCTCAGGCACTAGCCAGCGATCGCGTTCTGGGCGTTGAGACTGGAGGTTGCCCCCACACTGCCATTCGGGAAGATGCCTCGATGAACCTAACAGCCGTAGAACAGCTAGAAAGCGACAAAGCCCAGCTAGATCTAGTTTTTCTCGAAAGCGGCGGCGATAACCTGGCAGCAACTTTTAGCCCCGAATTAGTCGATTTGACCATCTATGTCATCGATGTTGCTGCGGGCGACAAAATTCCTCGTAAGGGTGGACCAGGTATCACCAAATCGGACTTACTCGTAATTAATAAAATTGATCTCGCTCCCTACGTAGGAGCAGATTTGAGCATTCTGGAACGAGATGCCAAAAAAATGCGAGGCGACAAACCGTTTGTGTTTGCGAACTTAAAAAACCAAGAAGGACTTGCAGCAGTAATCGAGTTTATCAAACTGCATCTAGGTTAGTTTTCTAGCGGCACTCTAGTCGTTTAGAACTTCCATTACCACTTCTATAGGACTACCCGAGTTGTAGCTCTATCTCAACCTTAGCATCGGCGATGCTAAGGTCGTCCATCCTTGCTTTTTGTATTCCATGCTACAAAAAACCCGAAAGTATCGCTTTATCATCACACTTTGACAGTCTGTTCTCTCTCTAAAGTGAGAGTGCTAATCGAGCAACGTTAAAAAAATTATGTCAAAGCGATTCGGGCGAAGGAAATTTTTGCTTTACGGCTCCGCTGGCTTAGGAACCAGCTTGCTTCTTAAAGCGTGTGCTGGTAACGAATCTGCCAACACAGCCCAGAGTCAAGGGAATTCGCAAACCCAACAAGCAGCATCCAGTAGTGGTAGCGGTGACACCATTAAAGTGGGGATTCTCCACTCCCTCACCGGCACCATGGCAATTAGCGAAACCACGCTGGTGGATGCCGAAAAGCTAGCAATCAAGCAAATTAACGAAGCTGGCGGAGTTCTGGGCAAGCAAATTGAGCCTATCGTCGAGGACGGTGCTTCCGATTGGCCCACCTTTGCAGAGAAAGCGTCGAAGCTCATTGAACAAAATAACGTCGCCACCGTCTTCGGATGCTGGACTTCTGCAAGTCGCAAGGCAGTCCTACCCGTGTTCGAGTCCAAAAACCACATGCTCTGGTACCCAGTCCAGTATGAAGGTCAGGAGTGTTCCAAAAACGTTTTCTACACAGGGGCAGCTCCCAACCAGCAGATTCAACCCGCAGTTAATTGGATGCTGGAAAACGAGGGCAAACAGTTTTACCTAATTGGCTCTGACTACGTGTTCCCTCGCACTGCCAACACGATTGTTAAGCAACAACTGCAAGCTAAAGGCGGCGAAGTTGTCGGCGAAGATTACATACCCCTTGGCAGCACAGAAGTCACGCCCCTTATCACCAAGATTAGGGCAGCTCTCCCTAACGGTGGAGTGATTTTCAACACCCTCAACGGCGATAGCAACGCCGCATTTTTCAAGCAGCTACAGGGTGCTGGACTCGGTCCCGACAAGTATCCCGTCATGTCTTCCAGTATAGCCGAAGTGGAAGTGAAACAGATTGGTGCAGAGTATCTCCAAGGTCACTACGCCGCCTGGAACTACTTCATGACAGTGGATAACCCTAAAAATCAGCAGTGGGTTGACGCATTCAAAGCCGAGTATGGGGAAGACCGACTCACAAACGACCCGATGGAATCTGCCTACAACATGGTTTACCTCTGGAAGCAATCAGCAGAAAAAGCAGGAATTGCTGAAAACTTAGAAAAAGTGCGATCGGCTGCCTACGGTCAAACTTTGCAGAAGGCTCCCCAAGGCAAGGTAACAATGAATCCCAATCATCACGCCTCCCAGTTGGTGCGGATTGGTCGAGTTAGGGAAGATGGTCTGTTTGAGATTGTCAATGCCACAGACTCAACTGTTGAGCCAGAGCCTTGGAATGAATTCGTGCCTGCAACCCAAGGCTATGCCTGCAATTGGTCTGACTCCAATAAGGGCGAGAAGTATAAAGTGAAAGGAACTTAACTGGTTAGGTAGCAGAGGGGCTGGGGGGAAGCAGGTCAGTCTGTCTCCTCCGCACTTTCGCACATGTGCAACCTGCAACCTTTCACCTTTAACCTTCTACTCCCCATCGCATCGCCAATAACCAATTCCTTATAGTTTGAACGGAGGTGGAGTTGCTGCTACTACAGAGCGTTTTCAACGGCATTAGCGTTAGTTCCGTGTTGCTAATTGCCGCGCTCGGTCTAGCGATTATTTTTGGGCTCATGGGCGTGATTAACCTCGCTCACGGCGAATTTATCATGTTGGGGGCATACGCCACTTTCGCGGTGCAAAGCGGCTTCAAAGCCGTTTTAGGTGAATCTGGATTGAGTCTTTATATTATCTTTGCCCTGCCAGTCGCTTTTATTGTCACTGCCTTAGTAGGGCTGGCATTGGAGCGAAGCGTGATTCGCTTTCTCTATGGGCGACCCTTGGATACGCTACTAGCTACCTGGGGATTCAGCTTAATCTTGCGGCAGTTTGTCCGCAGTGTTGATTGGAGCTTGTTCATTGGAATTGCTGTCTTTTGTCTGTTGTTTTTCGGAGGACTAGCAATTCTCCGTCGTCGTCTGGATGGGCAGCAAACTCGCAAGGGAGCGAATACTATCCTCTTACTCCTTTCGTTGGGAATTGCCATTGTCACCAGGGTGCTTTTGGGACAGACGGATGCAACTGCACTCACCAAGCCTTGGTTTAGTGCCCGAAACGTGGACGTCACTGCACCCAACTGGCTCCAAGGAGGAGTGCCGATTGGTAGCTTTCAGTTTCCCTTCGCCCGACTCTTTATCATCGCCTTGACAATCGTATGCGTAGTTGCGACTTACTGGTTCTTGCAGCGTTCTCGCTGGGGATTGCGGATTCGTGCAGTCACGCAAAACCGCAGTATGAGCGCTTGTTTGGGGATTCCCACTAGAAAGGTAGATGCCCTCACCTTTGCACTCGGCTCTGGTTTAGCCGGGATTGCAGGTTGTGCGATTACTTTACTGGGTTCGGTGGGACCTAATATTGGTCAGAACTACATTGTCGATACATTCATGGTGGTCGTTGTCGGAGGCGTTGGCAACCTAGTGGGCACGATTGTGGCAGCTTTAGCCATTGGTACACTCACTTACCTAATTGGCTCGGGAATGTTTGCTTTATTGCTAACACCAGTGGAAGCCCTGAACCCCCTAGCAGACTTTTTTACCTTCTTTGCCACCACAAGTATGGCAAAGGTGATGGTGTTTGCCCTAATTATCGCCTTTTTGCAGTTTCGACCTTCGGGAATATTCCCGCCGAAAGGACGGACGGCGGAATCATAACTTCGGACTTATTCCTATGACAAAACAATATTAAAAAACCAAAATTAAAAATTGTTATTAGTCATTAGTAACTAAGAGTTAAATATGTTAAGCGCGATTCACTACGGACTGATCACCAAGGACTAATAACTAACTGATTTTGCATTTTACATTCGGAGCGGAGCGACGTTGACAGCAGAGACATCAATTGGAACTGTAGGGAGGAAGCGGCAGCGGCGGCAAACCCTGCTCATGGAAGGAGTAGCGGTAGTAGTGATCGCACTACTGCTAATTTTTGCGATGCCGGCTCTTCTATCGGGATTTCGCCTCAACTTGCTGGGGCGTTTTCTAGCACTAGCAATTGTTGCCCTCGGCATTGACCTAATTTGGGGCTACACAGGACTACTCAGCTTGGGGCATGGCATCTTTTTTGCGCTGGGAGGTTATGCCCTGGCAATGCATTTGCAATTGCGAACTGCCGAAGGACTGCCAGATTTCTTTACCCTCTATGGTGTCGAAGAACTGCCTTGGTTTTGGCAGCCTTTCCACTCATTTCCGTTTGCCGTGGTGGCAGTCATCTTAGTTCCTAGCCTCGTAGCGGGACTATTCGGTTATCTCGTGTTTCGCAACCGCATCCGAGGCGTTTATTTTTCCATTCTCACCCAGGCAGCATTATTAGTATTCTTCAACTTCTTCAATGGTCAGCAGGAGTTAATTAACGGCACAAATGGACTGAAAACGGATACAACTGAAATTTTTGGCGTGACAGTCGGTTCCTCGCAAGGGCAGCTCGTTTTCTATGTCTTAACAGTGCCACTTCTGATTGCTACCTATGCCCTTTGCCGTTGGCTAACTAGCGGGCGTTTTGGTCGTCTGTTGATTGCCCTGCGCGATGATGAGAGCCGAGTGCGGTTTTCTGGGTACAATCCTACGGCGTTTAAGACACTTGTATTTGCTGTTTCGGGAGGAATCGCTGGTGTTGGTGGGGCACTCTATACTGTCCAATCCGGTATTATTAGTCCTGCGGCGATGGAAATTGCCTTTTCGATAGAAATGGTGATTTGGGTAGCAGTGGGAGGACGTGCCACCCTAATTGGTGGTATTTTAGGCGCGTTAGTTGTCAACTTTGCTAAGACGTTTTTGAGCGATCAATATCCGGAAGTTTGGCTATTTTTCCTAGGAGCTTTGTTCCTATTGGTGGTAACTATCCTTCCTGAAGGAGTGTTGGGCTGGCTACGTTCTCAGGGAGTAAAGCAGATGTTAGGTAAGAGTAAAAAGGTGTCAACCTATTCCAGCTTAGAGCAAAACCCAGAGGAGGAGCGCGAACGGGAAAATACTGAAAATTAAATGTATCGCGCGGCAACGCAGTGCTTGACAATGCTGTTGCGTGGAAGGGGAAGCCTTCGGTCTCAGTTTTTGCACTCATGGATAGATAGAGTGGTCTTTCTCGCGCTGCACACTTAGCAGTACAATGTCCGTACAACTAGAGTTAGAGAATTTACCAATGAAGAAGCTCCTCAGGTATATTTTTAAAGAAAATTATAGTCAACTAAGAAACTATTACCGTAAAGTCAAGGAATTAAACTTAACATATGTATTGGAAACCTTAAAAGACAAAAAAACCTTCCAAAATGTAGATAAATACTGTATGTTTATTGGGTATCCGAGGAGTGGTCACAGTTTGGTAGGTTCTCTACTGGATGCACATCCAAATATAATAATAGCTCATGAGTTAAATGCACTTAATTTTGTTGACATGGGATTTAACCAGCAGCAAATTTATTATTTAATTCTCAAAAATTCCCGAAAATTAGCGACGCAAGGGCGTAAATCGTCGAGTTATTCATACGAAGTTCACCACCAGTGGCAGGGAAAATTTAGAGACTTAAAAGTCATTGGCGACAAAAAAGGGGGTGACTCTACTAGTAAATTAAGATATAAACCCGAGCTTTTAAATGTTTTACAAAATAAAATTGATGTTCCCGCAAAGTTTATACATGTCATTAGGAATCCGTATGACAACATCAGTACCATGTATACACGCTCCAACAAAAAGGACAAAAAACTAGCAGACAGTATTAATCAATATTTTTATTTATGCGATACTATAGCTCAGTTAAAACAACAAATAAATCAAGGCGACATGATAGACATAAGACACGAAAAAATTATTAGCAACCCCAAGTTTTGGTTAAACGAAATTTGTAAGTTCCTGGGGATCGATGCTGGAGATGATTATTTAGATGATTGTGCTAATATAATCTATCAGTCTCCCAATAAAAGTCGTCACAAAGTGCAATGGAATGACGAATTAATTGAAACTGTCCAAAATAAAATGAACCAATATGAATTTTTAAGTGGATATTCTTATGAGGATTAAATGTAACTTTCTAGTTTATGTTATGGAGGCGCCAAAGTGAGCAATAATTATTTGGAACCCTAACATAGTGAATATGCAGTGAAGTAAGCTGATTGAGTGACAAAAATTCCAGTAGCAAATGCTCTGGCAATCCAGTTTCTTAAGACTGTATGATGAACTCCGAGAGATTAGGCATTGCTTTCACTACATAGATGTATTATTGCGTAACAGGCGTGCAATTCGGGTTGGGAGGAAGTAGGCGATAATGAGTGAAAAAATTCTAGAAACAAAAAACCTAACAGTTAATTTCGACGGCTTCAAGGCGCTCAACCAGCTCAACTTCAGTATGGATGTGGGAGAGTTGCGGGTGGTGATTGGTGCCAATGGTGCGGGAAAGACAACTTTCCTGGATGCGATTACTGGGAAGGTGCAGCCCACCCAGGGAAAGGCATTGTTTCAGGGAAAGGATTTGCGAGGCTTATCTGAACATGGCATCGCCCTTGGTGGTATTGGGCGCAAGTTTCAGACACCGCGCGTTTATCTCAATCTGACGGTGCGGGAAAACTTGGATTTAGCCTGCAATCGCCATAAAAATGTCTTCTCGACGCTGTTTGGGCGTTCTTCCTCGTCTGAGCGTCGCACAGTGGCAGGCTTACTAGAGACAATTGATTTAGTGGCTAAGGCGGAGTTATCGGCGGAGTTGCTCTCTCACGGGGAAAAGCAGCGGTTAGAGATTGGGATGTTAGTTGCCCAGTCCCCAGAATTGTTACTGGTGGATGAACCGGTTGCGGGATTGACAGATGAGGAGACAGCAAGTGTCGCGGAGTTACTGTTAGCTCTAGCAGAGAGTCATTCCATTATGGTGATTGAGCACGATATGGAATTCGTGCGGCAAATTGCCCGCCAGGTGACAGTGCTACACGAAGGTGCGGTACTGTGTGAGGGCAGTATGGAGGAAGTGCAAAATGACCCCCGCGTGATTGAGGTATATTTAGGAGAACCGCCAGAGCGCGATCGCGAACTTCCTAGTGTGGGCTAAATTGGAGAAAGATATGAATCACTCAGCGGTAGCCTCAAAAGCAGCTTCCACTAATTCCATGCTGCAAGTGTCTGGTCTGAATGTCTACTATGGCGAGAGCCACATTCTGCGTAATGTGGATTTAAGCGTGCCGGAAGGAGAAATGGTGTGCCTGATTGGGCGCAACGGCGTTGGTAAAACTACCCTGCTAAAAGCAGTTGTGGGGTTACTCCCATCCCAGTCAGGGACAATTGCCTTTGCTGGCAAGCCCGTCACAGATATCTCCCCAGATGCACGAGCAAGGCTAGGAATTGGCTACGTTCCCCAGGGAAGAGAGATTATCCCCCGCGTGACAGTGAAGGAAAATTTGCTACTAGGTTTAGAGGCATCTCAGGGTAGCGGAAAAGGGAAACAGAGCATCCCCGAAGAGATTTTTACCCTATTTCCGGTGTTAAAATCCATGCTCTCTCGCATGGGGGGTGACTTGAGTGGCGGACAACAGCAGCAATTAGCGATCGCTCGTGCTTTAATGGGACGCCCTCAGTTACTCGTGTTGGACGAACCCACTGAAGGCATCCAACCTTCTATTGTGATGGAAATTGAGGCTGCCATTCGCCGCATCATTGAGACAACGGGCGTTTCTGTTCTCTTAGTGGAACAACACCTGCATTTTGTCCGGCAAGCCGATCAATACTATGCTATGCAAAAAGGCGGCATTGTCGCCTCTGGTTCCACCAGCGAACTCAGCCAAGAGGTAATTCAAAGATTCCTGGCAGTGTAATTACAGCAGTTTTCGACTTGGGGGAGGTACAGGTTTGAAATCGGGAAAAGGTTAAAGGTTAAACTCCCTTTACCCCGTCTCGCGAGGCATAGCTAGCCGCAAAAGGTTATGGAGATTTGCTCGAGGACGTAGTTGCTCCATCAACGCTAATCGCACCTGCTCCCACGTAAGTCACCAGCAGCAATCCACCAATTAGCCCCAAATTCTTCAAAAAAGCAATTGTCTCTGCTGGGTTAGACCAAAATGGGTGGAACACGAGTGTGGTAGGAATCAAAAAGAGAATTAATATAATTGCTCCCCAACGAGCTTTGTAGCCTAGCACTAGTGAAATTCCACCAATGATTTGAAGCACAATATTGCCAGCTAGCAATAGCGCAGGAACTGGTAATCCTTGCCCGGCTATCATCTGCTGAGTGCTGGAGAAGTTTAGAATACCAAATATCGCAGAGCGCAGAAAGATTGCGGACAGACAAATTCTTGCCACGAGTGGAATTAAGTTGTAACTATTCATGTTGCGTGCCTCACTGCTATTTGATTAATTATCTACTCACGCTTGGGAATAGCATAATATCAACTCCGGTTAAACACTTACAGTTATGGCAGACAGGGAACATATAGTCATTAGTCATTGGTCATTAGTAGCTAACATTTACAGAGCTTAGGTATTAGTTACTAATGACTACCGACTAACGACTGATGACTGCCCCGAAGGGGCGGATAAGTTTTTATTACGGGTAATCAAACGGATTTGAGCTAAGATATCTACGCCCAAGTCTTTCCAATTTCTGTAGGCTTTAGTCACGTCTTCTGGTAATATCAATGGCGATCTTGCCGCCAAAGTCGGGGATGGGGGCAGCGGGTTTGGAGAGTTGAACCCGGACTTGTTGCACGGACTCAGATTCTAAAATCGCATCTGCGATCGCGCTGGCGAGTTTTTCCACTAGGGCAAACTTGGCAGTTTTAACCAGATGTTTCACCGTAGCGATGATATGACGATAATCGATGGTATGCTCAATGCGATCGCTCATCCCGGCAGGGGCTAAGTCTAGCCAGAGAGTAAGATCCACCTCAAACCATTGTCCCAATACCTGTTCCTCAGGCAAGAATCCGGTGTAGCCGTAGCAGCGAATGCCAGTGACTTGAATTGAGTCCATCGCTATCTGGTGTGGTAGGTTCCTGGAAAAGTCCCTTCGGGACTGACGCGGAGATGCGGATATGGGGAAACGCGGCGAAGAAATTAAAAATTAAAAATTCACGCGTTCAAAATGGAATTCCAATTTTGCATTTCTAATGAGTAAATTTTGAATCGTTTGTCCCCGAGTCCCCGCGTCCCCGTGTCCCCGCGGCCTTATTCCCCCTCACCTAACTCTCGGTGGGTGAAAGGTTTGGCGTTAACGCCTGCGTAGGTGGCGGCGATGTGACCATCTCCAGTAACTTGGTATTTATAAGTCACTAGTCCTTCTAAGCCCACAGGACCTCTAGGTGGCATTGCTTGAGTGCTGATGCCCACTTCTGCCCCCAAGCCGTAGCGGAAGCCATCCGAAAAGCGGGTAGAACAGTTGTGAAAGACACCAGCGGCATCAACCCGGGCGAGGAATTGAGAGGCGGTGGCGCTATCTTGGGTGACAATGGCATCTGTATGCCTGGAACCGTAGGTATTGATGTGAGCGATCGCTTCCTCTAACGAGTCCACAATTTTGAGGGAGAGAATCACATCGCTATACTCGGTTGCCCAATCGGCTTCTGTGGCAGCGGAGATATCTAGAAACTCCAAGGTGCGCTCATCTCCACGCAGTTCCACGTTTTGTGCCTGTAGTGCCTGTGCCACCTTGGGCAAACACTCCGGGGCAATCTCGGTGTGAACCAGCAATGTCTCAATCGCGTTACAGGCGGCAGGATACTGGGTTTTAGCATCAACGACAATCTCGGCTGCCTTCTCCATTTCGGCGGCTTTGTCGATGTAGATATGGCAGATTCCCTCGGAATGTCCTAGCACCGGAATCTGAGTATTTTCCTGAATGAAGCGGACAAAAGAGTTAGAACCCCTGGGAACGATTAAGTCCACGTACTCATCTAACCCCAGCAGTGCTTGGGTTTCTTCTCTGGTGGTTAGCAACTGCACCGCTGCGGGATTTACAGAAGTTTCCGCCAACGCCTGCTCAATCACTTTCACCAAGGTTTGACAGGAACGAGTCGCTTCCTTGCCGCCTTTGAGAATTACCCCGTTACCTGATTTAATCGCAAGGCTAGTAATTTGAATTAAAGCATCAGGACGAGCTTCAAAAATAACGCCTAATACACCCAAAGGACAACTTATGCGCTTGAGAACTAATCCCTCATCCAGTTCTCGGTGAATCTGTGCCACTCCCATGGGATCGGGCAATTTCCCGACATCGCGCACTCCTGCGATCGCAGACTTTAGTTTCCTCTCACTAAGCTTCAACCGCGCCGACAACGCTTTAGGAATCCCTTCTTCTTCCGCTGCCTCGCAATCGGCTGCATTTGCCGCCAGAATTTCTGATTCAGCAGCTTCTAAGGCTTGGGCGATCGCTTCAATTGCCTGGTTTCGCTCCACCGTAGAAAGGACGGACAACTGCTGTGCTGCTTGGCGGGTTTGTTGGGCAATGTCAATCAGGGAAGAAGATGCAGCTTCGGATACAGTCACTTCGCTTCGCTCCTATTAGTGAGGTGTGAGGGTGTGAGTGCGTGAGATATGTGAGGGGTAAGGGGACAAGAAGTGAAAGGGAGATGAGGGGATATGGGGAGAGTAGCGGTACTAATAGGAAGTCTATCAAAAAGGAGTGCGTTCTTATCTCGCATGCATACTTGTTTTTTTATGTCAATCCCTCTCCCTCCTCTCCATGGGGTTAACTGGAAAAAAAGTGTTTCGGACTACCATCATCGGCATTGACTAGAGCAGCTTACAGTAAGAGCTTTTCAGCGATTCGGAGAGCCATTTTTTTGTGAATAGCCACACTATGCCTAGGATTTCACTGTATATCACTTTACCAAATCTCTAGAACAACGCAAGTTCGTGTTACAAATCGGAAAAATTATCAATAAGCGGGAAACAGAAAAACTTCATTAAATCAAAATGTCAAAACCTAAGAGAAGGAAAGACAAGTTTTGGTTATAGTTTCAGCTCATCTATCCTTTCAAAAATTAATGTGCTTTGTTTGTATCTTGAGCAATTTGTGCTTTTGCCTGTTGCCAGAGGCTCTCTAGTTCCTCTATGCCGTACTCACTCAGGTGGTGATCGGCAGCGGCTTCCATTTTTGCTAGTCTTTGTATAAACCGCTGGTTGGTTCCTTGCAGCGCCTCAGAGGGTTCAAGATTGTACCAACGGGCAACGTTGATGAGGGTAAACAGTAAGTCTCCTAATTCTGCCTGCTGTTGGGATTGATCTTCGCTTTGTAGTGCCTGCTGAAACTCGGCTAATTCTTCGGTAAATTTATCCCATACTCCTTCAGGATTTTCCCATTCAAATCCGGCACTAGCAGTTTTATGAGAAATCTTCATTCCTGCCATCAGCGGTGGTAAAGTGCGGGCATAGCGGCTTAGTTTGCGAGAGAGTAGTTGAGCGTCCTCTGTTGTTTCGCCCTTCTCCACTGCCTTAATTTGCTCCCAGTTTTGGTGGACTTCTTCTGCTCCCTCAACTTCCACATCGCCAAAAACATGGGGATGTCTGCGGATGAGCTTTTGAGTAATCCCTTGAGCGACTTCTGTTAAATCGAACTGGTTGTACTCACTAGCAATTTGGGAATGGAGGACGACTTGTAAAAGTAAGTCTCCCAGTTCTTCTGCAATCGCCTCTCGCTGTTCACTCCTGATGGCATCTGCGACTTCATAAGCTTCTTCAATCACGTAGGGAATCAGCGTCTGCGGCGTTTGTGCTAAATCCCAAGGACAACCCCCTTGAGGCGATCGCAACTGTGCCACCACCGCAATTAATTCTTGCAAAGCATCTAAGACAGCTTCATTCGTATGCTTAACCGTTTCCTGGGCATTAGACATGGGTAAAACTCAACAACTACTTAGTCATTCTTAACGCAATTGTGACAAAACAATATTTAAAAGGGGTGAGGAGGTGCTGAGGTGCGGAGGGGTAGTAATGCATGGTAATGACTCAGGTGGTAAGCGTGGCATGGTAGTGGTGGATCAAGTCCCCAATCGCGCCGAGATGATTACTCAGCTTTTTGGAAAAAGAAAGTGACGGA